>DASUMX010000215.1:0-4317 GCA_036277455.1 Thermoleophilia bacterium
GCCTCGCAGCTCGCGCTCACGCGCCGCGAGCGGGTGACGATGAAGACCATCGGCGTGGGACTGGACGCCGGGTTCGGGAAGCTCAGGCAGCACGTCGCCGCGACCGGCGCCGAGACGGTCGGGCCGCCCTTCGTCTTCTCGCCGGACTTCGGCAAGGACGAGTTTGACCTGGTCATCTGCATGCCCGTGACGGACGGCGCCGTCGCCGGCGAGGGCATCGCCGTCGAGGAGATCCCCGGCGGTCACGTCGTGTCCACGACCCACAAGGGCCCCTACACGGAGGTCCCCGAGGGCTACGGAGCCCTGTTCAAGTGGGTCGAGGAGCACGGTCGCAAACCCGCCGGCGCCGCCCGCGAGACCTACCTGAACGACCCCAAGGATGTCCCCGAGAGCGAGCTGCTCGTCGAGATCGCGATACCGCTCGCCTGAGCACGGGTTGCGCTGAGGGCGGCGAGCCGAGAAGCAGGCGACGACTGTCTACGTCCGCGCTCACCCCGACGACCCGATCTTCCTGAGCGACTTCTCCACCTCCTTGAGCCTGAGGACCTCCGGGCCGCCATACGCCGTGCACATGGCATGACTGTCCCGCGACTGTCCCCCCGACTGTCCCGCGGGACATTGTGCGCCGGCCCCGCCTGCTCGAGAGTCAGGCAGGTCGGTGGGACCTGCGAAAGGCACGGGCATGAGCGGACTGCGGCGCATCCTTCTCTACGGCGATTCGGTCGTCCTCGGCAGCGTGGGCGCCAGCCTCGGCCGAGCTGCCGGGTTCGAGCTGGTCCGCCTGCGCGCAGCGCGGCCGACCGCCGCCGAGCTGCGGGCGGCCCGGCCGGACGTCATCCTCTTCGACATCGAGAACGACCATCCGCGGGCGGCGTTCCGCCTGCTCGAGGACGACCCGGACCTGCTGCTGCTCGGCATCAGCCCCGACGTGAACCTGGTGCGACTCTGGGAGGGCCGCCAGTACCGCGAACTCACTGCCGATGCCCTGGCGACGCTCATCGCCGGCGGCGCCGGGCAGCGATCCACATCTGACGGAAAGGAAGGCGCGGCATGAGAGACCACACGTGCGGAGGCAGTACCACCGCGGAGGGGCGCAGCGGAAGGCGCGCGGGCAGCTTGTTCCTGCTCGCCGCTCTCGTCGGCGCCTTCATCCTGTTCCTGGTGGCCACGCCCAGGGCGGATGCCTTCGTCTACTGGACCAACTCCCACGGAGACAGCATCGGCCGCGCCAACAACGACGGCACCGGAGTCAACCAGACGTTCATCATGTTCGTCGGGCACCCGAAGAACATCATCGTCGACGACTACCACATCTACTGGTCGACCTGGGACACCATCGGTCGCGCCGGCCTCGACGGCACCAACGCGAACGTCAACTTCATCACCGGCTGCCAGCCCCGGGGTCTCGCGATCTACAACGACCACATCTATTGGGCCGACTACTCGGGCTACGTCGGTCGGGCGACGACGAGCGGCACGGGCATCGATCGCACCTGGATCGACTGCAAGGCGATACCAGACAACCTGACCCAGCACGCGGGCTACTTCTACTGGTCGTGGCGTCGCGCCGGGGCGGACGATCCGCGCATCGCCCGATGCAACCCTCCGACCGCCGCCGGCGGCACCGTCAACTACACCAACATCCTGGGCGACTACTGGGTCCGCCCCATCCAGGGCATCTGTGCCACCGCAAGTCACCTGTACTGGAGGTCCGACGGCGAGATCGGACGCGCGAGCACGCCCTACGGCCTCAGCCCGGACCGCAACTACATCACCGGGCTTGCCGGCGCCGGTGGGATGACGGTGTACGACGACCATATCTACTACACCACGATCGGCTCCTTCACGTATCCGGAGGGCATCGGTCGCGTGGGCACGGGCGGCGGAGGCCTGAACAACGCCCTCATCACCGGCTGTTCGGAACCTATGGACGTGGACGTGGACGGTCACAGCGCGCCGACGAGCCTGCTCGGCGTCGCCCGCGACATCTCGGCGGCCGGCCTCCCTACCCGCCTGGCCACGCCGCTGGTGCGGAAGCTCAGGAGCGCCAAGGCGGCCCTGGACAGGGACCAGCCGAAGGTCGCGCTCAACATCATCGATGCGACGATCGGCCTTATCCGGGCGCAGTCCGGCAAGCACACCCCCTCGGAGCAGGCGGATCGCTGGATCCAGGTGCTCGGCCTGATCAAGGTCCACATCATCTAGCGAGGCGCAGCGGGCGCCGAGGCAACGATAGGGAGGAACCATGGACACGACACTGAGGGCGCCTGCGAGGGCGCGGCACGGCGCGCGGATGAGAGGGCTGGTCCTGCTCGGACTGCTCGTCTCTTCCTTCGCTCTGCTCCTGGCCTTGACGCCGAGGGCGGAGGCCTTCGTCTACTGGACCAACCAGACCGGGTACAGCATCGGCCGCGCCAACAACAACGCCACCGGCGTGAACCAGAACTTCATCACCGGCCTCGATCGCGTCTTCGACGTGTACGTCGACGACTGGCACATCTGGTGGACGGGCTGGAACTCCATCGGTCGCGCAAGCCTCGACGGCACCAACGTGAACAACAGCTTCATCACCGGCATCACCCCCACAGGCCTCACCGTCTACGACCACCACGTCTACTGGTCAGACTACTCGGGCTACATCGGGCGCGCGGCGACGGACGGGACCGGCATCGACCGGACGTGGATCAACTGCAAGGCGATCCCGTACAACGTGACGCAGCACCTCGGCTACTTCTACTGGAACTGGTCGGACTCGTATGGAAACGATTACATCGCCCGCGACAACCCGACCGCGGACGGCGGGACCGTGAGCCACATGGACGTCCTCGGCGAGTACTGGATCGAATTCCCCTACGGTCTGTGCGCCACCGCGAGCCACCTCTGGTGGCGGACTGACGACGCCATCGGCCGCGCGAGCACGCCGTACGGTCTCAGCCCCGACCGCAACTACATCACTGGTCTGGAGGGCTACGGGAGCGGTCTGGCCGAGTACAACGACTACCTCTACTACACGACGTCAGGCTTCTGGGAGGGCCCAGCAAACATCGGCCGCGTGAAGAACGACGGCAGCGGGCTCAACAACGCGCACATCACGGGCTGCTCGACGCCGTCCGGCGTCTTCGTCAACGGCGGGAGTGCCGCGACGAGCGTCGTCGCCCTGGCCGGCCAGATCGACGCGGCCGAGCCGACGGCGGGCCGCCTCCCGTCATTGGTGAAGAAGCTCACGAACGCCAAGGCGGCCCTCGACAGGGGCAACGTCAAGACGGCGCGGAACATCGTGGATGCGGCGATCAACGAGATCGAGGCCCAGTCGGGCAAGATGATCCCGGCGGAGACGGCCGAGCGCTGGATCACCGCGCTCACGCTCATCAGGGTGCACATCGTCTAGCGGGGACGCTCAGATGCAAGACGGGGGGCGGCGGACCGGCGGTACGCCGCCCCCCGTCGCGTGCTTCCGCATGATCTCCGGCATGTGGTACTCGACGGCCGTCGTGCGACTGTGACTGCCTGGACAAAAGGGTCCTCCGAGCGCGCAAGCGCCCCTTCAGGCTGCCCGCGCGGGATCGATGAGACTGAAGACCTGCTGCAGCGCCTCACGTCGGCTCGCGACCAGGGGGAACGCGGTACGCAGGCCCGCGATCATGAGTGTCCGGCTAATGAGCGTAGGATCGTTCGTTCTTGGCCGATTCCGGAACCTCGTCGTAAGGCGGATCTCCGCTCCGGCGTCCCTGAACACTGTCCCCCGGGACTGTCTCTGACTGTCCCTCGGGACATTGTGCGCCGCCTGCGCCTGACCAAGAGTTGTGGGCATGGGGACCCGCAAAGAAACAAGTATGGGTGAGCGGCGCATTCTCCTCTACGGCGACTCGGTCGTCTTGGGGAGCGTAGGCGCGAGCCTCGGCCGGACTCCTCAGTTCGAGCTGATCCATCTCGAGACCCCGCGGGCCAGTGCAGCCGAGCTCGAGGCATTCCGGCCAGACGTCATCCTCTTCGACATAGAGAACGGGCATCCGGAGGCGGCCTTCTGCCTGCTCGAGAGCGATCCAGACCTGCTGCTGCTCGGGATCAGCCCTGACGTCAACCTGGTGCGGCTCTGGACGGGCCGCCAGTACAGCGAACTCTCTGCCGATGCGCTGGCGGCGCTTGCCGCCGGCGGGACAGGGCAGGCACCGAAATCACCTCGAAAGGACGGCGAGTCATGAGCAGGTTGGTCTCGCTGAGGTAGTCCGCGTCACGTCGGCGCAGAAGATCGAGAACTGGCGCCGCGGGCGCCGAGGCAAAAGGGAGGAACCATGGACACGACACTGAGGGCGCCTG
>DASUMX010000216.1:0-4014 GCA_036277455.1 Thermoleophilia bacterium
GGCCCGGCGCGGCTCGCCCAGGCGCTCGGCATCGGCCGGGCCCAGAACGGCCTGCCGGTCTGGGAGCCGCCGCTGGCGGTCCTGCCGCGGCCGGCGGACGCGCCCGGTCCCGACGTGGTCACCACGGCGCGCATCGGCGTCCGCGGCGGCGACCAGAAGCCGTGGCGCTTCGTCGACGCCGGCAGCCGCTTCCTCTCGCGCCCGCTCTCGCGCACGCCCATCCTGCCCTCTGGGTAAGATAGGAGGGATTCCAGTTCACCAGAAAGGACCACCGTGAAGCTCCGCGAGATCTACGAGACCGCCGTGCGCATGGGCATCGAGGCCGACCCGCGCGGCAAGGAGGGCGTCGACGAGTTCCTGGCGCGCACCAAGAAACGGTACGACGCGCTCCCGGACCACCTCAAAGAGCTCGCCGACCCGGAAGCGCTCACCAACCCCTTCAACGACACGCGCATCTACGTCGGCGATCCCGAGGCCGAGGTCAAGACCCTGCTCGGCGGCATCGACATGAACACCGGCGAGGTGCTCCTTGCCGACCGCCTGCGCGAGAAGGGCGTCCCTGTCGACGCCATCTACACCCACCACCCGGAGTCGTGGGGCCTCACCAGGCTGGACAGCGTGATGGAGGTCCAGGCCGACATCTGGGCGACGCTCGGCGTGCCCATCCAGGCCGGCGAGAAGCTCATCTTCGAGCGCATGGACGAGGTCAGGCGCCGCCTCATGCCCATCAACTACGACCAGGCCATCGACGCCGCCCGCCTGCTCGACATGCCGTTCTTCTCGGCGCACACGCCCACCGACAACCTCGTGGTCGACTTCCTGAACAAGTGGTTCGCGAAGAAGAAGCCCAGCACCATCGAGGACGTGCAGAAGGCGCTGCTCGAGATCCCCGAGTACCGCATCGCGGCGCAGAAGGGAGCCGGGCCGTACGCGGGCAAGAGCGGGGGTACGTCGCGCGCCGGCAAGATCTGGGTCGACATGACCGGCGGCACCGAGGGCCCCAAGACGGTCGTGGAGAAGCTGGCGGACGCCGGCGTCGGCACCATCGTCGGCATGCACATGGGCCAGGAGCTGCGCGACGAGGCCGACAAGCACAGCATCCACGTCGTCATCGCCGGCCACATGAGCAGCGACTCGCTGGGCATCAACCTGTTCCTCGACGAGCTCGAGCGCGGCGGCGTGAAGACGATCGCCACGAGCGGCCTGATCCGCGTGCACCGCGACAAGCGCGGCAAGGTCAAGAGCGAAGAGCCCGGCGCGCTGCCGTTGCGCTAGCGCCGGGCCCGGGTCTCGCCCGGCAGGACCGTGCCGCCGACCGACCAGCCCGCGTCCGCGGGCCGCAGCGTGACCGTCCCGGAGCTGCTCGCGCCGGCGGGGGAGCCGCGCGCCCTGCGCGCGGCCCTCTCCGCCGGCGCGGACGCCGTCTACTTCGGCCTCGCGCGCTGGAGCGCGCGCGCCTTCGCCGGCAACTTCGCCGGCGAGGCGGCGCCGGAGGCAGTCGAGACCGCCCACCTGTATGACGCGCGCGCGTACCTGGCGCTCAACACGCTGCTCAAGGACGACGAGGTGGAGCCGGCGCTCGCGGCGCTGGAGGCGCCGTACCTCGCCGGCCTCGACGCGCTCATCGTCGCCGACCTCGGCTTCGCCGCGCGCGTGCGCGAGGAGTATCCGGACCTGCCGCTCCACGCCAGCACGCAGCTGAACACGCACAGCTCGGCGCAGCTGGAGGCGCTGCGGCGGCTCGGCTTCTCGCGCGCCATCCTGGCGCGCGAGCTCAGTCTCGCCGAGATCGCAGCGCTCGAGACGCGCGGGCTCGAGCTCGAGGCCTTCGTCCACGGGGCGCTGTGCTACGGCTACTCCGGCGACTGCCTGCTGAGCAGCATGGTCGGCGGCCGCAGCGGCAACCGCGGCCGCTGCAGCCAGTCGTGCCGCCTGCGCTACGCGCTGCGGCGCACCGGCTCGGCCGCGCTCGAGCCGTCGCGCATCATGTCCACCAGCGACCTCTCGGCGATCGGCGTGCTGCCGGAGCTGCTCGCGGCCGGCGTCTCGAGTTTCAAAGTCGAGGGCCGCATGAAGGACGCCGCCTACGTCGGCGTGACGACCGCCGTGTACCGCGAGGCCCTCGATGCGGCGGTCGCCGACCCCGAGCGCTACGACGTGCACACCACGTGGAGCGCGCGGCTCGAGCAGAGCTTCTCGCGCTCCTTCACCGCGGCGCACCTCCAGGGGCGCCACGACGAGGTCCGCAGCGGCGGCCGCGGCGGGCATCGCGGCGTCCTCGTCGGTCGCGTGAGCGCGACGGACGAGGGGACAGGCTCCGTGGAGATCAGACTGAGCCAGCCCGTGGCCGAGGGCGACGTCGTCTATCTGTACACGCCGTGGGGCCAGACGGAGCCGCGGCGGCTGGAGGCGGGCGGCGACGCGAGCCTCACGCTGCGCGTTCACGAGCGCGTCGCCCTCAAGGACCGCCTCTTCCGCCTGGAGGCCGCGGATGTCGGCGAGCTGGGACGCGACCTCGTCACCGGCCGGGTCGCGCTGCGGCCGCTCGAGCTGCGCATGCGCCTGACCGGGGAGGTGGGGTCGCCGGCCACGCTCGCCGTGACCGAGTCGCGCTCGGGGCACGCGGTCCCCGTGGAGACCGCGGGACCGCTCGCGGCCGCGCGGACGGCCGCGCTCACGGAGGCCCGCGCGGCGGACGCCCTCGGCGCCCTCGGCGGCACGCCCTACCGGCTCTCGGGTCTCGAGTTCGCCGTGGCCGGCGAGGTGTTCCTTGCGGTCAGCGAGCTCAAGGACCTGCGGCGGCGGGCCGTGGCGGCGCTGGGCGAGCGCCGCCTGGCCGCCGGTCGCCGCACCGCCGGCCGCGCTGCGGAGGGCTCGGACGGCGGCACGGGCCCGGATGCGCGGAGCGCAGCCGGGACGGCGGGCGCGGACGCCGCGCAGTACGCCGACCGCGCCGCCGCACCGCCGCCGGTCGTCCTGAGGCTCCGCGTCGGCGAGTCGCCGCTCCCGCTGCCGCAGGGCGGCGCCTACTGCCTGGAAGTGCTGGCGGGCGACGCTCCCGCGGCGGTCGCCCGCTCCCTCGAGGAGTTGCGCGCATCCGGCGCCCACGTGCGCGCGCGACTGCCCGAGGTCCTCTTCGACGCCGACGCGGCCTGGCTCGCCGAGCTGCTCGCGCTGCCGTGGCATGCGCTCGTCGCGCGCGCCGCCGGCGTCCTGCCGCATCTGACCGGCGCGTTCGTCACCGAGTACCCGCTGCAAGGCCTCAACGGGCTCGCCGCCGGGGTGGCCGCCGGCCTGGCCGGCAGGTGGCCGCCGGCCGTCACGGCATCGCCGGAGGCGGCGCTCGAGGAGGTCGCGGCCCTGGCGGCGGCGCTGGCGGCCGCGGCGCGCGCTCGAGGCCAGGCGCCTCCGGCCGTCGAGATCCTCGCCTTCGGGCGGCAGCAGGTGCTGCACACCCGCGACCTTCTGGGCCGGGCGGAGGGGCTCTACGAGGCGCCCGGCCCGGGCGAGCACGTCTCGCTGCTGCTGGAGGACGCCAAGGGCTACGAGTTCCCGGCGGAGGCGGACGCGGGCGGCACGCGCGTGTTCAACGCGCGCGTCACGAATCTGGCGCCGAATCTGGACGAACTGCGCGCGGCCGGCGTCGCCACCTTCGTCGTCGAGCAGGCGGCGATGGACCAGGCCGAGCGCGCCGCCTTCGCGGCCGGCGGCCTGGAGGCGCTCGCGCCGCTGGCGTCGCGCGAGCGCTCCACCACCGGCCACCTCTTCCGCGGCGTGGCCTGACCGTTCTCCGGCCGGGCCCCGGCTCGCCCTGTGCTATCATCCACGGCGGCCGCGCCGCCCGGCGCGGGCTCTCGTGCCTCGCGCCCGGAGCCTCCGGCCGGCCCGTCCGAGTCGCCGTACCCGTTCGAAAGGACCGAGCCGTGGCCGACAGCCGCCTCCTGGACGACCTCATGATCGGCGCCGTCGACGTGCTGCCCGAGGGCGCGCTCGAGGCCAAGCTCGACCTCGCCG
>DASUMX010000217.1:0-2241 GCA_036277455.1 Thermoleophilia bacterium
GGCTCCTCGCCCTCCAGGACGCGCAGCAGGACTTCGCGCGAGATGGGTCCCGGTGCGGCGCCGTACTTTCCGCGCAGGTACTGCTTCATCTCGTCGGGCACGATGTGCCAGCGCCGCCCGGAGAGCACGTTGAGCACCGCCTGGGTGCCGACGATCTGGCTCAGGGGCGTCACCAGCGGCGGGAAGCCGACCTCGGCGCGGACGATGGGGATCTCCTGCAGGACCTCGGGCAGCCTGTCCAGCGCGCTCTGCTCCTTGAGCTGGCTCTCGAGGTTGCTGATCATGCCGCCGGGGACCTGGTGGGAGTACACCTGCATGTGCGTGAGCGAGGTGACGCCACGGTCCCAACCACCCTCCAGGCGGACCTTCTCGAAGTACTTGGCCATCTCGAAGAGCTTCTCGAGGTCCAGCCCGCTGTCATACGGCGTGCCCGTGAGCGCGGACACGACCATCTCGGTCGCCGGCTGCGAGTTGCCGAAGGCCAGCGGCACGGTGGCCGTGTCGATGACGTCCACCCCGGCCTCGATCGCCTTGAGGTAGGTCATCGGGGCGAGGCCGCCGATGTAGTGGCAGTGCAGCTGGATGGGCACGGAGAGCTCTGCCTTGAGGCGGCCGACGAGCTGCTCGGCGTAGAACGGCGAGAGCAGCGCCGCCATGTCCTTGATGCAGATGGAGTCGGCGCCCATGTCGACGAGCCGGTGGGCGTGGTCCATGTAGTGGTCGAGCGAGTGCACCGGCGAGATGGTGTACACGACGGCGCCCTGGAAGTGCTTGCCGGTCTCCTTGATGGCGGCGGCGGCCGTCTCGTAGTTGCGGATGTCGTTGAGCGCGTCGAAGACGCGAAAGACATCCATCCCGTTCTCCGCCGCCTTGTACACGAAGCGGCGCACGATGTCGTCGCCGTAGTGCCGGTAGCCGACGATGTTCTGGCCACGCAGCAGCATCTGCAGAGGCGTGCGCACGACGTGCCTCTTGATGAGCCGCAGACGCTCCCAGGGGTCTTCGTCGAGGAACCGCAGGGACGCGTCGAAGGTGGCGCCGCCCCAGCACTCGAGCGAGCGGAAGCCGATCGAGTCCATGAGCTCGAGGACCGGGATCATCTCGCTGGTGTGCATGCGCGTGGCCCACAGCGACTGGTGGCCGTCGCGCAGCGTGGTGTCGGTGATGCCTACCTGACGGGCTCGCATGTGCTCTCCTGCCCCGAGCGCTCAGGCGCGCCCGAGATACTCCCCGCTGCGGGTGTCGACCTTGACCTTCTCGCCCTCCTCGATGAAGAGCGGTACCTGGATGGTCGCGCCGGATTCGAGGGTGGCGGGCTTGGTGGCGCCCTGGGCGGTGTTGCCCTGCACGCCGGGATCGGACTTGGTGATGGTGAGCTCGACGAAGTTCGGCGCGTCCACCTCGAACGGCACGCCGTTGAGGTACATGATCTCGACCTCCATGTTCTCGACGACCCACTTGAGCGCGCCCTCCGCCATGGCGGGTGAGACCGAGACCTGCTCGTAGGTCTCGTTGTCCATGAGCACGACCTCTTCGTCGGTCGCGTACAGGAACGCCATCTTGCGCGACTGGGTGTGCATGCGGTCGAACTTCTCGCCGGCGCGGAAGGTCTTGTCGAGCACCGCGCCGGTGGCGATGTTGCGGACCTTGGTGCGCACGAACGCCCCGCCCTTGCCGGGCTTGACGTGCTGGAACTCGACGATGGTGAACGGCTGACCGTCGATCTCGATGGCCATGCCGGTCTTGAACTGGTTCGTGTTGACGACGTCTGCCATGGGTCCTACTCAGGGGTCGAGGGGGCTGGTCTGCGCACGTGGTAGGCCATGATACCGCAAGGCTGCCCGGGTGTGCAGGCGCGGGGACGGAGACCGCCGCGCGCCTCAGTCGACGACCTGCAACTCCTTGGGCGAGGTCGTGAGGCGCTCGCAGCCGTCCGGCGTCACGAGGACGGTGTCCTCGATGCGGACGCCGGCGAGGCCTTCGACGTAGACGCCCGGCTCGACGGTGCACACCATGCCGGCCTCGAGCCGGTCGCCGCGGACGCGCCCGAGCGCCGGCGCCTCGTGGACCTCGAGCCCGACGCCGTGCCCGGTGCCGTGACCGAAGCGCTCGCCGTACCCGGCCTCGGCGATCACCCGCCGGGCGGACGCGTCCACGTCCGCCTGGCCGTGGGCGCCCGCGCGCACCGCGGCGAGGCCGGCGAGCTGCGCCGCGAGGACGGCGTCGTACATGTGGCGCAGC
>DASUMX010000218.1:0-4627 GCA_036277455.1 Thermoleophilia bacterium
CGTCCTCGGGTTGCCGATCTCCCCCAAGTACTTCGAGCACATCATGTGGTTCCCGAGCTGGATCTGAGCCCGCGCCTCAGGCGATGAGCGCCGCCATGATCGCCTTCTGGGCGTGCAGCCGGTTCTCCGCCTGGTCGAAGACCACGGAGCTCTCCGAGTACAGCACCTCTTCGGTGATCTCCTCGCCCCAGTGCGCCGGCAGGCAGTGCATCACCTTGACCTGCGGGCCCGCCAGCTCCAGCAGCTCCGCATTCACCTGATAGGCCTTCATCGCCGCCAGGCGGGCGTCGTGCTCCGCCTCCTGACCCATGCTCGTGAAGGTGTCCGTGTAGATGACGTGGGCGTTGGCGACCGCGGCCTCGACGTTGGCGGTGAGCGTCACGGTGGCGCCGGTCTCGGCGGCGTCCGCCTGCGCCCGGGCGATGATGGCGGCGTCGGGCCGGTAGTCCTCCGGCGTGCAGATCACGACGTGCATGCCGGTCTTGGCGCCGACCTCGGCGAGCGAGTGGGCGACGTTGTTGCCGTCGCCGATGTAGGCGAGCTTGACGCCCTCGAGGCGGCCGACGTGCTCGCGGATGGTGAGCGCGTCGGCCATGCCCTGGCAGGGGTGGTGGTCGTCGGTGAGGCCGTTGATCACCGGGATCTGGCCGTACCGGGCGAGGTCCTCCACATCCTGCTGGGCGAAGGTGCGGATCATGATGCAGTCGACGTAGCGGCTCATCACGTTGGCGGTGTCCTTGATGGTCTCGCCGACGCGCAGCTGGATGTCGCCGGCGTTGAGGAAGACCGGCTGGGCGCCGAGCTGCTCGATGCCGACCTCGAAGCTCATGCGCGTGCGCGTGCTCGTCTTCATGAAGATCATGGCGACGGCGCGGCCCTCGAGGAACGCGTGCGGGACGCGGCGCTTCTGAACGTCCTTGAGCGCGGCGGCGAGGTCGAGCAGGGTGACGACCTCGGCCGGCGTGTAGTCGTGGATGGTCAGGAAGCTGCGGCCGGTGAGGTCGAGCTCGGAGAGGTGACGCTTGGCCTTCTCGGGCATGGTACCCCCTTCGTTCAGATGCCGGAGCAGGCTATCAGATGAACTTGTGCTCGCGGAGGACGTCGGCGAGCGTCGGGCTGCCGATCTCCTGGAGGTCGTAACCGACCTGCACGGCCGGCAGCTTGATGTCGACGATGCGGCGCAGGTCCATCGGCGTGCCGATGACGACCACGTCGGCGCCGGAGGTGTTGATGGTCGTCTCCAGGTCCTTGAGCTGCTGCTCGGAGTAGCCCATGGCCGGCAGCAGCACGCCGACGTTCGGGTACTTCTCGAAGGTCGCCTTGATCTCACCGACGGCGAACGGGCGCGGGTCGATGAACTCGGCGGCGCCGAACTGCCGTGCGGCCACGGTGCCGGCGCCGTACTTCATCTCGCCGTGCGTGAGCGTGGGGCCGTCCTCGACCACCAGGACGCGCTTGCCCTTGATCAGCTCGGGCTTGTCGACGGTGGTCGGCGAGGCGCCCATGATGATCTGTGCGTCCGGGTTCACCGAACGCACGGCCTCGAGCTCGGCCTCGATGCCGGCGCGGTCGGCGGTGTCGATCTTGTTCAGCACCACGGCGTCGGCCAGCCGCAGGTTGACCTCGCCGGGGTAGTACACGAGGCCGTCGCCGGGACGGTGCGGGTCGGCGACGGTGATGTACAGGTCGGCGGCGTAGAAGCTGAAGTCGTTGTTGCCGCCGTCCCAGAGGATGACGTCGGCTTCCTTCTCGGCCTCGCGCACGATGGCCTCGTAGTCGACGCCGGCGTAGATCACGTTGCCGGCCATGACGTGCGGCTCGTACTCTTCCATCTCCTCGATGGTGCACTCGTACTTCTTCAGATCGTCGAGCGTCGCGTAGCGCTGCACGCGCTGCGCGACCAGGTCGCCGTACGGCATGGGGTGACGGATGGAGACGACCTTCTTGCCGGCCTCGCGCAGCATGGTCTGGATCTTGCGCGTGGTCTGGCTCTTGCCGGCTCCGGTGCGCACGGCGCAGACGGCGATCACCGGCTTGGTGCTCTTGACCATGACCTTGTCGGGACCCATGAGGCGAAAGTCGGCGCCGAGGGCGTTGACGATGGCCGAGCGGTGCATGACGTACTCGTAGGGCACGTCGGAGTAGGCGAAGACGACCTGCTCGACGCCGTGCTTCTTGACCAGCTCGGGCATCTCGGACTCGTCGTGGATCGGGATGCCGTCGGGGTAGTACGGGCCCGCGAGCTCCGCCGGGTACTTGCGGTCGTTGATGTACGGGATCTGCGTGGCCGTGAAGGCGACGATCTCGTACTGCTCCCTTTCGCGGAAGTAGGTGTTGAAGTTGTGGAAGTCGCGCCCCGCGGCTCCCATGATCAGGACTTTCGTTCGCTCTGCCATGCTCACTCCTGTGGTTGCAGGTCCCTCCGCGCCACGATCCTTGTGTCAGGCCGGCGGAGTGAACACTTTGTGGACGTAGGGTGACGTGAACAGCTGCAGGGTCGCAGCGTAGGTGGGCACGAAGCTGATGGGCTCTCCGAGCGCGGGCGGGCGGTCGAGCGCGTCCACGTCCAGGATGAGGTGGTCGCTCGAGGCGCCCAGCACCTCGACGCGAGGGTCGACCGGCGTCAGGCCCTCGGGCGGCGCGTCCTGGCGCCCGAGGGCGCAGATCGCGCGCCGCCGCTCCCCGCGGTCGCTGAAGGCCGGGAAGGTGCCGAACGCGTCCTGGGCGCTCGTTCCCCGCGGCAGCGACGGCTTGACCAGGCACTCGATGACCGGCGCCGAGACGGTGAAGGCGTCGCGATGCAGGCCGAGCGTGGGCTCGCGCGTGAGCGTGTCGACGCCGAGCAGGATGGTCTCGCCGATGCGCAGCGTGTCGACGGACGCGGGCATGCGGCCGGAGGTGACCATGCCGATGGAGCCCGAGTTGCCGCCCGAGACGAGGAGCGGGCGGCCGAGCTGCTGCTCGCTCTGCCGCGCGAGCGTCGCCAGCTCGCCGAGATTCCGCTCGTCGGGGACGATCGCCCCGTAGCACGTGAGATTGACGCCGATGCCGGCGATGTCGATGTGGTCCATGGCGTTGACACGCTGGAGGAAGGCGGGCAGCGCGTCCGGCAGCATGCCCTCGCGCAGGTCGCCGAGGTCGACCATGGCGACGATCGCGTGCCGCCGCCCCGCAGCCGCGGCGGCGTTCTCGAGCGCCACCACCGTCTCGAGCTCGCTCTGCAGCGAGACGTCGGTGAGCTGGACGGTCTCGCCGGCCAGCTCCGGCGGCGGCGCGCGCAGCAGCCAGACCGGCGCCGTGAGGCCGGCGTCGCGCAGGCGCTGGGCGTTCTCCAGGCGCGACTCGCCCAACGCCCTCGCACCTCCCGCGAGCATGGCCCGAGCCACCTGGGGCGAGCCGCAGGTGACCTTGGTGACGGCGACGACCGAGATGCCGGGAAGGTGATCGACGACGGTGCGCGCGTTCGCGCGCACCTTGCCCAGATCGACCGTGACTGTGGCTCTCGCCGGCATCGCCCTCCCATGCATAAGATATATGCACGAGAGTATCGTTCCCGACCCTCCCCGCGCAAGCGCGATCCACCGTTTGGGAGGGCTGCTCAGCGCTGGCAGACCGGGCACCAGTAGGTGGTGCGGTTGTCGTCACCCTGCCCGCGCGCCTGGATGAGCGCCGGGGCGCCGCAACGTGGGCACGGAAGGCCGGCCCTGCCGTAGATCGTCCGGAAGACGTCCTGGCGGCCGTGCCCGGCGGACTCCTGCATCAGGGGCCGGACGCCGCGTACCACCGCCAGCGCCTCTTCGTCCGCGACGTCCGCGATCCGCCGCCAGGGGTCGATGCCCGCGCGCCAGCAGGCCTCCGACTTCCAGAAGTTGCCGATGCCGGCGACGACGTGCTGGTCGAGGAGCACGTCGCCCAGCGTGCGCGAGGGATCGTCCTGGCGCAGGCGGCGGAGGAACCGCGCCTCGTCGAACGGCCGGGAGGCGACGAGGTCCGGGCCGAGCGACGCGAGACGGGGATCGCCGCGCGCCCTCGCCGCCGTGAGCAGCTCGAGCACGGGCCCATTGAACTGGACGACCTCCACCTCCCCCCGTCGCAGGACCAGCCACGCCGAGCGCGCGGACCGCGGCCAGCGTTCCCCGCGCCGCAGCACACGCCACGCGCCCGTCATGCGCAGGTGCGAGTGGACGACGAGGCCGCCCTCGAAGCGCAGGAGCAGGTGCTTGCCCAAGGCGTCGGCGGCCTCGAGTCGCCGGCCCGCGAGGCGCTGCGGCCAGCGGTCGCGGCCGAACCGGGGGTGCGGCGTCGTGATCTCGTCGGGCACATGGCCCGCGAGCACGGCGGCGATGCGCCGGGCGGCGTGGTGGATGGTGTCGCCCTCAGGCATCGCCGGGCGCCAGCGAGAAATCGTGCAGCCCGCGACGGAAGCCCAGCCCGACGAGACTGGCGGCGAGCGGGCTGGCGACGGCGGGCTCGCCGTCGATGGTGTCCATCACGATCCGGGGCAGGCGCCCGGCGCGCACCGCGGCGGCGAGCGCCACGAGCGCCGGCTCGAGGTCGTCCGGGCGGCCGAGCCGGCGCAGCGAGCGCCCGCCCGCGTGCAGCGAGAGCACCGGCCGGCCGCTGACCG
>DASUMX010000219.1:0-11536 GCA_036277455.1 Thermoleophilia bacterium
AGCTCCTCGATGACGACGCCGACCAACAGGCCTTCCCGGAGGGAGGCGCTGCCCGACTCCACGAGTTCGTCGTAGAGCTTCTGCAACTCGTGGTTCACGAACACGCCATGTTCGTCGTCCGCCGCGGGGTCCGTCACGCCATAGCGGTCCAGGAGAGCCTTGATAGCGAGGGTGTGCGTGTTCTCGGACACGGCGATCTTCGCGAAGATGGGGATTTGTTCTCCGTAGAGGCCGTCGAGCTCTTGGTAGACGTCGCGGGCGAGCTTCTCCTCCTCGCGCACGTACTGCAGGTCGGCGGCCTCGGTCCCGCTGAGCGGCGTCTTCGCGAGCGACGGATGCGCGGCGACCAGCATCGCGCCGAAAGCGCCGAGCGTGACGGCGACGACCACGAGGACGAGGAACGATCGTTTCATCGGACCCTCCTGAGTTGGACGACTCGTGCACCTCTGTTGACGCAGCGGGGCGGCGAACGTTACGCGCCGCGTCGTTGTGCAGCGTGTCCGCGATATCCTAGGAGGCGGACGCCGACTGAGGAGGACGTGCATCGTGGGGAAGAGCGAGCGTTGGAGCCCGGACTCCTGGCGTGCCTGGCCGTCGGAGCAGCAGCCCGAGTGGCCCGACGCCGACGCGCTCGAGGCGGTCGTCGCGCAGCTCAGGGCGCTGCCTCCTCTGGTGTTCGCCGGCGAGTCCCGGCAGCTGCGCCGGGCCCTTGCCGGGGTCGCCGCGGGAGACGCCTTCCTCCTCCACGTCGGCGACTGCGCCGAGTCGTTCCGCGACCTCTCGGCGCCGCGCATCCGCGACAACCTCAAGATCATGCTGCAGATGGCGACGGTGCTCACCTACGGGGCGGCGCTGCCGGTCGTGAAGCTCGGCCGCGTGGCGGGGCAGTTCGCCAAGCCGCGCTCCAGCCCGACCGAGCGCGTCGGCGGCGAGGAGCTGCCGTCGTTCCGCGGGCACATCGTCAACGACGACGCCCCCGAGGCGGCCGCGCGTGTCCCCGATCCCGCGCGGCTGCTGCAGGCCTACCACCAGTCGGCCGCGCGGCTCAACCTCCTGCGCGCCTTCACCAAGGGCGGCTTCGCCGACCTGAGGCAGGTCCACCTCTGGAACCTCGAGTTCGTGGCGCGCTCGTCCGAGGGGCGCCGCTACGAAGGGATCGCGCGCGGCATCGACGACGCCCTGCGGTTCATGACCGCCTGCGGCATCGACCTGGAGCGCGAGCACCAGCTCCACGAGGTCGACCTCTTCACGAGCCACGAGGGCCTGATCCTGCCCTACGAGGAGGCGCTCACGCGGCGCGACAGCCTGAGCGGCGACTGGTACGACTGCTCGGCCCATCTGCTGTGGGTCGGCGAGCGCACGCGCGATCCCGGCGGCGCGCACATCGAGTTCTTCTCGGGGGTCGAGAACCCGCTGGCGTGCAAGCTCGGGACGGCTGCCGGCGGCGACCAGGTCGTGGCGCTCTGCGAGCGGCTCGACCCCGGGCGGGACCCGGGCAGGCTGACGCTCATCGTCCGGCTCGGCGCCGACCGGGTGGAGGACCTCCTGCCGCCGCTCATCCGCGCCGTACGCGAGGCGGGGCATCCCGTGATCTGGGCCTGCGACCCGATGCACGGCAACGGCCTGCTGACGCACGAGGGGGTCAAGACCCGCCGCTTCGACGACATCATGCGGGAACTGCGCGGCTTCTTCCGCGTCTGCCGCGCCGAGGGCGTCTGGCCGGGCGGCGTGCACCTCGAGTTCACAGGAGACGACGTCACGGAGTGCATCGGGGGCGTGGAACCGGTGTCCGAGGGCGATCTCGGCGTGCGCTACTCGACTCTCTGTGACCCGAGGCTCAACGCGAAGCAGTCACTCGACGTCGCCTTCCAGGTGGCGGAGCTTCTGGCGCCCGGACGTCCACGCAGGTAGCGTGCAGCTGACCGCGCGAGGTCCCCACCCTACGGCTTCTCCGGATTCTGCCGATACTGCGGTGTGGACGAGGCACGCGACGAAGGAGAGAGGCCGTGCGTGCGTGTGTGCAGTGCGGATTGTCGATCGGCGACACCGCGACCTTCTGCCAGGTGTGTGGGACGCCCGTCGAGCCGGCGGCGACGGCCCCTGCGGCCGAGCCGGCTCCCGTGGCCGGGCCGGCTCCCGTCGCCGGGCCGGCTCCCGAGGCTGAGCCCGCCGGCGTCGAGGTCGCACCCGAGGACGCCCTGTCTCTCCGCATGGCCGAGACCTTGCGACTGCTGCAGGACGCCTCCGGATGCGAATCGACGGACGCGGCCCGGGCCGCCGACCTGTATCGAGAAGCGATCTGCGGCTGCCTGGAGGCTACCGAGGATCCTCTCGGCTCGGAGGACGTGCGCCGGGACCTGCTCCGCGGTTTTGACCGCCTCAGCAGCGTGCTGCAGCGGGAGGGACTTCCGGCGGAGGCGCTCGAGGTGGCCGACAGCGCGGCGTCGCTCGGCCTGCTCGACTCTCCGTTCGAGATGGACCAGGAGCAGTTCGGCGCGCTGAGGGATCGCCGAGAGAGCCTGCGCCACATCCTCCACGGAGACTCCGCCCAGCTCTGACCGGGCGGCGGCGTCGCCCGGCCGGTCACACTCCGCCGGCAGGAGTCAGTCCCGGGCGCGCAGCGGGTCGATGCTGTCCGCGTACTCGAGCGCCCACTGCAGCTCGGCGCGCAGCGATCCACCCTCGCCCGTGGGGACGTCGTCGTCGCCGAGGTCCGTCAGCGCCTCGGTGGCATAGGCCCGCAGGTCGCGCGCCTCACGCCACTTGACCACTTCGGCCTTGAGCCGCTCGAGCCGCTGCTCGTCGCGGTAGTGCTGCTCGATCGCCTGGACGCGGCGCCGGGCGTCGGCCTCGAGGTCGGCGTCGCGCTTGTCGATCTCCTCGTCGCTGAGCACCGGGGGGGTCGACGCCCTGGGCTTGATGATGAGGTACGTGATCACCGCGGCCAGGCCGAACTCGACGATGAAGGTGACGGGACCCGCCATGGTCAGGAGGCCCTGCCCGGAGACCACGCCCGCGGCCAGCGAGACGATCACCAGGAAGGCGTGCAGGACGAACGCGGTGACGATGAAGATGGCTGCGATGCTGAACCATCGAGGCACGGTGTGATCCTCCCCCCGCGAACGTCGGCCCGTCCGCGCGTCCGTTCCCTGACCGCCACCCGGCGCGACCGGCATTCGTGGAGTGGCTCGCACCATACTAGCCGCAATCTCCGCCTGGTGGGAAGCACCTTCCGCCTGAGGCGGGGAGGTGTCGACGCCACGACGGTTTGTGCCCTGCGGACCCGCGGGTAGGGTCGCATCGACCGGAGGTGGAGCATGACACTGCGGGAACGACTGACTGCGTCCGTCACCGACATCCGCGCGCGGGGCCAGCGCCTCGTCCAGCTCAATCTGGAACTGCTGACCAGCGAGCTCAAGGCGAAGGGCCGCAAGTTCGGCGCCGCCATCGGGCTGTTCGCGGCAGCGGGCCTCCTCGCGCTCTACGCGGTCGCGTTCGCCCTCGCGACCGTCGCCGTCCTGCTTGCCCTCGTGCTGCCGCTCTGGGCCGCCATGCTCATCGTCACCGCGGCGCTGTTCGTGCTGGTCGCGATCCTTGTCCTGGTGGGCCGCGACCAGCTGCGCAAGATCGGCGACCCGCAGCCTGCGGCCGCCATCGCCGAGGCCAAGGTCACGGCCGACCTCGTCAAGGCGAACGCCCGCGGGACCGCCGCAGGAGTGCGCGCGCGGATGCGCCCGCGGCCGGCCGCGCCGACGGACGGCGGGCAGGCGCCGGTGGCCGCGCCGGCAGTGGCGGCGTCACCGGACGCGCCGCCGTCGAACGCGCCGCCGTCGAACGCGCCGCCGCCGGACTCCCCGCCGCGGGACACCCCGCCGCCATCCGACCCGGGAGCGAGGGACTCATGAGCGACACGCCGTCAGTCGATGTGAACGCCTCCGGCGAGGGCGCCGCGGCCGGAGCCGCCAAGGCGCCGGCGCGTCCCGTCGCCGAGATCCGCGCCGACATCGAGCGGGAGCGCGCCGGGCTGGACCGCTCGTTCGCCGCCTTGCGCGGAGACCTGGACGAGGCGGTCGACGCCGGCAAGCAGCGCGCCGCCCGGGCGCGCCGCAAGGTGGTGGTGGCCGTGCCGGCCGCCGCCACGGCGCTGGTCGCGGCCCTCTTCCTGCGCAGTCGCAGACGCGGCCGCGGCTAGGCGAACGGCGCTTCCGGCCCCTGAGGCCGGTGAGACCGCCGCAGCCGCCGGTTCCCGTCAGGAGGCGAGCAGCGCGCGGGTGATGCCGGCCACGACCCACACCACCCCCGAGCCGGTCACCACGAGCACGACGTCGGGCCAGGGGTCGGCCTCGGTGAGCTTCACGACCAGCAGGGTCAGGAAGAGCATTGCCAGGATCCAGCCGGCGCCCGGCAGGACCGCCAGCCCGCTGCACAGTCCCACGATGATGAGCAGGTCGGCGGTGGGGACGACGAACCCGGCCCAGCGGGCCACAGCCCACAGCCAGGCGCCCGTCAGGACGAGGCCGATGACGAAGGTGGCGAGGTAGGACATGCGGCCACCCTACCGCAGCGAGAGTACGTCCTGATTCGTGGGTTGTGACCCACGAATGCTCGGCGCATACTCGCGTGACGATGGATGACCAGATGCCGCGCAGCCGGGCCGCCGTGAGGCTCGCCCGGTCCTTCGGCCGGACCGCGTTGTCCTCCGGCCGCCGCTGGTGGATCGGCGGGGCGGTCGTCGTGGTCCTCGGCGCCGCCGTGCTCGGGCGCGACGACCTGGCGCTGATGGCACGCTCCTTCGCCGGGGCGGACTGGCACTGGGCCGCCCTGGCGCTCGTGCTCATGCTGGCCTCGCTGGCCCTGCGCAGCCTCGCGCTCCAGGTCATCGTCAACGCCCTCGACGCGGGCCGCGCCCGGCTTCGCGACGCGTTCTCGGCCACGAGCATCGGCCTGCTGGCCAACTCGCTGATCCCCATCAAGGTGGGTACCGTCCTCTCGCCCTACGTGCTGTTCGTGCTCCTGCGCCGCCGCGGGGCGCAGGCGGCGTTCCCGACGATCCTCGGGGTCACCCTCACCGAGCGCATGTTCGCGATCGCCACCTTCCTCGCGCTGTCGCTGGCGTTCCTGGGCACGCTGGACGTACCGGCTTGGGCGGTCAACGTGCTGCTGGTGTGCGCGGGGCTGATCACCGTCCCGCTCGTCGCCGGCGTCGTCTTCGCGCGCCGGCGCGACTGGGTCGCCCGCGAGTGCGCCCGCGGCGGCCCGCGGGTGCGGCGCATGGGCCGCTGGCTGCCGGAGCTGGTCGAGAGCCAGCGCATCATGCGCCGGCCGCTGGCGGTGCTCGGGGTGACGGGCACGCAGGTGCTCGCCTGGCTCCTTCAGCTGGCGGCGGCGGTGGCGATGCTCTGGGCGTTCCATCTCGAGGCGGCCGGGCTGCGCGGAGCCGCCCTGGTCATCGTGCTCACCAACCTCATCGGCCTCATCCCGGCGACCCCGGGCAACGTCGGTACCTTCCAGGTGGCCGCGGTCGCGGCGCTCGCCACCTACGGCGTGGCTGCGGGTCCGGCGCTCGCCTACGCTCTCGGCCTGCAGGCTCTGCAGCTCCTGGTGGGGATCGTGGCCGGGCTGGCCGCGCTCGCCGCCCAGGACCTGACGCTCGTAGACATGGCCGGCAGGAGCCGGCAGGCGGCGGCGGCGCTCCGCAACGCCGAGCCCGCGATGACTCCGGCGGAGGATCCGCTGGTGATGTGAGCCTCCCGCAGGCGTGGTCGGCAGGGGCAACGCCGGACGCTTCAGCGTCCCGCGAAGGTGCCGATAGGGAGAGCAGATGAAGAGATCCACGGTATCCACCAGACAGCCCCCGGCTGGTGGCCCCGGCGGCGCGTCACACCCGGACGCGTTGCTGCGGGAGCTCCGCCGCGGAGAACGTGACGCCTTCGTTCGCTACTTCGAGCTGTTCCGCGAGCCCGTCTACGGATTCACCCGCCGGCTGCTCGGCGACGAGGCGGCGGCGGTGGCTGCGACCACGGAGACGTTCGCGGTCGTCCTACGCCGCGCCGTCCTCGACGAACGCGCCGCCGATCTGGAGACCCTGACCTACCGCTGCGCGCTCGACGCCTGCGTCGCGCGCGCCGACGCGGGCGGCGTCCCGGCGCGGCCGGCGAGCGAGACGGCCGGGCGCTTCGAGGCGGCGCTCGATGCTCTCGACCTGCGCCGCCGCGCGGCGCTGCTGCTGCACGACGTGCACGGCCTGAGCGCCGCGGGTATCGCCGCCGTCCTGGCTATCGCCGAGGAAGCCGCCGGAGCGGAGTTGTTCCGCGCCCGCGAGGAATTCCGCGCGGCGTTCGAAGCGTCGTCGCCGCGTCCCGAGGGCCGTGGCTGCAGGCAGGCCGAGCAGGCTGTGGCCGGCGCCGTCGGTCTCGGCCTCGCCGGCGACGAGCTGCAGCGGCTGCGCCTGCACGCCGCCTACTGCCGGCCGTGCCGGCGGGCGATGCGCGCGTGGGGTGCGGCGGCCGTCGGTCTGGCCGCGGTGCTCGAGCCGGCGCCGCTGCCGGAGGCCCTTGCGGCGGCGCCGGTCTTCGGCACCGCCATCGCGGCGGCTCCCGTCCCGTCTCCGCGCGCCGGCCTGCTCGCCGCGCTGCGCCCGGCGGCGCACTTCGTGCGGAGCAGGACCGTCGCCTACGTGGTCGCGGTCGCCTGTCTCGCCCTCGCGGCCGGGGTCGCCATCCACGCGCAAGGCGTGCGTCCCTCCATCCTCTTCCAGAGTGTCGGGCCCGCGGTGCGGCTGGTCACCGGTTCGCCGGGCGAAGCGCAGCCCGGGTCAGGCCAGAGCGAGCAGGAGTCGGCACGGCCGTCGCCGTCCGTCGTCACGAGAGCGGCCTTCGTCGTGGCGGGCGTTGAACCACAGGCGGCCGCGCCGGTCGTGGCGCCGGCGCCCGACACCGCCGCACCCGCCGCTTCGGCCGACGGCGCTCCGGACGTCGCGCCACGGGAGGTCGCCGCCGGCGACCCCGAGACCGTGGCCGGCGGCTCGGCGGGGGCCAAGGCCGTGACGGGGCGCTCCGGCAAGGACAACGCCGGCGGGCGTTCCGGGAAAGCCGAGAGCGACCGCGGGCGATCCGTGGCCGCCAAGGCCGAGCACGGCCGCCCCGAGTCCGAGCGCGCCGCCGCGTCGTCGCGCCGCGCCTCGGCGTCGCGCGCGACGGCCGCCAAGGCGACGCGCAAGGCGACGGCGGCCAAGAAGGCCGCGAGGGCCGACACCAGGTCAAGGGAAGCCCAGAAGCCCAAGAAGCACGCGAAGCCCGGGAAGCACGCTAAGCCCGGGAAGCCGGCGAAGCCCAGGAAGGGCGGCTGAGGGCCGCCCGATGACGGACGGGCCCGGACCGGGCGTCGCCGGCGCCGACGCGGTCGCGCGGAGCCGCCTGCTGCTCCAGGCGGCGGAGACCATCAACTCGAGCCTCGACTCCGGGGCGCTCGAGACGACGATCCTCGGTGAGGCCGCGCGCCTGACCGGCGCCGGCGCGGCGGCGCTGCTCGTCCCCCGGGGCGACGTGCTGGTCGCGCGGGAGGCCCTCGGGATCGGCGACCGCGCCCGTGACAGCTTCGTCGTCCCGCTCGAGACCTCCATCTACGGACGTGCGCTCGTCTCCGGCGAGATCGTCGTCGCCGAGCTCGAGGAGCCGGAGGCCGGCGGCGCGGCGGAGCCGGCGCCGCTCTCGGCGCTGCCCGACAGGCCGTGGCGCGCGGTGATGGCGGCTCCACTCCAGAGCCACCGTGCCGCGTACGGCGTGCTGGCGCTCCTCTTCGCGGATGCGCACCCGTGCAGCGACGAGGAGCGCGCCGTGGTGCGCACGCTCGCGATCCACGCCGCGATCGCCCTCGACAACCGCCGCCTCATGCGCGAGAAGGAGCACATGGCCGTCCGCGACGGCCTGACCGACGTCTTCAACCGCGGGTACCTCGAGCTCACTCTGGAGCGCACGGTGAAGGACGTGCGCCGCAACGGCGGGGACGTGAGCATCCTGTTCGTCGACGTCGACGGGATGAAGGACGTCAACGACACGCACGGCCATCACGCCGGTGACGTCCTGCTGATCGAGCTGGCCCACCTCCTGCGCGACAGCTGCCGGGAGACGGACGTCGTCGCGCGCTATGGCGGCGACGAATTCGTGGTCCTCATGCCGGCCACCGGCGCCGCCGGCGCCGCCGCGGTGGAGCGCAAGGTGGAGGCCGCGATCGCGGCGCGCAACGCGGCCGCCACGGCGCCTCCGTACCTCTCCGCCAGCACGGGCACGCACACCGCGACCGCCGAGGGCGTGGACACGCTGCTGCAGGAGGCCGACCGCCGCATGTACGCGGTCAAGCGCGCCCGCGGCGGGCGCGGCGGTTCACCCGATTGAGGTGACGCGCGGCCGGCCGCGCTCCGGCTAGCCTCGGTCGCGTCACGCACGCGCCGCCACCGGAGGAGTGGCCATGCCCAGGTACATCGCGATCCATCCGCATGCCTGCACGGAGCGAGACCTCAGACGACTCACCGCGCGGCATGACGAGATGCCGGAGGACACCCTGTGGAACCGCAGCTGGTGCGGCGTGAACAAGCCGGTGGCCTACTGCGACTGGGAAGCCGCGGACGAGCAGGCCGTCGCGCGGGTGCTCGGCGCGTTCCGCGTCCCGTACAGCGCCATCCACCGCGTGACGTACTTCAGGGGGGACGCGCCCGACGGGCTCGCGGCCCGGGTGCGCGTCTGCCACGACGGCAACGGCAGCCCGCGCCGCTTCATCGCCGTGCACCCCGTGTCGCTCGAGGAGGAGCCGCTCAAGCGGCTCGTCAGCAGGTGGCGCGAGGAGCTCCCCCGTGACGTCCTGTGGCGCTGCACCTGGGCCGGGGTCGACGCACCCATCTCCTTCTGCGACTGGGAGGCGCCCTGCGAGGAGGCCGTCGCCTGCGTGTTCGGCAAGACCGGCGTGCCCTGCGACGCGCTCCACGAAGTGCGCTACTTCGACCGCCGGCTGAGCGTCTGGCACGATCCGGAGCATCCGCTCCTGGAACCGGCGGTCGCGTAAGAGAGCCCGCCGACGGCGGCGCCTCGGGCGTTGCGTGATGGGAGAACCGGCGGCGCGGGTAAGAGCCGGCGGAACGAACGAGGAGGCCGGCATGTACGCCGTCGTGATCGAGCAGGGACAGGTGCGCTGGCAGGAGCGTCCGGACCCGGAGCCCGGGGACCACGAGATCCTGGTGGCCGTGCGGGGCGCCGGGGTCAACGGGGCCGACATCAGCCAGCGCGCGGGCACGTACCCGGCGCCGCCCGGGTGGCCGCAGGACATCCCGGGCCTCGAGATGGCCGGGGAGGTGGTCGTCGCCGGGCGGCGCGTCACCCGGTTCGGCGCCGGCGACCGGGTCATGGCGCTCGTCGGCGGCGGCGGCCAGGCCGAGCTGGCGCTGGTGGACGAGGCCCACGCGCTGCCGGTCCCCGCGGGGCTGTCCTGGGAGGAGGCAGGCGGGTTCATGGAGGCCTGCGCCACCGCGTACGACGCGCTCTTCCGACAGGCCGGTCTCACGCTGGGCGACCGCGTGCTCGTCACCGGCGCGGCCGGCGGGGTCGGGTCCGCCGGCGTGCAGCTCGCGGCGCTCGCCGGCGCGCGCGTCGTCGCCTCCGTGCGCGACGCCGCCCAGCGCGAGGCGGTCGCGGCGCTCGGGGCGACGGAGGTCGTCGATCCAGCCGAGGTCGCGGCGCGCGGCCCGTACGACGTCGTGCTCGAGCTCGTCGGCGCCGCCAGCCTTCCCTCCGCGCTCGGCGCGCTGGCGACCGGCGCGCGCGTCGTCGTCATCGGCATCGGCGGCGGCTCCGTCGTCGAGATCGACCTCAAGGCGCTCATGCGGAGCCGTGCCGGCATCCGGGCCTCCACCCTGCGCGCCCGGCCGGGCGGGGAGAAGGCCGTCCTGGTCCGGCAGCTCGGCGACCGGGTCGTGCCGGCGCTCGCCGAGGGACGGTTGCGCGTGCCCGTGGCCGCCGCCTTCAGGCTCGCCGACGCCGCGGCCGCCTACGAGCGCTTCACGGCCGGCGGCAAGCTCGGCAAGGTCGTGCTCGTGGCCTGAGCTTGTGGCGGGCCGATCACGCCACCAGGTGCATCTGCACAGTTTAACGCGTCGTTACGGTGCAGACGCACCCTTCCTTCGGAAAGCGGCTCCGCTTACTCTCGCGGCGACCGTGCCCGCCCGCGGGCACGGTCGCCGGTCGGCGCACGAGAGGAGCGGCACGCGATGGGAGACCCCACGTTCGTCCCCAACTCGACAGGGAAGCTCCGCAAGGTGCTGCTGTGCCCTCCCGCGTACTTCGACTTCCGGCCCATCAACGAGATCACCCGCAAGGTCCTGGCCGACGGCGAGCACGCCGACCTCGACGCGGTGCGGCGCGAGCACGAGGGCTTCGCCCAGGCCTACCGCGACGCCGGCGTCGAGGTCGTGCTGATGGAGCCGGACCCCGGCCTGCCGTACATGGTGTACGCGCGCGACTTCGGCGCGTGTCTCGCCGAGGGGGCGCTCATCGGCAGCTTCCGCGAGCCGGTGCGGCAGGGCGAGGACCTGCTCTACGAGCGCAAGCTGCGCGAGCTGGGCGTACCGATCATCGGCCGCGTCGACCGTGGCTTCTTCGAGGGCGGCGACTTCTGGTTCCTCGACGAGGCGACGATCGCCCACGGCGTCGTCGCCCGCAGCGACTGGGAGGGCGTGCGCGCCGCCGCTCGGATCCTCGAACCGCTGGGTTACGCAGTCGTCGGGGTGCAGCTGCCCTCCAGGAACCTGCACCTCGACATGGCGTTCAACATCGTGGCTCCGGGCGTCGCCGTCTGCGCCCCGGAGCAGTTGCCCGACTTCTTCCTGCGCATGCTCGAGAAGCGCCGGTTCGAGCTGGTCGAGGTCGAGAGCGCCGGCGTCTTCAAGCACCACTGCAACCTGCAGTGCCTCGGCGACGGCCGCGTGCTCACGTTCTCCGGCAACACGGCCGTCAACCAGAAGCTCACGGCGCTCGGGCTCGAGGTGCTGACGCCCGAGCTGACGCAGATCCTGAAGGGCGGGGGCGGTCCTCACTGCATGACCTTCCCCCTCTTGCGCGATGCCTGAGCGGGCCTTCATCGACCTGAGCCGGCCGCTCCACCCGGGCATGCCCGTGTTCCCGGAAGACCCAGAGGTGGCCTTCGCGCCCGCCGCCGCGCTCGAGCCCTGGCGGGTGACACGGCTCTCCCTGGGCACGCACAGCGGGACCCACATCGACGCCGCCTCGCACTACATCCCCGGCGGCTCGACCATCGACGCCTACCCGCTCGAGCGGTTCGTCCTCCCGTCCTTCGTCGTGCCCGTCGCCGCCGGCGAGGACCAGGCCGTCGAGTGGCCGGACCTCGCCGCCACACTGCCGGACTCGCTCGATGGAGCCGCCGTCCTGCTGCACACCGGCTGGGACCGTCACTGGGGCTCGCCGCGGGCGCTGCGCCACCCGTTCCTCAGCGAGGCCGCCGCCGCCGGACTCGTGGACCGGGGCGCCGGGCT
>DASUMX010000220.1:0-8343 GCA_036277455.1 Thermoleophilia bacterium
CCTTGTGGGTCCGCGCCCAGCTCGTGGCCGTAGAGAGGCAGGCCGGCCTCAAGCCGCAGGGTGTCGCGGGCGCCGAGCCCGACGGGCACGGCGCCCTTCCCGACCAGTGTGTCCCAGAGGGCCGGCCCGTCGTGCGCCGGCACGAAGAGCTCGAAGGCGACCGGTTCGCCGGTGTAGCCGGTGCGGGCGATGCGCGCTTCCACGCGGTGGTCGTCACCCAGACGCAGCGTCGCCACGCTCAGCCTGTTGCGCAGCGGCTCCGGCAGCGCCCCACTCTCGATCAGGCCACTCAGGATGTCCCGGGACGTCTTGCCCTGCAGGGCCAGCATCGCGATCTCGCCGGTCTCGTCGGTCATCTCGACGTCGGGGAAATGCGAGAGATGCTCGTGGAAGTGCCCCCAGTCCTTGCGTCGGTTCGAGGCGTTGACGACGAGCAGGTACTCACCCTCCACGAAGCGGTAGAGATAGGCGTCGTCGACGGCGCCCCCAGTCGCCGTCGGCAGCATGGTGTACTGCGCCTGGAGGAGATCCAGGGCCTCGGCGTTGTTCGTGAGCACATGCTGCAGGAACGGCACGGCTCCCGGACCACGGAGCACGAAGCGCCCCATATGCGAGACGTCGAACAGGCCGGCTCCGCCACGGGTGGCGAGATGCTCGGCGATGATCCCGGTCGGGTACTGGACCGGCATGTCCCAGCCACCGAAGTCCACCATCTTCGCGCCCGCGGCAACGTGCTGGGCGTGGAACGGCGTGCGCAGCAGGCGCGGGCCCGCCTCGCCGCTCACTGCGCCCACTCCTTGAGCCGGCCGAGGCCTTCTTCTATGAGTGTGGCGCTGATGCCTGAGTATGCGATGCGCACGTAGCGGCGCTCCTCTCCGGGCAGCGCGCGGCCGAAGTGCAGACGGGTGCAGAAGCTGCAGCCCGTCTGCTCCAGCGCCGCGCGCCGCAGCTCGTCGTAGGTCTGGAAGCCCTTGCGTTCCATGAGCCCGGTGACGTCGGGGAACAGGTAGAACGTCGCCTCCGGGCGGTAGCAGCTGACTCCCGGGATCTGGTCCAGCAGGTCGACGGCGACGTCGCGGCGCTCCTGGAGGACGCGCACGATCTCTTCAGGTCCCGACTGGTCACCGGTGAGCGCCTCGACGCCGGCCCATTGGACGAAGTGGGTGGTGCACGACTCCTGATTGACGTTCAGGGTGGCGATGCGCGCGATGAGGTCCTTCGGACCGATCGCGCCCCCGAGCCGCCAGCCCGTCATCGCGAACTTCTTGCTGAACGTGTGCAGGATGACGGTGCGCTCACGCATGCCGGGAAGCGCCGCGATCGACCGGCTGCGCCCGGAGTAGCGCACGTCCCAGTAGGCCTCGTCCGCCAGGACGTACAGGTCGTGTTTCAGGACGAGCTCCGCCAGCGCCTCGATCTCCTCACCCGTGCTCTCCGCCCCGGTCGGGTTGTGGAGGTTGTTGAAGATCAGCAGCTTCGTGCGCGGGGAGATCGCGGCCTCGATCGCGTCGAAGTCCAGCAGGAAGTCGCGTTCGCCCGGGATGAAGCCGTAGGGCCTGGCGACGCCGCCGAAGAAGTCGATCTGGCTCTCGTAGATGGGAAAGCCGGGGCTGGGGTAGAGGACCTCGTCGCCGGGGTCCATCAGCGTGAGCAGGAACTTCTCGATGACCGGCTTGCCTCCTGGTTGCACGGCGACGTTCTCGGGTCCGTAAGGCACCCCGTGCGAGGCGGCGACGTCGGCGGCCAGCGCCTCGCGCAGCTCCGGGATGCCGGCGTTGGGGCAGTATCCGGTCTTGCCATCCTTGATGGCGCGAAAGGCGGCCTCGGTGATGTTCGCGGGCGTGGGCAGGTCCATGTCGCCGAGATGGAAGGGGTAGACGGTATGGCCGAGCGCCTTCCACGCGCCGGCCTCGGCGGAGACGGCGAACGCCGTCTCGGTCCCGAGGCGGCTGATGCGCTCGGCCACTGGGCTGGTTGGTGCGCTCATGCCGCTCACCCCTTAAATGTCGAGGGACAGGGTGATGTCCCCATCACCCTGTCCGCCGCGGACGAGGTCCGCCACTCCAGGGGCCCGTCCCGTCGCGTTCCGTTTGCCTGAGAGTTTCGGCGGCGCATCCGGCGCCATCCTTGCCCCTTCGGCGCCCGCACGTTCCTTCGAGTTGCGGGCTCTCACGCGACCATCCACCGGGCATCCTCGGTTCTCAGGCACTGTAGCACCGCGATTCCGCAGGTCGCAACGTCGGAGCGGCACATCTCCGCTCGACGGGCCTCGCGCGCGCGGTCGGTGGTCTGCCCCGCCCCGCTTGGATAGACTCCGGAGCCGTGAGCCAACAGGCAGACAGACCAGCCCGCCGCCCGCGTGTCTTCAGCGGCATCCAGCCGTCGGGGACGCTGCACCTGGGCAACTATCTCGGCGCGGTCAAGAACTGGGTCGCGATGCAGGAGACCCATGACTGCGTGTACTGCGCGGTGGACCTGCACGCGATCACCGTTCGCCAGGTCCGCGCCGAGCTTCGTCGCAACACCGTCGACCTGGTGAACCTGTTCCTGGCGAGCGGCGTGGACCCGGAGCGTTCCATCGTCTTCGTGCAGAGCCATGTGGCCGCGCACAGCGAGCTCATGTGGCTCCTCAACACCGTCACGTACATGGGCGAGTTGCGGCGCATGACACAGTTCAAGGACAAGACCGCGGGCGCCGAGGGCGAGAGCATCGCCGTCGGGCTGTTCGACTACCCGGTGCTCATGGCCGCGGACATCCTGCTGTACCAGGCCGATGCCGTGCCCGTCGGGGAGGACCAGAAGCAGCACGTGGAGCTCACGCGCGACCTCGCCGAACGCTTCAACAATGCCTTCGGCAAGGCGTTCGTGGTGCCCGAGCCGATCATCCGCGAGGGCGGCGCCCGCGTCATGAGCCTCGACGATCCGGCCAAGAAGATGAGCAAGAGCGCCGGGTCTGAGAACAGCTACATCGCAGTGATGGATGCGCCGGACGCCATCCGCAGGAAGATCCGGCGCGCGGTCACCGACTCGGGCGCCGAGGTCAAGGGCGGCCCGGACAAGCCGGCGCTGACCAACCTGCTCGACATCCACGCAGCTCTCAGCGGCGACTCCGTCGCCGTCATCGAGGCGCGGTACGAGGGCAAGGGCTACGCGGACTTCAAGACCGACCTGGCCGAGATCGTCGTCGAGGCGCTCGCTCCGATCCAGGCCCGCATCCGTGAGCTCGAGGCGGACAAGAGCTACACGCTCGAGGTCCTCACGACCGGCGCCGAGCGCGCCGAAGCGGTCGCGGGTCGCACGCTCGCGAAGGCCCGCGAGCGCATCGGACTGGTGCCGCGGCCGTAAGGACCCTGTTGCGGCGGCCGCTCGTCACGCGACTCGATGCCCGCTAGACTAGGCGTCTGCAGCGGTCGCCCGGAGGCATGATGATCTCGATCGAAACGATGAAGTTCCGCACCGCCGACATGATCGGCGAGGAGTTCCCGCTGACGTTCTGGCGCGGCAAGGGCCGCATCGTGGCCTCCGACGACACGAGCCTGTCGCTGCTCGTCCGTGGTGTGCGCACCGACCTCACGTGGGACCGGCTCGCGGTCACGTGGAACCGGCTCCTCTCCAACCACACGCTCACGGTGGACGAACTGGGCGGCGAGGCCGACGGCGTCGGCATCTGCAGCATCTTCGCCTACATGCAGGCCGACGGGCTGTGCGTGCTCGACGCCGACGGCATGCTCACGCTGGCCGAGACAGAGGGCGTGCCGGTGCACCAGTTCGCCGATATGTCGCGGCCCACCTCGTGGGCTCCCTGGCGCCGCAAGATCCACGGCGACTGACCCCCGGACCCGTCGCGGCGACCTCCAAGCGGCCGTGATCACGCTCGCCGCCACCCATCGCGTCTTCGCCTTCGGCGGTGCCGTCGAGCCGGCGCTGCGCGTGCCCGCAGGCACGCGTGTCCGGCTTGAGACGGCCGACTGCTTCGACGATCAGGTGCGGGTGCCGGGCGACGTCCTGGACGCGATCGACTGGGACAGGGTGAACCCGGCCACGGGCCCCGTGTACGTGGATGGGGTCGGCCCCGGGGACGTCCTCAGCGTCCTCATCGAGTCCATCGCTTTCGGTACACAGGGCGTGATGGCAGTGGCGCCGGGGTTCGGTGTCCACGCAGCGGACTTCCGCGAGCAGGTGCACCGCATCGTGCCGATCGAGGACGGACGTGCGCTGATCGACGACGGAGTGGCGGTCCCGCTGCGGCCCATGGTCGGCGTGATCGGCGTCGCGCCGGCCGGCGACCCGGTCGCGACCGCGTCTCCGGGCGCGCACGGCGGCAACATGGACACCCGGCTGATCGGAGAAGGCGCCGTGCTCTACTTGCCGGTCGCCCAGGAGGGCGCGCTGTTCGCGGCAGGCGACCTGCATGCGGCGATGGGCGACGGGGAGATCTGCGGCACCGGCGTCGAAGTGAGCGGCAGCGTCACCGTGCGGCTCGACGTGCGCAGCGACCTGCACGTCGACGAGCCGGTGCTCGAGACGCGCGATCTCGTGGTGACCATCGCCTCGGCGGAGACGCTCGACGACGCCGCGGAGAACGCCACGCGGCACATGAGCGACCTGCTCACCGGCCGCCTCGGCGTCTCGCTGGAGGTCGCGACCATGCTCATGAGCGCCGGCGGCGACCTGCAGGTCTCGCAGATCGTCGATCCGTTGCGCACTGCCCGGTTCGCGCTCCCCAAGAGCGTCATCGCCGGGCTCGGCGGCGATCTGATCTAGCGGATGCGGCTGCCACTGCAGAGTCCTTACGGCTGCGACCCGACGACGCGACGTTCGGCCGGGATCAAGGGGGAATGATGAACGAGGGCTATGGAGCCCAGGGCATGGTGGGACGGCTGCGCCGCGTCGTGATGCGGCGGCCTGGCGAGACGATGGCCGCCGCCGAACCCGCGGCGTGGCACTACACGAGCGCGATCGACCTCACGGAGGCCCGCGCCGCGCACGATGCGTTCGCCGACGCGCTGCGCGCCTGGGGCGTCGAGGTGCTGTACCACGAGGAGCCGCTGCCGGAGCACAGCGACAGCGTGTTCGTCTTCGACCCGGTCCTGGTCACCGACGAGGGCACGCTCGTGCTCAGCATGGGCAAGGAGCGCCGGCGGGGCGAAGAAGGACCCTTGGCGCAGACGCTGGAGGACTGCGGCGTGCCGGTCTTCGGCCGTCTCGAGGGCGAGGCTCGCGCCGAAGGCGGGGACACCCTGTGGCTGGACCACGACACACTGGCGGTCGGCCGCGGGTTCCGGACGAACGCCGAAGGCGTGCGTCAGCTCCGCGGCCTCCTCGAGCCGGCCGGCGTCTCGGTCCAGGACTACGACCTGCCGTACTTCACGGGCCCGGAGGCCTGCCTCCACCTGCTCAGCCTCGTCAGCCCGGTCGACGTCGACCTGGCCGTGGCCTACCTGCCGCTCATGCCGACGGCGCTGTGGACCGAGCTCACGCGTCGCGGCATCCGGCTGCTCGAGGTCCCGGAGGAGGAGTTCGCGCGGACACAGGCGACCAACGTGCTCGCCGTCGCGCCGCGCAAGTGCATCATGCTGGACGAGAACCCGGTGACCAGGCAGCTCCTGCAGATGGCCGACTGCGAGGTCGTCACCTTCCCCGGCGCGCCGCTCTCGTTCAAGGCTGAGGGCGGGCCGACCTGCCTCACGCGGCCGGTCTTGCGCGACGTGGAGTGAGGCAGGCGGTGGCCGAGCTCAGCGCGGTCGAACGTGCAGCGCTGGAGGCGCTCGACCTCGACGGCCTCGTGGCGCTTCTGCGCGAGCTGATCGCGATCCCGAGCCTGGACGGGCACGAGACCCCGGCCCAGCGGCGCGTGGCCGAGTGGCTGGCGGCCGAGGGCTTCGAGACCGACGTCTGGCCGATCGATCTGGACGAGCTCGCCGGTCATCCGGACTGGAGCCACGAGGTCGAGCGTGAAGAGGCACTCGGTGTGGTCGGCTGGATCGGCGAGCGAGCGGTCGGGGCGACGGCAGACGGAGCCGGCCGCGACCTGTTGCTCAACGGCCACATCGACGTGGCTCCCATCGGCGATGAGGCAGCCTGGACGGCGCCGCCCTGGGAGCCGGTCCTGCGGGACGGCAGAGTCTACGGCCGCGGCGCCGTCGACATGAAGGGCGGCCTGTGCTGTGCCCTGTTCGCCGCCAAGGCGATCCGCGACGCCGGCCCGCGACTGCGGGGCCGCCTGAGCGTCGCCAGCGTGGCGGGCGAGGAGGACGGCGGGACAGGCACCCTGGCCGCCATCGTCCGCGGCCACATCACCCACGGTGCCGTGATCACGGAACCGACGCGCCTGCGAGTGGTCTCGGCGCAGGCGGGCTCGCTGATGTTCCGCCTGACCGTACACGGCCGGTCCGCACACGGTTGCGTGCGCGAGGAGGGCGCAAGCGCGGTCGAGGCGTTCGTGCCGCTGCTGGCGGCGCTCCGGCGACTGGAGGCGGAGCGCTGCGGCGTGGAGGATGGCCGTGCCGCCGTCGCCGGCGATCCCCGCTCGCCGCTCTTCGCCGGCTACCGCCTGCCGTGGCCGATCGAGGTCGGCACCGTACGCGCCGGCGACTGGGCGAGCAGCGTACCCGACACTCTCGTCGCCGAGGGTCGCTACGGCGTCGCCGTCGGCGAGGATGTGGCCGCGGCCCGGCGGGCGTTCGAAGACGCGATCGCCCGCGCCGCCGCGGCCCACCCCTGGCTCGCCGCCCATCCGCCGGAGGTCGAGTGGTGGGGCGGGCGTTTCGACCCGGCGGTGACCGACCCGGCCGATCCGATCGTCAAGGCCGTGACCGGCGCCGTCGCGGACGTCACCGGATCGGCGCCTCCGGTCGAGGGCGTCACCTACGGCGCCGACATGCGCCTTCTCGTCAACGTCGGGGGCATCCCGACCGTGCTCTTCGGCCCGGGCGACGTCCGCGTCGCCCACATGCCCGACGAGTACGTGCCGGTCGACGACCTGCGGACGGCTGCCCGGTCGCTGGTTCTCACGGCGCTGCGCTTCTGCGGCGTGCGCGAGACCTTGCAGTGAGCGTGACGCCGGAGGACGTTGTGCTCCTTCAGTTGGCGGCGACGGTCTCCTTGCGGAAGGCCGGCATGTTGCGCACGCCCATCTCGGCGATGAACGCGTCGCGCACGCCACGCTCCAGCTCCTCGGGGCAGACCATGCCCTTCTGGGTGATCTTGTCCTCGACGATGAACTCGGCGTAGATGCTGGCCGGGGTGCTGGTGCCGTAGCTGACGCAGGTGGCTCCGGGGATCTGGCCGTTCACCCACTGGATGTCCGGCGGGAAGATGAAGTAGCCGATGCTGGCCGGCTTGCCGTTCTTCTCGCCGATGCAGTCGACGGTGACGACGCCGTTGTCGGTGATCTCGCCGGCGAGGGCGAGCCTGGCCAGCTCGTCGGCCGGCGGGTTGGGAGCCAGGGTGGCGACGAAGACGTCGATGGGCCGTACCTCGCTGCCGTCCTTCAGCTTGACCGGGTACTTGCTGGTCATTCCCGAGCCGACGAGGGCGAGGTCGGCGTCGATGCCCTCCTCGTCGCCGCCCATCTTGAAGTCGACGTAGCGCAGGCCCTTCTCGCCGAGGGCTTTGGGGAGAAGTCGTGGCAGCGTGCTGACCTCTTCGTGGTCGTGGCAGATGACGGTGCCGAGGCCGAACGGCTCCGGAAACTCGTACTTCTCGCGGCGGCCGAAGATCTCCACGCGCTTGAACTCGCCGTCCTCGTACAGCAGCGGCGGCTGAGCGCAGTCGGTGTAGTACGTCTCCTGCGACCAGACCTGGAGCGGCACCGGTGAGTCGAAGAGCGCGTAGTCCTTGATGCGGATCTCGAAGCACGTGTCGAGGTCCTCGTACCCGTTGGCGGCGAAGGTATTGGTGACGCCCGGATCCATACCGGTGCTGAGAAGGGCGAGCTGACCCTGCTTCTCGAACTCGGGAGCGAGGGTCATCTGGTCCAGATACGCCTCGTCGATGGTCTGCGTGCGTGTCTGGCCTTGAGCCATGTCGATGTAGGCGGCGCCGCACTTGAGGCACGCCGTCATGATCGACTTGTTGAACTCGGGGATGACGGCATTGACGATGAGCTTGCAGCCTTCGCCGGCCTCAGCGACGGCGTCGCTGTCGGCGGCGTTGATGAACGTGGACAACGCTTTGCCGTTGCCGACCTGCCCGGCGACGAAGGCGGCGCGCTGCTCGTCGTAGTCGGCGACGACGATCTCGGTGACGGCCGGGTTGCGGCCGAGGTTCCAGGTGAGGACCTGACCCTGCATGCCGGCGCCGACGATAAGGACCTTCATCGTGTCTCTCCCTCCGTGTGAC
>DASUMX010000221.1:0-2793 GCA_036277455.1 Thermoleophilia bacterium
CCGCGCGTGGATGCTCGAGGGCATCGCGAGTGGCCTGCCCGCGAAAGACCGCCGCCGCGCGGCGCTGCTCGCCTCGTCGCGTGCGCACGCCGCCGCCGCGCTGCCCGCGGTCACCGGCGAGCACTACGAGGGCGGGCACTGGCTCGGCACGTTTGCGGTCTATCTCACGACCCGCGCCGGCCTGCGCGAGTGACCGCCCGCCAGATCATGAACGCCACGAACACGACCGTGACGACCGGGCCGATCGCTTCCTCGAAACTGCCCGACCTCAGGGCGTCGGCGACGAGCCCGATCGCGGTCGCTGCCATGAAGGCGAGGATCACGAGCGGCACGACGGGCCGCCTGCGCGGCTCGACGCTGCTGGGCGGCTTGGTCGGAAAGCGCGTCGGCCGACTTGGCGTCGCCGCAGCGGGCGGCTGACCCTTCCTGACCGGCGCCTGCGCCTCCGCCATCGACCAGGGGTTGGCATCGCGCGAGGTCGGCGCCGGGGGCGGCGGCAGGCCCGGCGTGGTGTTGGTGTCCCGGTTCCTGGTCTTCATCCTGCGGACCTCGCGGCCTGTGGCTGGCGCGTAGCGACAGATTACGCCGGCGCGCGCCGACCAAACCACCCGCAACCGTCATCGAACGTAAACGCAGGGGTAAAGAACTGTTCATGCATCGCGCCCACGATCCTCTCGGCGTGCGGGCTGGCCCAGGCCCGCGTTCACCCCAACCCGTGGAGAGATGCATGACCCCGTCGAAATTGCTTTCCCTGACCGTGGCCCTGACCCTGGGCGCCGCCGTCGCCAGCGCCGACAGCTTTACCGGCCCACAGAGCTCGCAGACCCCCTACGTCGTACCGACCGCCGATGGCTGGGAGGTGACTTCGCTGATCACCGTGGGCGATTCGGCCAAGGAGTCGCCCTACGTGATGGTCGGCATCCCGGACGGCATGGGTGCCGTGGCCGGAAAGTTCGCCGAGAACGGCAGGTACGTCGCCGACAAGGCGTTCATGACTGTCTTCCTGAACCACGAGCTCGGCACCACCTCCGGCGTGGAGCGCGCGCACGGTACGAAGGGTGCCTTCGTGTCACAGTGGACCGTGCATCTCAACTCCCTGCAGGTGAAGTGGGGCGAAGACCTGATTCGGCGCGTCCTGACCTGGCAGGGCGGCACCTTCGCCGACACGACTGGCCTGGCTGTCTTCAACCGCTTCTGCTCGGGTGACCTGCCGCCCCTCACCGGCTTTTTCAACTCGACGACCGGCAACGGATTCGACGGCCTGATCTACATGAACGGCGAGGAGGCCGGCGCCGAAGGGCGGGCCTTTGCGCACGTCGTCACCGGCGACGAGAAGGGCACCTCGTACGAACTGCCCTACCTCGGCAAGTTTTCGTGGGAGAACTCCGTCGCGCACCCGAACTCGGGTGACAGGACGCTCGTGGTCGGACTCGACGATTCCTCGCCCGGCCAGGTCTACCTGTACGTCGGAGACAAGCAGGACAACGGCAATCCCGTCGAGCGTGCCGGACTGCAGAACGGGAGGCTCTACGGAGTCCAGGTCACGGACGGCGGCGCGAACTACGCCGGCGGCACCGTGCCGCGCGAGAATGCAGGCGCGATCAACGGCGCTTTCACTCTGCACGCCTTCACGCGCGACGAGGCCGCCGGCACTGGGGCCGCCCTGCAGGCCCTGTCGGTGGCCAACGGCGTCACGGAGTTCGCTCGTCCCGAAGACGGACACTGGGATACACGGAACCCCAACGTCTTCTACTGGGTGACCACCGGCGGCAGCGGCCAGACGGCACGGCTCTACCGCTTCACCTTCGATTCGATCCAGAACCCCACCGGCGGCACGGTCGAGTTGGTCGTCGATGCGGCGAGCCTCGTCGGCACCGACGGGGCCACGGCACGCTCCTTCGACAACTTGGTGGTGGACGCCGACGGCAACATCCTCATCCAGGAGGATCCGGGCGGCACGAGCTACATCGCGAAGACCTGGAAGATCGACCCGACGAAGTCGCTGGGGCAGGACGGCTTCGCCGTGCAGATCTTCGAATCGGACCGCGAGCGCTTCCTGCTCGGCGGCTCGAGTTACCTGACGCAGGACGAGGAGAACTCTGGCGTCATCGAGGTCACGGACATCGTGCGGAACGCGAACTGGTACGAAGCCGGTCGCCGCTACTACCTCGGCAACACGCAGGCGCACTACGGCATCCCGGGGGAGCTCGTGCAGGGCGGCCAGGTTTACCTGATGGCGTCGCCGATGGCCGCCATGCCTGCGGTGCAGCCGCGCAAGGGCAAGTAATCCCTTCGATCCCCGCAACGGACGCGGGACGGGGGCGGTCGTTTCGACCGCCCCTTTTTCATTTACGGCAGCGGCTGGCGCTTCGGCGCGACGCCCTCGACGGGCCCCACGGTGGCGCCGGCGCCCACGTACAGCTCGACCTCGCGTTCGAAGCGCAGCGTCCCGTTGACCTCTGCGCCCGATTCGATGGTGATCCGAGGAAGCCGGTCGGACTTGCGCCACGACCCGCCGCCCGGCTTCTCGACCCGGATCCCGCCGTCCACCCGTGAGCCGGTGCCCACGAACACGTCGCCGTTCACGGTCTCGATGCCGCCGCGCACCGTCGCGCCCTCGAGCCGGAGCGCGCCGTTCACGTTCTCGAGGCGACCGTCCACGCGCGCACCCCGCATCAGCGTCAGCCTGCCGTTGACCGTGCCGGCATCGCCGCTCACCAGCACGTCCTCCGCGAGCGTGACCGCGCCGTTCACCGTCTCGACGGCACGCGCCGTGGCACGCGGCTCGAGGCG
>DASUMX010000222.1:0-2224 GCA_036277455.1 Thermoleophilia bacterium
GATAGAAGTTCGGCAGCACCGCGGCCGTGGGCGACATCAGCATCGACAGCGGCAGGTTGACCAGCCCGAAGGCGATCAGCAGCGAGGTGGGCAGTCGGGACGGCTTCGGCGGCATCGGGTAGGCTGGGTGCGGGCCCGGAGATCCGATTGTCGTTCATGTGCCGGAGGATTGCCCATGCGCAAGTGCACCGCCGCGACGTCCGCCGTACTCCTCTGCCTGGCGCTTGCACCTGCCTTTGCGGTGGTGCCGACGCAGGAGGCCGTCACCCCCGCCGCCGCTTTCATGGTCGCCCTCGCGGAACACTGCGGCAAGGCCTATGCCGGGCGCATCGTCGCCAACGAGCCCGCGACCACCCCCGGGTCACCGCCCGATCCCTTCGAGGGCAAGACGCTGGTGATGCACGTGCGCGAATGCACGCCGGGCGAGATCCGCGTCCCCTTCCACGTCGGCGAGGATCGCTCGCGCACGTGGGTCATCACCCGCACCGACGACGGCTTGCGCCTGAAGCACGATCACCGTCACGAGGACGGCTCACCGGACGTGCTGACCCTGTACGGAGGCGACACCACGGCCCCGGGCACGGCAACGCGGCAGGAGTTCCCGGCCGACGCCGAGTCGAAGGCGTTGTTCGAGCGGCAGGGACTCAAGGCGTCGGTCGCCAACGTCTGGTCGCTCGAGATCGTCCCGGCGCAACGCTACGTTTACGAGCTCGCGCGTCCGGGTCGGCGGTTCCGCGTCGAGTTCGACCTCACGACGCCGGTCGCGCCGCCCCCTCCGCCGTGGGGCGAAGCAGCCGCGCCCTGAGTCCTCGTCGGCCACGAGAGGCAGGACCGACCATTTCGCAGATTTGAGCCAGGCCCAGTGGACCAACGGGGTTCGGCGCGCCGTCTCCCGCTAAAATCCTGCGGATGAAGATCTTCTCCCGGCTGTTCGACCGCGCCCTGCACTGGAGCCGGCACCCTCACGCAGAACGCTATCTCGCCGTCGTCAGCTTCACGGAGTCGTCGTTCTTTCCGGTACCCCCGGACGTCCTGCTCGCGCCGATGACGCTCGCGCGGCCGCAACGCTGGTGGCGCCTGGCCGCGTTGACCACCGTCACGTCGGTGCTCGGCGGACTGCTCGGGTACGCGATCGGCTACGTCGCACTCGAGTCCGTGACGCCGCTGTTGCATCGGGTGGGCTACTGGGGCCACTTCGAGACGGCGCATGACTGGTTCGAGCGCTACGGATTCTGGGCGATCTTCGCCGCGGGCTTCACGCCGATCCCCTACAAGGTGTTCACGATCGCGGCGGGGGCGGCCCACATGGCCCTCCTGCCCTTCACCCTCGGCTCGCTCGTCGGCCGTGGGGCCCGCTACTTCCTGGTGGCGGGACTGGTGCGCTGGGGAGGCGCCCCGATCGAGCACCACATCCGCCGCTACGTGGACGGCATCGGCTGGGCCACCCTCGGCATCCTAGTGGTTGGGTACCTGGCTTGGACCGTGCTGCGGTAAGTCTCTGGTCCGCTAGGTATTTCTGGCTGCGACCAGCCGCAGCCCAGGCGCCGCAAATCCGGTAGATTCCAAGGCGATCGCTTCCATCCCGGAGGGACGCGAGTCCCGGTTCCCGATGCGCATCGACCGCTACGTCCACGACGAACGCCTGACCTGGGGCGCGGCGGGCGTCCTGATGGCCGTGACTGCGCTGCACCTCAGCGGGATTGCACGACTCCTGGTCGCGCCGCCCGAGACCGTGGCGTTCGAAGCCCCACCGGTGTTCCAGGTCAGCCTGCAGAAGCTGCCGCCGCCGCGACTCCCGCCCGCGCTCCAGCCGCGGCCGGCGGACGCACCGCCCCCCACCGACGCCGTCGAAAACCGGCCACGCCAGACGCGGCCCGTGCCGATTCTCGTCGACACGCCGACCACTGACCCGGTCCCGCCCGACACCCAGGTCAAGAAATACGAGATCGGCGACGAGCTGCTGCCGGGCGTGCCCGGTCCGCCCATGCCGGAAGGCACGGGCGACGACGAGCCGCTCTATGCCGACGCGGCGCCGGTGGAGGAAACCCCGGTTCTCTGGAATCTCAAGCTCGTGGACATGCGCCCCCCCGTCTACCCGCCGCGCTGCCTGCGCCTCGGGATCGAAGGGCGGGTGAAGATCCGCGTGCTCGTAGGCGAGAACGGCCGGCCCCAGGAAGTCACCGTGGGCGAGTCGAGTGGCGAGGCGTCGCTCGACCAGGCCGCC
>DASUMX010000223.1:0-8101 GCA_036277455.1 Thermoleophilia bacterium
CCTGGTGCTCGAACTCGCCCGCAGCGTTGAAGCTTCACCCGATTTGATCACGTGGCGCCAGGGGAGAGCGCTGGCCTACGGAGACGCCGCCGGCTTCTCTGCCCTGCAGGAGGTGCTCAAGGCCCACGCAGGCATCATGGACAGCGATGACGCCGCTTCCGTCGAGCGCAAGCTGGACCGCGTGCTTCCGGAAGTGGAGCATCGAGCGTGGCTCCGCCAGCGGCTCGGTGCGCTCCTCGGGCTGGAGGTCTCTTCGATCACCGAAGATGAGAGCCTGATCGCGTGGTCGCAGCTGCTCGAACACATCACGGCCTCGGGTCCGGCGATCCTCGTGCTGGAGGACCTGCATTGGGCGGGTGAGGGCATGCTGGCGTTCCTGCAGCGGCTGGCCGAGCGCCGCATGGCAGTCCCGCTCCTCGTGCTCATGACCGCTCGGCCCGAACTGGCAGGGCGCACCCTACCTCTGGCCGCGCCGATCTTCGCGGTACCGCTGGCTCCCCTCACGCAGATGGAGACCGCTGGACTCATGTCGTCGCTGCTCCAGCATCCGCTCCCCCCAGATGTACTGACCCCCGTGCTCGACAAGATCGGAGGGAACCCTCTCTATGCGGAGGAATTCACGCGCCTGCTCCAGGACCGCGGGCTGCTGGCTCTTGAAGACGGGCAACTGCGCCTCAGGCACGGCGAGGAGTTGCCAGTCCCGGCGTCGCTCCGAGCAGTCCTCGCAGCGCGTCTTGACGGCCTCCCTGCGCTGCACAAGGAACTTCTCGGGGACGCGGCCGTCATCGGGGACACCTTCTGGCGCGGGGGCGTCGCGGAGATCTCTGCCAGGAGCGCCGAGATCGTGGAATCGGTCATGGGCTCGCTGGCGGAGCATGAGCTCGTCCGTTCTCTTGCGACCCCGTCCATCGCAGGTGAAGCAGAGTACACGTTCTGGCATGCGCTGGCTCGTGACGTCGCGTACTCCCAGTTGCCGCGCAAGGCTCGGGCGACAAAGCACGAGGCAGCTGCCGCCTGGATCGAGCGGCGGGCAGGGCCGCACGCATCCGACTTCGCCGACATGCTCGCCCACCATTACTGCTCCGCCCTTGATCTGCTCGGCTCGATCGGTGAGACGGAGTCAGCCGATCGCCTGGTCGAGCCGGCGATCCGCTACCTGGTGCTCGCAGGTGACCGCGCCATGAACCTCGATGTGGCAGTTGCCGAGCAGCGCTATGCCAAGGCTCTCGAGCTGGCCGGGTCCACTGGCCCTGAGCGCTTTCGCGTGCTCGCCAAGTGGGCCGGTGCGCTGGCCATGGAAGACAGGGATCTCGAGGCCGTTCGCGCCTATCGGGATGCCGTTGAGGGCCTCATCGGCTCGGGAGACGTGGGTGCGGCCGCCCTGGCGCTCTGCCGCCTCAGTCGGTGTCTGTCGTCGCTCGGCGACCCGACTGCGCCTGACCTGCCCGCCCAGGCGGTCCGACTCATCGAGGACATGGAGCCCTCATCCGAACAGGTCTTCATCTACGCGGTGTACGCACAAGTGCTCTTCATCTACGGTGCGAGTCATCCTGAGACGGTGATCGAGGCGGCGACGCGAGCACTCGAGGTCGCAGGCGCGCTCGGGCTGCCCGCACCAGCGGAGGCCCTGTTCTGGCGGGGCTATGCGCGCCTCGACCTGGGTGACCTTGCCGGCCTCGAGGAGTGTGAGCGGGCCGTGCGGTTGGCGAGCGATCAGGGCCTCGGGCAAGAGAGAGCCCGGATCGAGCAAATGAATGCCATCTTGGCCCTGCGCGTGAAGGGTCCACGCGAATCCGTGGTCGCCTGCGATCGGGGTCTTGAGTTCTCCCGGCGCCGCGGGCTTGAGGCCTTCGTCGTCGAATTCCGCATGTCCCGGATCGAAGCGCTTTGCCTGGCTGGCGAGTGGGACTACGCGCTCGCTGAGATCCGAGACCTGGTACCTGTGCTCGAGGAGGCCGAGGACACCTGGCACCTCCTGGGCGTCCGGATCTCGGAGGCGCTCGTGCTGGCGCGACGGGGGCTTCCGTCCGGCGCCGCCGGGTTCATCGAGTGGCTTGAGAGACAGGGGCGGGACCATCGCGCCGCTCAGATGAGGGCGGGCGCGTTGCTCGCCGCAGCGGCTGTCCGCAGCGCGGAGGGAAGGGATGAAGTGACGCTGCATCTGGTCGCTGAATTCCTGAGAGTCACCGAAGAGGCCTCCGCCTACCTTGGTGTGCTCGAGGACATGCCAGGAGTCATGCGTTCTGCGGCCGCGTGCGGAGGGGCCCAGCACGCCATCAGTCTCGCCCGGAGGACCGCGGCCCTGGTGCCGGTGCAGCGGCTGCCGCTGGACCATGCCGCCGCGATGACCGTGGCGGCCCTCGCAGACGAGCTCGGCGGTGATGTGCGGACAGCAGCCGCGAACCATGCCGAAGCGGCCGTCGCTTGGCATGACTTGTCCGTGCCTTATGAGGAAGCCCAGGCGCTGCTCGGTCAGGGGCGCTGCCTGATGACGCTCGACAGGCCAGACGAGGCACTGGAGCAGTTCAATGCCGCTCGCCCGATCTTCGAACGGCTCGGAGCCGAGCCGGCCTTGGCCGAAACGGATGAGCAGCTGGGAAGAGCCGCTCGGTCTTGAGCCAGGAGCAGCCACGCAATCCGCTCCGCCGTCTCCTCCAGGACCACTGCCACGCGTCGGCGACCTGACCTGCAAGACCTTCATCACCGGTTCGACTCCCGTCGTCGCCTCCAACGACTTCCCTGCACCTGGTGATTGCCCACTGCGGCCGCCGCGATGTGGAGCCACCTCGGCCCGGCGTGGAATCGCGTCGCACTGGTAGAGTTGGCCCGTGAAGGAGCCGCGTCTCATCATTTTGGGGACGGGATCAGAAGGCCGTGACTCGGCGACGGTCGGTGGCGACACCGGGACGTGCCGGCGCTGAGGCGCCTTCGCGGCAAAGGAGGAACAGATGCCCAGCGTCTCCCTGCACCAGAACGCCCCTGAGTTCAGCCTGCTCGACTTCTCGGGCAGGCCGTTCAGCCTGCTGGAGTATCGAGGCGAGAAACACGTGCTGCTCGTCTTCAACCGCGGCTTCACCTGACCGTTCTGCCGACGGCATATGGCGCAGTTGCGCCGTGACTACTCCGAGTTCCTGGCCCGCGACGTCGAAGTCGTGGTCGTCGGCCCCGAAGATGCATCTGCCTTCGCCGCCTACTGGCAGAAGGAGTCCCTGCCGTTCGTCGGCCTGCCCGATGCCAGGCACAGCGTGCTCAAGCTCTACGGGCAGGAGGTGAAACTCTTCAAGATGGGGCGGATGCCGGCCCAGGTGTTGATCGACAAGGCCGGCGTGGTGCGCTTCGTGCACTACGGACACAGCATGAGCGACATTCCCGAGAATGCGGAGATCCTGGCTCTGGTGGACGAGATCAGCGCCGCACCAGACCCGGTCGCCTAGCGGCCCCGCAGCCCTCCTTCAAGGCTCGACCTCGTGCGTCGTCCTTCTGACGGCGCCGAGGTGGTTCGCGATCACTCATGGGGAAGGCGCAGGACGTGGGTGGCGGTGTCGATCTCGTGACGTCTTCTTCCCGACGCAGTGACGTCGGACGCGCTGCTGTCGCCTGGTCGGACAACAGAGATGCATGCGGCGGCGCCGATGGGAGTCGATAGGGTGGGTACGGAACATCGAACGTGAGGGAGGTTCGCCATGCGCCGGCTCTGGATCGTCGTCGCCATCGTGTGCGGCATGCTTGCCCTCGCCAGTATGGCATCGGCCTCGATGCGCGGTGAGGTCCGTTCGTTCGTCGCTGCGGTGGCCGCCGTGATGCCCGATGGCGATGTGACCGCCTCGCCCTCGCCGGAGCCCAGCCTCAGCGCGACAGAGTCAGCCATGCCGTCCCCCGCGCCGAGCGCTGCGAGCGCCGAGGAGGATGTCGATGAGACCGGGGCTCAGGGCAGCCACGGCACGGCCGTCTCAACGGTGGCCAGGGACAAGGATGCGGTGGGCAGCAAGACGCTCGCCAACGGCAAGACCATCACCAACCACGGCATGGCCGTCTCGGCCGTGGCCCGCGCCAAGGCGGGCGGCGGCGATGGTCACTCCGGCGGCCAGGGGAAGGGGAAGGCCGGACACTGACCCCCAGGGCGGAGCCTCGCGTCGGCGACCCTGCCGGTCAACGCTGCTGTGCCCGGGGCGCTCGGAGATCACCTTCGGGTGAATTGCCTGCCTGCAGCGCCAGCATCCGCCGGTGGTGTGTCGTATCGCGCTTCTTCGCGGTCGTCGCTGTCTGCTGCTGCTTGTCTCCGTCTGCACGGCGGCGCCGGCGGGAGCGCCGCGACGGGTGACACGCAGGGGGGCGGAGACGTCTTCCGTCTCGCCTTCACCCTTTTCGGGTGATGCCGCCCCTGCGCCGACATGGCAGCATCCAAATCGGGTGACCCTTGCTCCGGGGAGGGTCGTGCTGCCTGCACCAGCGATCACAGGGAGGGGATCATGTCGCGCGTCCATCCATTCCAGGTCTTCGTCTGGGCTGTGCTTGTCCTGAGCGCGTTGCTCGTCGTGCCCGCTACGGCCGCGGCCCTCGACGGCTCACCCCCTCGCGTCTACCTGCAGGCCGATCCCGCAGTTGCCGACAATGGTCCTTTCGGTTACGGAGTGTGGAGCACGAAGTCGGTCTTCCTCGAGGTCGTCGCCAGCGACCCCGAGTCCGGCGTGAGCAAGATCGAGCACGCGATCGCCGTGCCGGACAGCGAGGAGTTCGTGTGGCTGGAGGGGTCGAAGTTCTCGGTCGCCGATGAGGGGGTCTGGTGGGCGGTGGCCCGCGCGACCAACGGTGACGGCGTGACCGGTGTCTTCCTGGCCGACGACCTGGCTCCCAAACTGTGGACCGGGGAGTGGGTCAGCATCGACAGAACGGTGCCGACGACCGTCGCCAGCGGCGCAGTCAGTGGGCACTGGTACGGAACCCCGGTCACGGTGACCCTGGCGGCGAGCGACGGCGCCGGCGGCTCGGGCTTCCTGATCACCGAGTACAGGCTCGACGCAAGCGGGTGGACTGCGGGAAGTGACGTCCCGGTCTCGGCTCAGGGCAAGCACACGTTGCGTTACCGCTCGAGCGACCTGGCGAACAACATGGAGGCCGGCAAGACACTCACCTTCGGCATCGACACGCGCCGGCCGAAGACCAAGGCTCCGTACGCGGCCGGCGCCGCCCGCGGCGCGATCGCGACGCTCAAGTACAAGGTCGCCGACCCCCGGCCGGGGAGCCCGACGGCGGAGGTCACGATCAAGGTGATGAACCGTTCCGGCAAGCTCGTGAAGACGCTCGGGCCCTACGCGGGCAGAGCCGTGAACACCCTGCTGTCCGCGCGCTTCACGGTGCCGCGCTCGTGGAGCGCAGGCGCGTACCGTTTCGCCGTCTCTGCGAAGGACAAGGCCGGCAACACGCAGGTGCTCCCGGCCGGCTCCAACAGGCTGGTCGTGAGGTAGTCACGGCGGCGTGATGAGCGAGGCGTACGCACTCGCGCCGTCCGTTCTGCCGTAGCCAGCACGGGCATCGCCCGTACGCCGTGCGCGCCGCCGGGCCCGGATGTCGCTCAGCCGATTGCCGACGGCCGGCAGACAAGAAGCTCGGCAGCCGAGCTCGTGCGGGCGGCCCAAGGTAGCGGGCCTCATTGGCCTGGCAACGCTCCCATCAGCTACGGCTTGGGCTACTTCACCGTGAACCGGCGCCAGGTCGTCACGGCGGCGGCGGTGTCTGGCGTCGCCTCGATCATGGCGCGGATGCGGAAGAGACCGCGCTGCCTCACCGTGAACGTCCAGCTGTAGGCACCGGTGGCGCCGATCTTCTCGAAGTGGTCCCTGACATCCGCCCACGTGCGGCCCACCCTCCTCTGCCACTTCACGAAGACGTCCTGGCCGGCGAGATCGATGGGCGCCACCGTGCCGCTCACCTTGAGCTTCCGTCCGAGAGCGATCGACCCGTTGGTGAGGCCGCTCAGCTTGAGCGTCAGCCTCGGCTTCGGCAAGAGGACGGCCGCCGCCGGCCGCCAGATGCTGCTCGATCCGAAGTCCGGCGTGAGGACGGCGCCCTGGGAGATGGCGCGGTAGGCTGCGAACGGCACCGGAGACGGCACCGTGTAACTGTACGCGCCTTCGCTGAACATCCCGGCATCGGTGGTCACCTGAGTCAGGTCTGTGAACTCGGTGTCGGCCCAGAGCCGCTGCTGCAGGTAGACGGTGACGTCGGGGAGCCCGACCTTCAGCATGTAGGACCCATTGGGACCGTCGATGAGGTTGAGCGCGCCCGGCTGCCAGAGCTTGCCCGCCAGCACAAGCCCGGCGGCGGACGACTTCCCGCTGAGCGACAGACCCGGGATCCTCGGTGACGCCGGATGCGGGCTCATGCCGCGGTGGCAGGTGATGCAGTCGGTGACGGCGGCCACGAGGACGCCGTGGGGAGCCGGTGGGCCGTCGGGCGGCACGGCATGACAGTCCACGCAGGTCGCCGCCGCCGCGGGCGAGGCGCCGACTCCGAGCAGAGCGATCATGCCCAGACAAAGGACCACTGCCAACACTGGTCTGCGTCTCATGGACCCCTCCTGTCTCGTCGCCTCCCCGAGGCGTGTCTCAAGCAGTACGTCTCAAGGGTCGTATGAAGACGGTCTACGCCCGGGCACCGGGGAGTTCAAGCGTTTGTCATCCGCTCAGAAGACGGCGGATCCGCGTCGTGTGTCAGGCGCGGAGCCTTGCACCTCCCTGGCTGGTCGGCTAGCTTGCCACCATGGGCTACACGGTCTTCCGTCCCGAGGAGCGCGCGTTCGAACCGCCGCAGCGCGGTGACCAGCGGCGGGGCCGCGCGTCGCTCTCCGAGGCTCTGCACGAGATGCGCGCCAACATCTGGCGCCTGCCGGCCGGCGCGCGCGGTACGCGTCACCTCGAGCGCGTCCAGGAGGAGATGTTCGTGGTCCTCGAGGGCGCCGCGACACTCCTCCTCGGCGACCCGCCCGAGCGGGTCGAGCTCCCACGTGGTTCCGTCGCGGTCGTCGAGACGGGGACCGCCCTGCAGCTCAGGAACGAGAGCGATGCGGAGGTGGTCGTCCTCATCGTGGGCGCTCCTCCGGTGCAGGGCGAGGCCGAGTACCTGCCCGACGTGGACTGATGCACGGAAGAGCTATTGAGCGGCCGCCGGCCCGAAGGGCGTCGCGGCGGACGGACTAGGGGATCGTGGGACACGCGACGAGCTTGGGGGGCGCTCATCAGGACCTGGCGAAGCGCCTGCAGCGAGGGCCGGTCGCCATGGTCGAGCCGCGGGATCCGGCTGCGCGGCAGGCCTGGCGCGAGATCCTCGAGACGCTCTTCTCGCCCGAGGACGCCGCCCTGGCTGCCCGCCTGCCGGTCGTTCCCACCACCGTCGCCGACCTTGCCCGGCGCACCGGCTTGGGCGCGGGCGCTCTCCGCGCCCGCCTCGACGCGATGGCCGGCAAGGGCCTCGTCCTTGACCTGCCCGACGCGCGGACCGGCGCGACGACGTACCTGCTCGCGCCGCCCGTGGTGGGGTTCTTCGAGCTCTCCATGATGCGCTTGCACGACGGCCTGCCGAAGGCGCGGCTGGCCCGGGCCTACGAGGCCTACATGGCCGGCGACAGCGCGTTCGACGCGGAGGTCTCGGGGATCCCCACGCTCATCAGCCGCACGCTCGTGCAGGAGACCGCCCTCTACGACGACCTCGCCTCGGAGGTCCTCGACTGGGAACGAGCCACCTCGTATGTGGAGAGGGCCGACTGCCTGGCCGTCACGAACTGCTTCTGCCGCCACACTGCCGCGCATCTCGGCACCGCCTGCGACTATCCGATGGAGACGTGCATGAGTCTCGGGACGGCGGCCCGCTACCTCGTCCGGCAAGGCCACGCCCGGCAAGTCGGCAGGGAGGAGGGGCGCGAGCTCCTCGAGGCCGCCCGGGAGCACGGCCTCGTGCACATCGGCGACAACGTGCGGCGCGAGCTGAACTACATCTGCAGCTGCTGCTCGTGCTGCTGCGTCGAGCTGCGCTCGGCGCAGAAGGGCATGCCGGTGATGCAGCCGAGCGCCTTCCAGCCGGCGGTCGCCGGTGAACGATGCACCGG
>DASUMX010000224.1:0-6465 GCA_036277455.1 Thermoleophilia bacterium
CTTCCTGCGGGCCGTGCCCTCCCTGCTCAGGGGCGAACCCTTCAGGCCCGAGGGCTCGCGGGGCATCCTCGACGAGACGCTCGCCCAGGGCTTCGGGGTGCTCGCCGACGACGCCGACAGAGAGATCGTCATCGGCGCATACTGCCGGCCGTGGCTCGCGGACGTGGAGTTCCGGCCCCTGGCGCCGGAGGAGTTCGCGTCGTTCGACGAACCGGGGTTCGTGAAGATCGCGGTCTCCCTCGCTGCCGAACCGCTCGGGGAGGACAGTTCGCGATTCGTCACGCGCACGAGAGCCGTGGCGACGGATGCCGAGGCGCGGCGCAAGTTCCGCCGGTACTGGTCACGGATGTCGGCGGGCATCATCCTCATCCGTTGGTTCTTCCTCCCCCTGCTGAAGAGGCAGGTGGAGCGTCAGGCCTCCACCTGAACTGGTCCTCGCAGGCATTCGGCAAGCCGCGCCACAGACTACCCGCACTGGCTCGCGGCCTCGCTGCCGACGCCGGCTTGCCGACAAGCACTACCGGGTAGCCTGACAGCGGAGCCTCGTCTTTGTGAGCCCAGCGGACCCTAGACTTTGAGGGTCTTTCCCCCGAACGCAGAGGACCATCGTTTGCCGGACGTCGTGCCCGAGAGCCGTGCCGAGCTTGTGAGCGAGCTTGATCGCGATGCGGTGATTCGCGCCCTCCGGGCGCGAGAACGGTTCCTGACCGGGATCATGGGCAGCCTCGAGAGCTTCTTCACGATCGATGCGCAGTGGCGCTGCACCTTCGCCAATGAGGCGGGAGTCGCCTTGCTGGGGGTGGCAGAAGAGCAGATCCTCGGGCGGGACGTGCGGGAGTTACTCCCCGACGACCTACGCGAGAAGGTCTCTGCGCAGCTGGACCTCGCCATGAGTGGCCGCAGGGCCGTCACCCTCCGGTCCAAGGATTCGAGGCATGGCCCACCCATGCACGAGGCGATCGCCTATCCCGTGAGCGACGGGGGGCTCGCCGTCTACATCCGCGACGTCACACGACTGGAGCTGGCGGAAGCAGATGCGGTCGAGGCCGAGCGGCGTTACGAGGAGCTCGTGGAGAACGTGAACAGCGCGATCCTGCGCTGGACACGGGACGGCAGTCTGACCTTCTTCAACAAGTACGCCGAGCGCCTGTTCGGCTGGCGCGCGGACGAGGTCCTGGGGCGGCACGTCAGCTTCCTGCTCCCCGAGAGCGACGAGGGTGGCGAGGGCCTCTCCGGACTCGCCGAGGATATCGTCGCTCACCCCGGCCGCTATGCGAACAACGTCAACGAGAACGTGTGCAAGGACGGCAGCCGGCTGTGGATGGCGTGGACCAACCGAGCCCTCCTCGACGAGCGCGGCGAGATCAGGGAGGTGCTCGCCGTGGGTAACGACGTCACCGCGCTCCTCGCCGCCCAGGCAGCCCTCCGCGAGAGGGAGGAGGAGCGGATCGCGCAGGAGGAGAGGAACCGCCTGGCGCGCGACCTGCACGACTCGGTGACGCAGGCACTCTTCGCCGCGACCATGAAGGCCGAGGCTCTGACGCTGGCGACCGACGCCCTGTCGGCCGAGAACGTCCAGGCCGTCGAGGACGTGCGGCGGCTGAACCGCGGCGCTCTGGCGCAGATGCGCACGCTCCTGCTCGAGCTGAGGGGGGACCCGCTTGAGGAGGTGCCGCTCCAGCCGCTGCTGCGGCAGCTGGCAGAGGCCGCGGAGGCTCGCTCGAGCGCGACAGTCCTCCTGACCATCCGCGGGGACGGGAAGCTGCCGCCTGATCTGCATGTCGCGGTCTACCGGATCACGCAGGAGGCGCTCACCAATGTGACGCGCCACGCCAAGGCGTCAAAGGCGTGGGTGGACCTGGACCTCAAGCCAGGCGAGGTCCATCTCGTCGTCGGGGACGACGGTCGCGGTTTCGACCCCTCGACCGTCGGAACGGCCCATCTCGGCCTCAAGTCGATGAGGGAACGAGCCGCACTGGTGGGCGCCGAACTCGACATCCTGTCGACGTCGCACGCCGGAACAGTCGTGACGTTCGGCTGGTCGACGCGTAAGCGACACTGAAGACGCGCTGCCGTGGCGGAGCTGCTCCTGAGGTCGTTCTAGGCGGACCTCGTCCCGATGGCGCAGAGGAAGTCGCCGCGCGGGCCGTGGCCCGGCACCATCTCGATGGCGCCGAAGCCGGCGTCCTCGAACAGATGCCGCATGTCCTCCGGCTCAAAGAGGGTGAAGCCGTGCTCGGTCAGTCGCTTCGGCATCCTGCGCATGGCCTCCGCGGGGCTGAAGCCGATGACGAGCCTGCCTCCGGGGCCCACCACGCGCGCGAGTTCCTTCATTGCGACGGCCGGCTCGGGCCAGAAGTAGACGGTGTTGACCGTGCACGCCTTGGTGAAGCTCCCCTCGTCGTAGGGCAGGCGCTCGGCGCCGGCGCAGCGGAGCTCCACCCGGCCCGCGCTCACCAGTGCGGCGAGGCGCTTGGTGGCGACCGAGACCATGTCCGGCGAGAAGTCGACGCCGGCGACGAAGCCCTCGCGGACGACGGGAGCCACGTGGGCGATCAGGTCGCCGGAGCCGAAACCCACCTCGAGCACTCGGTCGGCCGGCTCGAGCGCCAGCGAGCGCATGGTCAGCTGGTTGATCGCCGCGCTGGAGCGGTCGAAGAACCGCGACATCACGAAGCGGCCGAAGAACCCCGTGGGATTCCGCAGCTGGTCGGCAAAGAACTCAGGCACTCCCATGGACTCCCCTCCCGGTGGACTCAGCCGAGTCTAGTTCCCCGCGGGCTCCTGAAACAGGCCCCGACGGCCGGGCGTCGTGCGGCTCCGATGCAGCCGACTCGGGCTGCCAGGCCCGATGTCTCTACCTCCTCGGCTCGTAGCGCAGCGCGACCGCCCCCGAGCCGAGCTCCAGCCGGCCGACGAGCTTCAGGTCGATACGCTGAGAAAGCCCGGCGAACAACGTCGGCCCATGACCCGCGATCCTGGGATGCACCACGAACTCGTACTCGTCGATCAATCCCAGCTCCGCCAAGGCCAGCGGGAGCATGACGCCTCCGGTCAGCAGTCCCTTGCCAGGCTCCCGCTTGAGTTGCCGAACGGCCTTCCCCAGATCCCCGCGCACGAGCTCCGCGTTCCAGTCGACCCGCTCGAGGGTGCTCGACACGACGTACTTCTTCGCCGCGTCGATGGACCGGGCGAAGGGCACCATCCAGGGCTGCATCCACTCAGGCCTTGCTCCGGCCGGCGCCGGCGGCCGCCACGCGGCCTCCATCATCTCGTAGGTCACCCGGCCGAAGAGGAGGGCGTCGGCCCGGCCCAGGTTCTCGGCCGCGTGACGATGCAGCTCTTCGTCCGCGACCCCCTCACGATGATCGCAGCACCCGTCGAGGGTGACGTTGATGGAATAGCGAAGGGGTCGCATCTCACCGCGAGCCTGTGCGATGCGTCGTCACGACGTGCCCCAGCCGGGCAACCGACTCGCTTGCCCGACCCAGTCGGCGAACTGCTGCTCGTCGAACTGATCGTCCTCGTAGATGGTGAGATAGCGCGCGTGCTCGTCTTTGGACTCGCCCGGCGGGAGCGGCTCCAGCGACGTCCCGTTGAAGAACGCCACCTTCACGTACTTCGTGAAGCAGTGGAAGTTGAGGAACCAGCCCTGCCCCTCCACGCCGTAGAAGGGCGAGTTCCAGCGCACCGCCTTCCGCACGTCCGGGACGGTGCGCGCCACGATCGCGTCCAGGCGGCGTCCGACCTCGCTCTTCCAGCCCGGCATGGCCGCGATGTAGGCCTGCACGGGAGCGTCGCCGTCTGCCTTCGCGATCTGCGGGTTGCCGCCTGAGAGGAGGACCGGCGCGGCTGCGTCTCCAGACCCCTTGGTCGCCCTGTCCGCCATTGCTCACACTCCCTGCCGGTGGGTCTACCGATGGTGTGGTGATTCCCCTGGCGGGTTCATCGCTACCGGCCGGGTCAGGCGTTGGAGGTAGCGCGCCCGCGCTTGCGGCACTCCCTCGCGTCTGATTGCCGCGACCGAACAGAACGGACTCCGCGCGTATCTAAGTAGAGTGTGAGTGGGTGAAGAGCACTCCGCGAAGGAGACGTCGTGGGTCGAGGAGAGGCAGGGGCGGCGGAGGCCGCGGTGCAGGTGGGGGTGATGGCCCCCGGCTCCGAGCAGGCGGACGTGCTGCTGCGCGCGGCCCGCACAGGCGACCCCGACGCCTTCATGGAGCTGCTCGCTCCGGAGCGCTCCCGCCTCGAGTCACTCGCGCGCCAGCTGCTGGGCGACCGGGCCGACGTCGCCGACGTGCTGCAGGAGGTCTACCTCTCGGCGTATCGTGCGCTGCCCAAGTACAGGGGCGACTCCCGCCTCGCCACCTGGCTCTACCGCATCACGTACAACGCCTGCCTGCGCCATCAGGCCCGCCGCCCGGAGACGGGCGGCGCGGACGTGGAAGAGGGACCGCCCTCGCCGGACCACGCCGCCTCGGTGGTCGCGCGCCTGGACCTCGCGGCCGCGCTGGCTGAGCTGCCCATCGAGCAGCGCGCCCTCGTGCTGATGATCGACCGCGACGGCTTCGGCTACCGTGCCGCCGCCGAAGCGCTCTCGATTCCTCTGGGCACGGTGAGCTCGCGCCTCGCGGCCGCGAGGGCCAAGCTGCGCGACGCGCTCGCGCCCGATGAGGAAGGGGGCGGTCGATGAACCGGGACCATGACGAGCTCGTGGACGAGCACCGCGATCGCGAGCTGGGCGCGGCGCTCGCCGCCCTGCCGCATCCCGAGCTGCCGGACGACATGGACGCCCGGCTGCGGGCGGCGCTCGAGGTGGAGCATCGCAGGCGCCGCGGGCGCCGGAGCATCGCCACCCTCGGTCTCGCCGCCACGCTGGCCGCGATCGCGCTCGCAAGCGCCGCGCTGGCCGGCGCCTTCGACTCGAGCTCGCCGGCGCCGTGGCCCGAGCCGCCGCTTCCGGCCGAGTCCGTGTATCCGACGAACGCCGCCGGCGAGACCTACGGCGCCAACAAGCCGCTCGTCGAGCGGCCCGACCTCATGGCCGCGGTGAACAGGCAGGGGGTGCACGGCTACATCCGCAGGAGCGACATGGAGCCGCCGCCCGGCTCGCCTGAGGAGGCCGAGCAGGCGAACAAGGACAGCCTTCGGGGCTACACGATCCCGCTCTACGAGGCCGACGGGGTCACGCAGATCGGCGTCTTCCAGGTCGGCGGTCCCGGCAGCGGGTCCGGCGGGACGATGGCCGACGGGACGAAGTTCGAGCAGACGTCCGATGAGGACGGCAACATCATCACGACGACGACGCATCCAGACGGCAGCGTGACGATCGCGACCGAGGCGCTCGACGGCACGGTCACGACCCAGGAGCTGACCGCGGCGGAGGCGAAGCGGCTCAGGCAGGAGACGGCGGCGACGCCGAAGCCGACCACCACTCCTACCCGCGGACCCGACAAGCCACGGGACTGGCTGCTCAGGCGTATGTCCCAGCTCGCTCGCGACGCCGGCGACGCCCACGCGACCGCCTGGTGGGAGCTGCAGTCCAGGTACTACCTGAAGCCCATCGAGGGCGACAAGACGCCGGAGTCCCCGTACCAGCAGTGGGCAAGCGTCTGGCTCGTCATCCTGCACGGCGACTTCGCCGGAGGAGACTGGAGGTACTGGCTGCTCGACCAGGATTCGCACAACGTCCTCTCCTCGGGGCAGAGCGACACACGCTTCGTCATGTCGGGCCCACAGCTCCCGCCGCCGCAGGGGCCGATCACGCTCGGCGGCGAGTGACGCAGCGGAGGCGCCATCCGAGACGGTCGCGAGACGCCTGAATCTCATTGGTGGCCGCTCGGGCGAAGGCTGTGGCCGGGCTCGATGAGGTCACGCGCGCAGCACTTGAGGCCGCCGAGGACACGGCCGGCGAGGATGCGCGGCCCGCGCCCGACAACGTCATCGCTCTCGCCGCTCGAAGGCGTCAGCTCCTGCAGTTCCTTCGCTTCGGGCTGCTGGGCCGCGCGGGCGGGTCTCGGAGTGACCTCGTTTCAGGCCGCGCCTCTTGCCTTGCGGAGCTCTCGCGCCAGTGCTCTGTGAAGGTCGACGGGGACGACGGCGACGTCCTGTGGCACGCGGTCGGCGCGGCGACCTCAGCCCCGCGACCTGAGCCGCGACGAGAGCGCCACGATGGCGACCGCGATCGCCCCCACGAGCGGGAAGAGCAACGCGACAGCCATGGGGCGTGCCGGGTCGGCGATGCGCCTGTACGTGGCCTGGCCGCCCGACAGCTCGATGTAGCCGACAGGCGCGGCCTGCACGCCGCCGCCGTGGCCGAAGCCGACCTGGTCTGCGTCGCCGGCGTCGCCCTTCTTCTTGCGTCCCGGTCCACGGCCCCCGCCGCCCCCCCCGCCGTACCGCACCCGGGCGACGGGCACGATGGTCACGCCGTCCTTCTCGACGGGCTCGCCGAACACCGCCTTG
>DASUMX010000225.1:0-8766 GCA_036277455.1 Thermoleophilia bacterium
GGGTGGTCGATCTCGAACGAGTGCGCGTCGTGCTTGACGGTGCCGACGCGCAGGCCGAGCTTCACCAGCTCGGGCACCAGCTTCTCGATCAGGGTGGTCTTGCCGGAGTCGCTCTTGCCGACGATGGCGACGAGGGCGGGCTTGCCCGCCGTCGCGCCGCTCTGCCGCTGCCCGGTCATGCGCTGCAGCGTAGCGAAGAACCCGGCGGGGCGAAACCCGGGCTCACGCCTCGTAGACCTCGACCTCGACCGCCTTGACGGCGACGAACACCGGCCCGCCGTCGTCCAGGCGCATGGAGGCGACGGCCCCCGGGGTGACCTCGGCGATGATCGGCAGCTCGCCGCTGACGTGCGCGCGCACGTGGTTGCCGACGACGTCGAGGTCCTCGACGACGCCCTTCCAGACGTTGCGCGGCGAGCCCTCCGGCAGCACGCGGTGCAGCGCCACGGCGCGTGGCGGGATGACGGCGAACACCTCACCGCTCGCCGGCACCGGATCGGCCGCGATCAGGCGCCGGCCGCCGGTGAGCACGATCGAGCGCTCGTCGGCCCGGCCGTGGTACAGGTTCAGGCCGAGAAGGTCGGCCACGTACCGGGAGCGTGGGCGCGACGAGAGCTCCTCCGGCGTGCCGGCCTGCACCACGCGCCCCGCCTCGAGGACGACCAGCTGGTCGCCCAGCGTCATGGCCTCGATGGGGTCGTGCGTGATCACGAGGCACGTGCCGGGGAAGGCGGCGAGATGCCGGGAGAGGCCGCGCCGCAGCTCGGCGCGGGCGCCGGCGTCCATCGCCGACAGCGGTTCGTCCAGAAGGAGCAGGCGCGGGTCGGTCGCGAGCGCCCGCGCCAGGGCGACGCGCTGCGCCTGCCCTCCGGAGAGCGCCCTGGGCTTCGCCGACGCTCTGTCGCTCAGCCCGACGCGCTCGAGCATCTCGAGCGCGCGTGCGCGCGCGAGGGCGCGGCCGGTCCCGCGCGCGCGGAGGCCGAAGGCGACGTTCTCGAGCACCGTCATGTGCGGGAACAGCAGGTAGTCCTGGAAGACCACGCCGATGGGCCGCCGCTCCGTGGGCGTGCGCACGCCGGCCGTGGTGTCCTCGAGGACGGCATCGTCGAGCGTCACCCGCCCCCGCTCCAGCGGCACGAGCCCGGCCAGCGCCCGCAGCAGCGTGGTCTTGCCGGCGGCGTTGGGGCCGAGAAGCACGACCACGCCGCTGCTCCGCACCTCGAGCCGCACGTCGAGGTCCAGCGTGCCCTTGCGCAGGCCGACCGCCGCCTCGAGGCTCACGCCTCGCCTCCCCTGTCGACTGCGCCCGCCCCGGTCATCGCGACGGGAACCAGTGACTGCGCAGGCCGACGAGCACGGCCAGCGAGATCGCCAGCATGACGAGGCTCAGGGTGATCGCCGCGTCGGGGTTGTTCTGCAGCGCCAGGTACACGGCGAGCGGCATCGTCTGCGTGCTGCCCGGGAGGTTGCCGGCGAAGGTGATGGTGGCCCCAAACTCGCCCAGGGCACGCGCCCAGCAGAGAGCGCCGCCGGCGGCGAGCGCCGGCGCGATCAGCGGCAGGGTCACGAGCCGGAACGTCCGCCAGCGCCCCGCGCCCAAGGTGGCGGCCGCGTCCTCGTAGCGCCTGTCCATGGCGCGGATGCCCGCCTCGACCGTGATGACCAGGAAGGGCATGGCGACGAAGGTCTCGGCCAGCATCGCTCCCAGGGTCGTGAAGGGCAGCGTGACGCCGGCCAGGCTGTCGAGCCACTGCCCGGCGATGCCGTTGCGCCCGAACGCGAGCAGCAGCGCGACGCCGCCGACGACCGGCGGCAGCACCATGGGCAGCAGCACCAGGGCGCGCACGAGGTTGCGGCCGCGGAAGGGGACGCGCGCGAGCAGCCAGGCGAGCGGCACGCCGAAGAGGAGCGAGAGGCCGAGCGCGCCCACCGAGCAGATCAGCGACAGGCGCAGGGCGGCGAGCACGCCGGGCGCCGTGAGGTCTCCGGGCAGGCTCCCCCACGGCGCGCGTACCAGCAGCGCGACCAGCGGCAGGGTCAGGAAGGCGACCGCCACCGCGGCGAGCGGGACGAAGCCGAGCGGCGCGCGCTCGTCGCCCCGGCGCGCGGCGCGCGTCGTCGCCGGCGCCGGCGCGGACCAGGGCGGGGGCTCGGGCCGCGGCGGCGGCGCGATGGCGTCGCCGGCGACGACGGCGAGGCCTCCCGCCGTCTCCCTGCTGCGCCCGCCGGCCGGGCCGCCCGTGTGGTCTCCGTCGCGGAGCGGTGGTCCTCCGGTGCCCCGCTCGACAGCCTGTCTACGGCGGCTGTTCACGGCGCCGGCAGGAACCCGTGGTCGGCGAGGACCTGCTGGCCTTCCGGCGAGAGGACGAAGTCGATGAAGGCCCTCGCGTCGTCCGGGTGTGCGTTCGCGACGAGGGCGGCGAGCGGGTAGGTCGCGAGCACGTTGTGGTCGTCCGCGATCGCGATCCCGTCGAGCTTCTCCCCGGCGGCCGCGACGTCTGTGACGTACACGACGCCGGCGTCCGCCTCTCCCAGCGAGACCTTGGTGACGACGCCCTTGACGGACACCTCTAGGGAGACCGGTGCGACGCTGACGCCGGCCTTCGCGAGAGCTTCCTCCGCGTACTTGCCGGCGGGCACCTCCGGCGCCGCCAGCACCACCTTGAGGTCCGCGCGCGCGAGGTCGGCGAGCCCGCCGATCCCTTCCGGATTGCCGGGGGCGACGGCGACGGCCAGCTTGTTGCCGGCGAAAGCGAGTGGTTCGTCCACGAGGTCGCCGGCCACCTCCATGCTCCTGGTGTCGGCCGTCGCGAGCACGTCGGCCGGGGCGCCCTGTCGCAGCTGCGTCACCAGGTCGTTGCTGCCGGCGAAGTTGAAGGTGACGGTGACGCCGGGGTGCGCCGCGGTGAACCGGTCGCCGAGCTGGGTGAAGGCGTCGGTCAGCGACGCCGCCGCGAAGACGCTGAGCTCGCGCGAGCGCTCGCCGCCGGCGTCCGCGTTGGCCCCGCAGGCGCAGACGACCAGGGCCAGGGCAGCCAGGAGCGTGCCGACCGCCGCGAGTGACCGGCGGCCCGTGGGGCGCGTCACGACGGCGTGTGCCCGGGGCCGAGAGTGGTGGGGTGGGCCCGGCCCCCGTGGGTCGAGTGGGTCATGTCCCTGGCTCCTTTCCAAGCACGGGGAGGTCCGGGCGTTTCCGCCCGGGCCCACGACGGCGACCCCACGTCGCCGCCCCACGGTCTGTCCGTGGTACGGCCCGGCGCCCGTAGCGGGATGCCGTAGGGCGAAGGGCTTGGAGATGGACGGGCAGAGGGTACCACCGGGGGCAGGGACGACGCCAGTCCGGTGGCCACCGGAACGCCGGCGGCACTGGAGTATGATTGCGCCGCGGATCCGGCCCGAAGGAGGCGGCGTATGGCGCTGTTGATCATCGACCACGTCGTTGGCGATTACGAGACGTTCAAGCAGGTCTTCCTGGACGACCAGGAGCGCCGCCGGCGACTGGGGTCGAAGAGCGCCCGCGTGTACAGGGTCGACGGCGATCCGAACAACATCAGGGTCGTCATCGAGTTCGAGACCGCGGAGCTGGCACGCGCCCACGCGGAGGGACTGGAGCTGCACGAGGCCATCAAGTGGGCGACGGGCAATGTCTCCATGCCTCAGTTCGAGGTGCTCGAGCCCGTCATGGAGACCGACGCGTAGTCACGCGCCGGGCGCCGGAGGCTAGGCGCGTGCTTCGAGGTCGAGGCGCTCGACCAGGAACGTCGCCAGCGCGGCAGCGTCGTCGAGTCCGAAGCGGCGCCTGTGGGCGAGCTCCGTGTCGGTGACGAGCGCCAGCGCCTCGGCCGGCTCGCACACCGGCGAATCGTAGCCGGCGCCCGCACGGAAGACCTCCACGACGTCGGGCGCCTCGCGCCGGTACCCCTCGCAGATCACGACGTCGTAGCCGCCGAAGTAGCGGGCGACGATCTCGTCCAGGCTCGCCTCCCCGTCGCGCTGCGCGACGAAGGCGAGCTTGGACGCCGAAGCCACGGTGTACGCGGCGGCTCCCGCCCGGGAGTGCCGCCACGAGTCCTTGCCCGGCACGTCGATGTCGAAGCGCGCCACCCGCTTGACGGCGCCGACGCGGAGCCCGCGGCGCGTGAACTGTGGGATGAGCTGCTCGATGAGGGTCGTCTTGCCGCTGTTCGGCCGGCCGACGACGCCGAGGACCGCGGGCGTTCCGGGGCCGCGCGCCGGCCGCTCCAGCTCCATCGCGTCGCCGCGCGCCGGCCCGACGCCCAGCCGGCGCTGCGCCTCAGCCCAGTCCGCCGGCGTGTTGACGTTGAAGAACGGCGCCGTGTCGGCGAACGCCACGCGCGCGACGCGCACGAGAGGAAAGAGATCGAGGATGCTGTGCGCGCCGGCCGCGAGCAGCCGCCGCATGTACGGCAGGCAGTCGGGCCCGTAGACGGCGTGGAGCGGTTCCAGATGGTCGTCGGCGACCGGCAGCGCGACGTCCGCATCACGGAACGCCTCGAGCACGCGCCCGACGGCGCCGGGGTCCGGTGCGATCAGGTCGGCCGCCATGGCGAAGACCGGTTCGCCGAGGCGGCCGAGCACCGACGCCAGCCCGGCCAGCGGAGAGCCCGTCACCTCGTCCGGGATCACGACCACTCCGGCCGGCAGGTCCGGCGGCGCCTGCCCGGCGCTGCGCACGGACAGGCAGACCACGGGGAAGATGCCGGCGAGAAAGGCGAGGTTGCGCTGCAGCAGCGTGTCGCCGCCGAGGCGCAGCCCGCGCTTGTCCAGCCCCATGCGCCGCGACTCGCCGCCGGCGAGCAGTACCCCGACGCGTACCGTGTCCTGGTCTGTCGGCGGAGGGGCCATGGCGAGGATGGAGTGTAGCTCATGTGGAGCGGCGCGGCGGAAGCGGCAAGCGCGCTTGACACCGGGTCCTGCGACGATACGATGCCCGTGATGCGGGCGAGCATGTCCGCATCGCGGATGAATGTGGCGTTCGGGGGAACGCGGTCGGCCGCGGTCGGCCGCCGGTGTCGCATCTGGGAAGCGAGGTCTTACGAGTATGGGTGAAGTCCAGCGACTCACAAACTGCACGACCGGCGGTCCGGTCTTCGTGGACGTTGAGGACGGCAGGATCGTCCGCATGTACCCGATCGACCTCGCCGACGACGACAAGGGCGACTGGGTGATCGAGGCGCGGGGCAGGAAGTTCACGCCGCCGCGCCGCACGACGCTCTCTCCGCACGCGCAGGCGCAGCGCTCCATGGTCTACTCGCCGACGCGCATCCTGCATCCGATGAAGCGCGTCGACTGGGACCCCGAGGGCGAGCGCAACACCCACAACCGCGGCGTCTCCGGCTACGAGGAGATCAGCTGGGACGAGGCGCTCGACCTGGTGACCACCGAGCTGATCCGCGAGAAGCGCGAGAACGGCCCGGGCTCCATCCTCACCACCTGCAGCTCGCACCATCTGTGGGGCAACCTCGGCTACCGTCACAGCGCCTACTACCGCTTCCTCAACCTCATGGGCATGGTGCACTCTGCGCACAACCCCGACAGCTGGGAAGGCTGGCACTGGGGGGCCATGCCGATGTGGGGCAACAGCCACCGGCTCGGCATCCCCGAGCAGTACGACCTCCTCGAGGACGCGCTCAAGCACACCGAGATGATCGTCTTCTGGTCGTCCGACCCCGAGAGCACCGGCGGCGGCATCTACTCCGCCTTCGAGAGCACCTCACGCCGCTACTGGATGAAGGAGCTCGGGATCAAGATGGTCTTCGTCGATCCCTACTACAACCCGACCGCCGAGCTCTTCTCCGACAAGTGGTTCGCGCCGCGCCTCGGCACCGACGTCGCCTTCGGCCTCGGCATCGCCCACGTGTGGCTCGCCGAGGGCCTCTACGACAAGGAGTACGTCGCCGCGCGCACCACCGGCTTCGACGAGTGGCGGGACTACGTGCTCGGCAAGACGGACAACGTCCCCAAGACGCCCGAGTGGGCCGAGAGCGAGTGCGGCATCCCCGCCCGCCAGATCCGCGCCCTCGCGCGCGAGTGGGGAAGCAAGAAGGTCATGCTCGCCGCCGGCGGCCTGGGCGGCTGGGGCGGCGCCTGCCGCTCGGCCACGGGCAACGAGTGGGCGCGCACCATGGTGGCGCTCGCGGCGATGCAGGGCTACGGCAAGCCGGGCGTCAACATCTGGGGCACGTCCCAGGGCGCGCCGTCGGACTGTTCCTTCGTGTTTCCCGGCTACGCCGAGGGCGGCATGTCCGGCGACACCGAGAAGTCGGCCGCCGGCTTCCGCATGCTCTACCGCATCTTCAAGCCCGAGACCGGGCTGCACCCGACGGTGAACGCGCACGACTCACCCGAGGGCATCGCCATCCCGCGCCTGCGCATCCCCGAGGCGATGATGCACGAGAAGTTCGAGTGGCGCGGCAAGGGCTTCTGCGGCCCGTCGATCCAGAGCCAGATGCAGAAGTACCAGTACCCGGCGCCGGGCTACCCGTTCGTCACCATGTACTGGCGCTACGGCGGCTCCTTCTTCGGCACGATGCAGCAGACCAACCGCTACGTGAAGGCGTACCGCGAGGGCGGCGTGCGCACCGTCGTCAACCAGTCCATCTGGATGGAGGGCGAGGCGAAGTTCGCCGACATCATCCTCCCGGCGTGCACCAACTTCGAGCGCTGGGACATGAGCGAGTTCGGCAACTGCTCCGGCTACATCCCGGACAACCACACCCAGACCAGCCACCGCGTGATCGTCTTCCAGAAGAAGTGCATCGAGCCGCTCGGCGAGAGCAGGTCGGACTACGACATCTTCGCCGCCGTCGCCGGGCGCATGGGCATGGGCGACGTCTTCACCGAGGGCGGCATGGACGAGTACGACTGGTGCAAGGCGTACTTCGACGCCACCGACCTGCCGCAGATCACGACCTGGGAGGAGTTCGAGCAGAAGGGGTACGTCGTCGTGCCGATCCCGGACGACTACAAGAGCACGCCGGCGATGCGCTGGTTCGCCGAGGGGCGCAAGCGCGACACTCCCGACTGGGGGCCGAGGCCCGGCGACACCGTCGGCTTCGAGGGCCTGCAGACGCCGTCCGGCAAGATCGAGTTCGTGAGCCGCACGCTCCAGCACCTCGAACTGGACGTCGTCGATCCCGAGCGGCCGGCGATGGGACCGCAGTTCATCCCGAGCTGGGAGGGCCATCACACGACGGAGCTGTACGGCACCTACCCGCTGCAGATGGTGAGCCCGCACCCGCGCTTCAGCTTCCACACCATGGGCGACTCCAAGGGCACGTGGCTGAACGAGGTGGAGGAGCACCGCATCCTGCACGAGGACGGCCACCGCTACTGGATCATGCGCCTGAACAGCGTGGACGCGGCGGCGCGGGGCATCGCCGAGGGCGACCTGATCCGCGCCTACAACGACCGCGGCTCGGTCATCCTCTCCGCGCAGATCACCGAGCGCGTGGCGCCGGGCACCGTGCACTCCTACGAGAGCTGCGCCGACTACCTGCCGACCGGCGAGCCCGGCGAGTCCACCGACATCGCCGGCTGCGTCAACATCCTCACCAACAAACGGTTCATCACCCCGACGTCCATCGCGATGTCCAACAACTCCTGCCTGATCCAGGTCGAGAAGTGGGAGGGGGAGGCTTCATGAAGAGCTGGCACCTGATCGTCGACGTCGCCCGCTGCCACGACTGCAACGACTGCTTCCTGGCCGACAAGGACGAGTTCGTCGACAACGAGTTCCCGCCGTACTCGGCGGCCCAGCCCTGGCACGGCCACCGCTGGATGAACATCAAGCGCAAGGAGCGCGGCCAGTACCCGCTGGTCGAGACCGCCTACCTGCCGATGCCGTGCATGCACTGCGACGAGGCGCCCTGCCTCACCGCCGACGGCGCCGTCTACAAGCGCCCGGACGGCCTCGTCATCATCGATCCGGTCAAAGCCAGGGGGCGCAAGGAGATCGTCGCCAGCTGCCCGTACTCGGCCATCTACTGGAACGAGGAGAAGCAGCTGGCGCAGAAGTGCACCGGCTGCGCCCACCTCCTCGACGACGGCTGGACCGAGACGCGCTGCAGCCAGGTGTGCCCCACCGAGGCGATCAAGCTCGTGCTCGCCGAAGAGGACGACGTGGAGCGGATGGTCGAGGAGGAGGGCCTCGCGCGCTACCGCGACTCTCTGGGCACCAGGCCGCGCGTGTACTACAAGAACCTCCACCGCTGGGACAAGGCGTTCGTCGGCGTGAGCGTGGTCTTCGGCGACAGCGACGAGTGCGCCGAGGGCGCGCGCGTCTCGGTGTCGCGTGAGGGCGCGGCGACGCGCGAGGGCACGACCGACATCTTCGGCGAGGTCAAGATCGACCACCTCACGCCGGGCCGCGAGTACGCCGTGAAGATCGAGGCCGACGGCTACAAGGCCGCGGAGCTCACGGTCCAGTTGGACGCCAGCGTCAACGCCGGGACGGTGGTCCTGGAGAAGGCGTGAGGAGAGGGCCGGCGCCCCTCGAAGCGGCGGCGCCGGCCTCAAGTTCGCTGCGGCCCCCCGGAGCCGGACCCCCCCGCCCGGCCTCCATCCCCGCAGCAGCAGCCCGCGACGTTCCACGGTCGCGAGGCGCGTGAGGGGCGCCGTCCCGTGTGTCCCGGGACGGCGCCCCGTCTCGCCGGCCGTCGCGCCGCCAAGTTGACCGGCCTCCGATGACGGTGCGAGCATGGCGAGCGATTTCGTCGGCGCGGGAGAAAGGCGTGCACGACATGG
>DASUMX010000226.1:0-13389 GCA_036277455.1 Thermoleophilia bacterium
CTCCAGGTACGTGCGGCAGCTGTAGCGGCGGTCGATGAGCTCGCGGGCGCCCGTCACCTCTGCACCTCCTCCTGGATTCGAAGCATCACCGCTCCCTTGCCTTCGGCACGCGCATGGATGGCCCTCCAGGGAATCGAGTCCAGTCGCGCGTCTGCACTCCGGCAATGCTACCGTTGTCGTCCGAAGGGGTCGACGGGAGGATGGACCTGGTGTTCCGGGCGAGGGCCGTTGTTGGCCGCCGCCGGCGGCGGTAGGCTGGGCGCCGGCGACGGAGGAGCGGTGTGACCGGTACGACGGTCGGTGAGCGGGCCCATGTGCAGACCCGGGGGTTCCCGCGACTCGTCGGGCGGATCACCGCCCTGAGTCGCCGTCGCGTGCTGGTGACGACGCTGGTGGTGGTCACCATCCTCGGCGCTCTGGCCCTCGACCTGGCGATCCCGAGCTATCCCATCGCCGGCTTCTACCTCGTCCCGGTGACGCTCGCGGCGCTGACCCTGCGCGTGCGCACCACCATCGCCGTGAGCCTGCTCTGTCTGGGCCTTGCGCTCTACGTCATCGTGATCCAGGACCGCTGGGACGGTCCGACCATCACCGTCGTGTGCTTCAGCGTCCTCAGCGGAGCCGCGCTGATCGCCTTGGCCTATCTGTTCAAGCAGGTCGACCAGCTGTACGAGACGGAGCGCTCCACCACCGAGATGCTCGAGTCACTCGCCGCCCAGCTGCAGACCCTGCAGGAGGTCGTGGTCCTCGACTCGGACCGTCCCCTGTCCGAGCTCCTGCGCCGCGTGATCGACCAGGCCAGCCAGCTTCTTGGGAGCGACGGCTGCTGTGTCTACCGCTACGACCCGCAGCGCGACGTCCTCGAGGTGGCCGCCGCCAGTGGTCTGTCGTCGTGCGGCGGCACGTTGCCGGCCACGGGGAGCGCCGAGCCCGTCGCCCGCGCGCTCGCCGGCCACGCCCCGGTCGCGGTCTCCCGTTCGCGCGAGGGCGGCGCGCTGCTCGCCGTGCCCCTCCTCGTGCGCAGCGAGGCCTACGGCGTGCTCGCGCTCACCTACCTCGAGGAGCGCGCCTTCACCGACCTCGACATCCGCCTCGCCGCGTCCTTCGGCGGGCAGGTCGCGCTGGCCATCGAGAACGCGCGTCTGCGCGACGAGATCGGGCAGGCGGCCGCGGCCACCGAGCGCTCGCGCCTGGCCCGCGACCTGCACGACTCCGTGACGCAGTCGCTGTTCGCCGCGAGCCTCAAGGCCGAGGCCGTCCGCCGTCGCTGGCGGCCGAGCAGCGAGGAGGCGCGCGACAACGTGCAAGACGTGGAACGGCTCGCGCGCGGGGCGCTCGCCGAGATGCGCACCCTGCTTCTCGAGATGCGTCCGGACGCGCTCGCCGAGGCGTCGCTCGCCACCCTCATCGAACAGCTCGCGGCGGCCACCGGAGGCGGCTCGCGCGTGACCGTGCACGTGGACCTGCGCGGGAGCGCGCCGCTGCCCCAGGACGTCAGCGTGGCGCTGTTCCGCATCGCCCAGGAAGCGCTGCAGAACGTGAACCGCCATTCCGGCGCGACCGAGGCGTGGGTTATGCTCGACATGACGGGACCCGGCGTACGCCTGTCCGTGCGCGACGACGGGCACGGGTTCGACGAGGCGGCGGTGACGCCGGAGCACCTCGGGCTCGCGATGATGCGTGAACGCGGGGAGGAATCGCACGTCGAGGTCACCGTCGAGAGCGCGCCGGGCGCCGGCACCACGGTGACCGCGGTCTGGCGTCCGGACGAGGAACCATGAGCGAGGGAGGCGGCGTGCCCACAGGCGCAGGCGAGCAGAGGATCAAGGTCGTCATCGTCGACGACCACGTGCTGGTGCGCAGCGGCCTCGAGGTCGTGTTGGGCATGTTCGACGACATCGAGCTGGTCGGCCAGGCAGGCGACGGCGAGGAGGCCGTGCGGCTGTGCCGGGAGATCCGTCCCGACGTCGTCCTCATGGACCTCGTCATGCCGGGCGTGTCCGGGGTGGAGGCGACGCAGCAGATCCTCGCCACGTCGCCCGGCACCAAGGTGGTCGCCCTGACGAGCTTCACCGAGGATGCCCTCATCGGCGAGACGCTGCGCGCCGGCGCCATCGGTTACCTCATGAAGAACGTGACTGCCGACCAGCTCGCCGACGCCGTGCGCGCGGCACACGCCGGGCGCTCGACGCTGGCTCCGGAGGCGGCCGACGCGCTCGTGCGCTCGGTCTCCGCGCCGCCCCCGGGCGCCGATTCCCTCACCGCCCGGGAGCGTGAGGTGCTCAAGCTCATGGCGGACGGGCTCACCAACGCCGACATCGCCGAGCGCCTCGTCATCGGCGTCGCCACCGTCAAGACGCACGTCAGCAGCATCATCTCCAAGCTCGCGGTGTCCACGCGCACCGAGGCCACCGCGACGGCCATCCGCCGCGGGCTCGTCTGACTCCCGCCGCGGCTCACGCACCTCATCCGTTGGTCCGCCTCATCCTTAAGGCGGACGCAGGGCTCCTCTGAAAAGGTGGGCCGAGTCTCCCCCGCAAGCTCGATGTAGGGCGGGGCCGGGACTGCTTCAATGGAGTCTCGCCAGCAGTCCCGGTCCGTCGCGTAGGAGGATGAGGTGATCGAGAGGATCCTGCTTCCCGCGCTCACGGGCAGCGTCTCGCGGGCAGTCGTCGTGTGCGCCGGCTGCCCGGTCATGGTCGTGCGCGAGCCCGGCTCCAGGGTCTGACCGGGCTCGCACAGGACCCGCCGTGGCACGCCGCAAACGCCGAGAAGGACACTCGCTGCACAAGGTGCTGGGGGTCGGAGCCCTCTTCAGCACCGCGTACGGCAACGTAGGCTCGTCCATCTACTACGCCCTCGGCGTCGTCGCTGTGGCCGCGCTGGGCTTGACGCCGGCGGTGTTCGTCATCACCGGCGCGCTCTTCGTGTGCACGGCATGGTCCTACTCCGAGGCCACGGCCGCCATGCCCGAGGCCGGCGGCGCCTCCAGCTTCACGCGCCGCGCCTTCAACGAGTTCGCCAGCTTCGGCATCGGCTGGGCGCAGATGCTCACGTACACGGCCACCATCGCCATCTCGGCCCTGTTCGTGCCGCAGTACCTCTCGATCTTCTGGCCGATCCTCAAGGAGCCGCCGTACAACGTCATCGGCGGCGCCATCACGATCCTCATCCTCGTCGTCCTCAACGTCGTCGGCATCAAGGAGGCGGCCAGCCTCAACGTGGTGCTCGCGCTCCTGGACCTGGGGACGCAGGTCCTGATCATGATCATCGCGCTCGTCCTGCTGCTGGAGCCCAACATCCTCATTTCCCAGATCCACTGGGGCATCGCGCCGACCTGGAGCCAGTTCCTCTACGGCCTCGCCATGGGCACCGTGGCGTACACGGGCATCGAGACCATCTCCAACATGGCCGAGGAGGCGCACCACCCCGACAAGGACGTGCCGCGCTCCATGAATTTCGTCATCATCGCCGTCCTGGTCGTCTACATCGGCATGCCGCTGGCGGCGCTCTCGTCGATGACCGTCGACTACAACACGCTTGCGGTCGACCCCACGACCGGCATGACCGTGCCGGTCGAGGTCGTCCCCGGGGAGCCCGAGGGCACCTACCGCCTGAAGTCCGACCCGACCGTGACCGCCTACGTACCGCTCGAGGAGCGGGCGGACGGGACCATGGTCATCCCGGCCCAGGAGCCCACCGGCGAGGTCACCACGGTCGACGGGCAACAGGTGACGAGGCTGTACGGCACCCAGCTCGGCAGCAACTTCCTCGCCGACCCGGTGCTGGGCATGGTGCGCTTCCTGCCGGACAACGTCGCCTGGTTGCGCTGGATCCTCGGCCCTTGGGTCGGCATCCTGGCTGCCACCATCCTGTTCATCGCCACCAACGCCGGCATCATCGGCGTCTCGCGCCTGGCCTTCTCGCTGGGCCAGCACCGCCAGTTGCCGCGTGTGCTCGGGCGCGTCCATCCCACGCGACTCACCCCCTACATCGCCATCGTGCTCTTCGGCGTCGTCGCGGTGATCCTCATCTTGCCCGGCGAGATCCCGCTGCTGGCGGACCTCTACGCCTTCGGCTCGATGATCGCGTTCACCGCCGCGCACGTGTCGGTGATCGTGCTGCGGCGCAAGGAGCCCGACCTGGCGCGGCCGTTCCGGCCGCCGCTCAACATCACCATCCGGGGCACGTCGTACCCGCTCACCGCCGTGCTGGGCGCGATGGGCACCTTCTCGGTCTGGTGCGTGATCCTGTACTACAAGCCGTGGAGCGGCCTCATCGGCATCGCCTGGGTGGGCATCGGCATCGTCGCCTACGTGATCTTCCGCAAGGTGCACGGCTACTCGCTCACCAGGACGGTCAAGTCGCCCACGCTGTCGGCGTCGCTCCAGGAGGACGTGGTCTACGACCAGCTGCTGGTGCCGGTGCGCGACACCCAGGTGAGCGAGGAGATGATGGTGCTGGCGTGCCAGCTGGCCACCGAGCGCCGGTCGTCGATCGACGCACTCTACGTGATCGAGGTGCCGCTCAACCTGCCGATCGACGCGAGCCTGCCGGAGGAGCGCGAGCGGGCGCGGCAGGTGCTCGAGAACGCCGCCCAGGCCGCCGACATGTTCGGCGTGAAGCTCACGCCGGTCATGGTCACCGCACGGTCGGCGGGGCGGGCGATCGTGGAAGAAGCCATCGCCCGCCGCTCCGAGGTCATCGTCCTGGGCTCGCAGGGCAAGCGGCGCATCGCCGACAAGGTCTTCGGGCGCACCATCGACTACGTGCTCAACAACCTGCCCTGCGAGGCGATCATCAACGTGATCCCCAAGACCACGCCGGGGGTGGCGGGGGTGACCGCGGCGGCGTCCGCCGGCGCGGTCTCATCGTCCGCGCCTCCGGGCGCCGGCCCCTCGGGCGAAGTGCCGGCAGCGGCCGGCGGCGAGGCGGCGACGGGTCGCGGCAGAGCCAGGCGCAGGGCCCATGGGCTGCCGCTGAGCCGGTACCTGCCGTCGCGGTCCGGACGGGACGGATCCGGAGCCGGGGATGATGCCGGCAGCGCTGCGGAGGGCCCGGTCGGGGCGGCTCCGCCGGACGCCGGCAAGCGCGGCTCCGAGTAGGCGAGGCGCGCTCTACGCGAGCGGCAGGCGGACCACGAAGGTGGTGCCGGCCTCCGAGCTCGCGAACGAGACGGTGCCGCCGCTACGCTCCACCGCCGCCTTGACGATGGCGAGCCCCAGGCCGTTGCCCGGGTAGGCCGAGACGTTGCGCGCGCGGTGGAAGCGCTCGAAGATCTCGCGCTGCTCGTCCGCGGGGATGCCGACGCCGGTGTCGGCCACCGTGGCCACCACCTGCGCGCCCTCCCTGCGCGTCGCGAGGGTGACGCTGCCGCCCTCCGGCGTGAACTTGACGGCGTTGTCGAGCAGGTTGGCGAGGACGGTCTGCAGCCGGGCGTGCCCCATCGGGACGGGGAGGGGGCCGGCGGCGACGTCGAGCACCAGCTCGACGCCGGCCTGCTCCGCCCGTGAGGCCACGCCGTCGGCAAGCTCCAGCGCGACGGCGGCGAGGTCGGTGCTCTGGCGCTCGCCGGCGGGCTCGCCCGCCTCGAGGCGGGAGAGCTGCAGCAGGTTGTCCGAGAGGCTGGCGAGGCGGCCGGTCTGGGCGAGCGCCCGGTCGACGAGGCGGCGCTCGTCGGCGCTCGTCGCCTTGCGCTCGGCCAGTTCGAGGTCGGCCTGCAGGGCGGTGAGCGGCGTGCCGATCTCGTGCGCCGCGTCGGCGACGAACCGGCGCAGCGAGGTCACCGTGGTCTCGACGCGGGCGGCCATGCCGTTGAAGGACTCGCCGAGGCGCCCGACCTCGTCGCCGCCGGCGACGGGGGCGCGGGCGCCGAGGTCGCCGGCCGCCATGCGGTCGCTCGCCTCCGTGAGCGCGACCACCGGTCGCGCGATGCGCGCGGCGATCAGGGAGCCGGCGAGGGCCGCGAGGCCGACGGCGAGCGCGGCCGCGAGGATCCAGGCCACGGCCGCGCTCATCAGCGCGTCGCGGCCGGACGCCGGCCCCTCGGAGAGCTTCACGTAGGCGCCGTTGCCCATGTCCATGGTGAGCGAGCGGTCGGAGCGCGCGCCGCCGCCGGTGCCGAAGAGCCCGTTGCCGAGGGGGTTCGGCAGGCCGTCGCGGTCGCGCTCGCGGCCGCCGTGGCCGAAGCCGTCGTCGCGGTCGAGCAGCGCCTCCGCGTCAAGCTCGTCTGGCGAGCCCGAGTCGACGACGAGCGTGCCGTCCTGCGCGTACACCTGCACGCGCGTCTGGGTGGTGAGCGCCGCCGCCTGGGCCCACCAGGTGAGGTCCTGGTACGTGGTGAGCGGCGGCGGGTCCGCCACCACCAGCTTGGCGCTCGCGTCCAGGTACGAGTCCTCGGCGCGCGTGTAGTGGTTGGCCAGCACGGCGATGAGGATGCCGCCGAGGATGACGGCCGTCAGCAGCGCCATGCCCGCGTAGGTGAGCGCGAGCCGCCATCTGAGCGAGCGGGTCCGCACGGCCCCGCGCCTCAGATCGCCAGCCGGTACCCGATGCCGGGCACGGTGAGGATCACGGAGGGGTTGCTCGGCTCGTGCTCGATCTTCTCGCGTAGCCTGCGCACGTGGACGCTCACGGTCTTGTCGTCGTAGAAGTCGGCGTCGCTGCCCCACACGTTCTCGATGAGCTGGCCGCGGCTGAAGACCTGGCCCGGATGCTGGGCGAGGAACACGAGGAGCCGGAACTCGGTCGGCGTGAGGTTGAGCGAGCGGCCGTCGCGGGTGACGGTGGCGCGGGTGCGGTCGATGGTCAGGTCGCCGGCGTAGAGCACGTCCGCCTCGGTGGACGCGAACTCGCCGTAGGCACGGCGCAGGAGCGAGCGGATGCGGGCGATGAGCTCGCGCAGGTGGTAGGGCTTGGTGAGGTAGTCGTCGGCGCCCATCTCGAGGCCGAGGACCTTGTCCATCTGGTCCGACTGCACGGTGAGCATGAGGATGGGCTGGCGCAGGCCGAGCTGGCGGATCTGCCGGCAGAAATCGAAGCCGTTGCCGTCGGGCAGGCGTACGTCGAGGACGATGAGCTGCGGAGAGTGGTCGCGAGCGAAGGCGATGCCCTCGCCCCCGGTGGTGTCCCAGTGGACTCTGTAGCCCTCGGTCCCGATGCCCTCGACGAGGGCCTCGCCCACCGCGGGGTCGTCCTCGATGACGAGGATGGTCTGGGCGTGTTCAGCCATGGCGACAGCGTAGCACGGGCATGCGGCCGCCCCCGCCGGGCGAGGCAGGGGCGGCCGCACGGGTCCGCGCTCGGGTCACAGTTGGAGAGCCTGCGGCGTGGTGGAAGGGTCCGGGGTGGGCGTCGCGCCCGGGGTCTGCCAGCCGTGAGGGTCGCCGTCGCCGTCGCGGTCCCAGCCGTGGCCCTGGCCGCCCTGGCCCATGCCGGGAGGGACCATGCCCTGGCCGCCGCCGCGACCGGTGTCGCCCCAGCCGTCGTGGCCGAAGCCCCCGCCGCTGCCGTCGCGGAACATCCCGGGACCGGCGTCGCCGCGGAACTCGCCGCGATCGTCGCCGTCGATGGTGGTGCCGACGGCCATGCCGCCGAGGAAGAGGATCACCGCGGCGGCCACCGCGCCGGTGACGACCGCCCAGCGGCGCCGGTACCAGGGGCCGCCCGTGGCGGCGGGAGCGCCGGCGGGCGCGGCCGGGTACGCCGGCGGCATGGCCGCCGTGGGCTGCTCGGCCGCAGCAGCCGCGACCTGGTCCTGCGCCGGCGCCGCTTCCGCTGCGGGCGTGGCCGGGGTCGCCGCCTCCGGCGCCTCGCCGGCCGGCGGGTTCTCCGGCGGCGTCGCGCTGGCGTTCTCCTTGGTCGGGTCGGACATGACGCACCTCTCTGTCGGGTCGCGTGCCGGCACAGCGCCGGTGTGGTGGGACGACTATCTCCGGCCCAGGTTGCGCGCTGTCTGCGCGGCTACTACAGGTCCGTAACCCCGGCGGAGAGACGGTTACGGACCTGTAGCCGCCGCTCAATCCCGGCTTCATATCCGTCTCCTACAGTGGTCGTGGCCGTCATGAGGCGGCCCGGAGCGGACCCCCCGACGAAAGGAGCGCCCATGACCGTGCGAGCCCGCCTCTGGCTCGACCTCGCGCTGTTCGGCGCGCTCTTCCTCGCCTACAACCCCGCGTGGACGGGCGTGGCGGTGCACGAGTGGCTGTGCGTGATCGCCATCGCGCCGCTGCTCTTCCACGTGATCGTGAACTGGGACCAGACGCTGCAGATCCTGCGGCGCTTCGCCGAGCTCGTGAAGACGACGCCCAAGGTCAACCTGGTGGTGGACGCCGCCCTCTTCGTCGCCGCGGTGACGGTGATGCTGAGCGGGCTGCTGATCTCGCAGTCGGTCGCAAGGACCCTCGGGATCACGATCGTGCCGGACGCGCTGTGGATGAGCACGCACGCGTGGTCTGCCGACGCGACCATCCTCCTGCTCCTCGTGCACTTCGTCCTGCACTGGCGCTGGATCGTGAACGTGGCCGGCAAGCTCGGCCGGCCGCGTCGGCAGGCGCCGGCCGACCCCCTGGCCGCGATCCGCCTGGCGACGCGCCGGCTCGACGCCCCCTGATACCCCATCGAAGGAGAACGATGAAGAACCTGTCCAGGAACACCGCAGCGGTCCTCGTCATCACGCTGTTCACCGGTCTCGCCGTGTTCTCGGCGATCCAGCTCGGCGGTCGTCTGTTCGGCACCTCCACGGCGAGCGCCCAGACACTGACCAGCCAAGCCGTGACCGGCCAACTAGAGGACTCGAGTGACGGCGTGGAGAGCGTCGACGAGTACTACTACGACGACGGGTCAGGCGGCTACGGCAACGGCTACGGCGGGTCGAGCAGCGCGGACTCGGGCAGCGCCTCGACCACCCAGACGTGTCCGGCGACGGGGTGCAGCGCGACGAGTTGCCACGCGACGCAGTGACGCCCGGCTGACGAACGCGCGTAGGCGGGGAGGACGGGTACGTCAGACGAGCGTGGCGACTGAGCCGGCCCGGTCGTGAAGACAAGGTTCCGGCCGGTCCCGTAGCCGGTTCGGCTCAGGTGCCGCCCCCACCCGTGCCGGTCCCGCTGCCGGTCCCGGTGCCGGTCCCGTCCGGGGGAGGGGTGTCGCCCGAGCCGCCGCCGGAGTCGGTCTCTCCTCCGCCGGTCCCGCCGGCGTCACCGCCGGCGTCCGTCCCTCCGGTGCTCGTGCCTGCCTCGCCGGTGTCGGTCCCTTGGGCGCCGCCCTCACTGCCCCCAGCGGTGGCGCCCGACCCGGAGCCCCCACCGGTCGCCTGCGAGGCGACGCCGCTCCCTGTGGCGGCGCCCCCCGTGACGGCGCCGCCGCCGGTACTTGCCTCGGCGCCGTTGCTGCTCCCGGCGACCGGGCCGACCTGGGACTGCGCGCCTCCGCCGGAGCCGTCGCGGACGGCCGCCCCGCCGGCGGCGGACCCGGAGCCGGCGCCACTGGGCGCCAGCCCGGCAGCCTGCAGGCGCTGGCGGATCATCTCCCGGTGCGTCCAGGTCGCGCCGTTGTGCCCTGCGAGCGGGGACGTCGCAGCGACCGTCCTGACGGCGGTCCCCGCGACGTCGCGGACGGCGGGTGAGTCCGCAAAGTGCCCGGCCGCGACCCCCCCGCCGGTGACGACCACCGTCGCGAGCACCGCGACCGCGACCTTGAAGCCGGCGATCCCGCCGGCGCCGGCGAGGATCCCGGCCGGCGCCGGCGTGCAAGCGGCCGCCGCCGTCGCTGCCGCGGGCACGCCCACCGGTGCAGCGACTGGTGCGCCGCCGGGAAGCAGCGCCTGCTCGGCCCCTGCCGGGGGACGGGCAGCGTGGGGCGCGGCGGGCGGCCCCGCTACCGGCGGCGCGAAGTCTATGACCGGCGGCGAGTGCAGTTGCGCCGGGATGGGCAGATCAGGCAGGAAGGCGGCGAGGCCGAGCGCCGACGCGCCCCCGGCTCCCGTGGGCGCGGCCGAACGGAAGGCCTTGCGGAACGCCGAGCGCGCCCGGTGCAGGACCACGCGCGCCGTGCCCTCATGCAGGTCCATCACCTGCGCGATCTCGGCGGTGCTCAGTCCGTGCAGGTCCTTCAGGATCAGCGCCGTGCGGTACCGCGGCGTCAGCCCGGCGAGGCACCCCTCGACGAGCCGCGTCGTCTCGGCTGCGGCGAAGAAGTCTCTGCGCGCCGCGACCTCGGGCACAGCCTCGAGCGAGGTGGACGGCCGCGCGGCGCGACGGCGAAGATGATCGTAGGAGGCGTTCACGGCGATCCTGTAGAGCCACGGCTCGGGGCGAGCGCCGTCACCGGCCTGCAAGGGGTGCGCGTACGCCCGCAGGAAGACCTCCTGCGTGATGTCGGCGGCGTCGTCGGGGTCGCCGACGATGCGCGCTGCCAGGTTGTAGATGCGGGCGTGGTGGTCGCGGTAGAACTGTTCGAACGCCCCCGGCCGGCCGCCGGCGAGCGCCTCGAGCTGTGTGTCTCTATGTGCAAGGGCCTGCACGCCGACCCCCTCGCCGTCGCCGTCGCTGCCATCGCTGTCGTCCATCCACGTTCAGTGTACCCGAAGGATGCACGCCGCCCGCCGTATGCGCAGGGGCCAGTGAGAGAGGCATACGGGGGCGGCGCGCGTGGTGGGGCTGTGTCAGTGGCCGCCGCCGCTTGAACCGGAACCGGAGCCGCTGGTGGAGCCGCCGCCGGAGCCGGCATCGTCTGGCTGTCCGGTCTGGGTCTGGGTCTGCGTCCCAGCCTGCGTCTGTGTCCCAGCCTGGGTCTGCGTCTGAGTCTGCGCCTGCGTCTGGGTCTGAGCCTGGGTCTGAGTCTGGGTCTGAGTCTGCGCCTGGGTCTGCGCACAGGTCTCATCACACGACTCGCTCTGCGTGCGCACCCTGGTCCGCGTGCGGTCCTGAGCAGCGCTCCCGTCGCAAGAGCCGTCACGGTCGCGGTCACGGTCGCGCGCCTTCACGAGGTCGCCCGACTCGTCGGCGGTGGCGGAGACGAGGAGGCAGTCCTGCGTCTTCAGCTGGTCACGCGTGCGGTCCTGGTCCGGCGTCTGGTCGCAGCTGACGTCGCAGTCGTTCAGCTGGATCTTGTCCTGCTGCTGGATCTGGTCCTTGTCCTGAAGCTGGTCGCGCGCCAGGGCGATGCTGCTCGCCGCCAAGCCGACGACGACGATCAGCACCAGGAACTTCACTAGTCTCACGACTGCCTCCTTCTCGCGGTATCCGGTCCTACTCCCTTAACGCACGCGGGTGCGCCGGCGTTACATCTTGGAGGCAGGGTGGAGACGGGAGGCAGCTGCGGCCACGAGTGGGGTGACGGCCGAGTCAACAAGGTTAGGTTTCGTGCGTCGTCGGTACCGTAACCCCCAAGGAGACCACTGGGGGGCCAGTGCCTTTTCTCGCGGCTCGCCGCGTCGGCATCCCGTCACCACGCGACGCGTGCAGTGCAGGGCGGACCGGCACGCGCTCAGTGGCGACTTCTTGGGAGCCAGGGTGAAGGGGGCCATATGCACGATCCTGCAGGCGCACGCCGCATCCGAGCGGTAATGGAGGACCAGCGAAGGCTTCGCCAGCGAGGGGGGGACCGATGAAGAAGCTCGCGCTCATTCTGATCGCGGCGGCGGCGCTTGCCGTGGCGTTCGGCGCCGCCGCATCGACGACCGCGGCCGAAACCGTGACCTACCAAGACTACACTCTTCCCGGCGTCGAGTTCGACTGGCAGACCGTGGTGAACAACGGCGTCCAGGCTCCGGGTGACCCCCGGAAGTTCAACAGCTACAACCCGCCCTCGCTGAACGTCGACCGGCTGGTCGTGTTCCGTGCGCGGACCAAGGGCGGGACGGGCGGACAGCCCGCCCACGGCGTCTTCACCCGCGACATGGGCGTCGCGGCCGCGCCCGTGACGACCATCTTCGACCGCAAGACCGCCGTGCCGCAGCCGAACAACATCGTGTGGCAGCCGACCGACCTGCTCACCACGTTCATCGAGCCGCCGTCCTTCCCGCGCATCGACATGCGGTCGGACACCGTCGCCTCGCGCGGGAACCACCAGCCGGTGTGGGGGTACGTGCTTCCGGACGGCTCGGAGACGCGTGCCGGGCACACCGGCATCTACACGGACCCCTACGGGACGCTGATCACCGGAGCGAGCAATCTCGGTGCGATCCCCGACTTCCCGTTCTTCGCGGTTCCGGGGACCGACGGGGTCCTGTTTGACGTCTTCCCTGGCGCGCCCGCGGTGACTGACGGCGCCACCGTCGTGTTCAAGGGGAACTACACGTTGGGCACGTTGGGCAGGACCGGCGTCTACTACCGCGACCTGACGGACTCGCCGATCCCGCTTCTCGACGGAGTCACCCAGCTCGCACCGGCGGGCGGCACTGGGCCGGTGGTCCGCATCGCCGACACCGACACGATCATCCCCGGCACGAGGACGACCAGGTTCGGCTCCACCGCCCCGCCCAGCGCGGCCAGGCGACTGGCGGTGTTCGCCGGCTTCGACAACGAGGCGAGTCCCACCAAAGGCGGCATCTACCGGGCGCCGCTCACCGGAGCGGATCCGACGCTCACCACGCTGGTCAAGATCGGCGGCCAGGTGCCGGGCGAGAAGAAGGGTGTCGTCTTCAACAGGCTGGGTGAGGGTGTCTCGTTCGACGGGCGCTTCGTCGCCTTCTGGGGCGCCTGGGGATCCGCGACCAGGAAGCTGGTGCTGCAGTGCCCCGAGGAGGGGAACGCGGCACGGCTCGCCTACTGCAGGGAGCTGTATCCGAACGGCTTCGCGACGACCGTCCCGGTCAACCAGGGCATCTTCGTGTACGACACCGTCGGCCGCACCACGGCGGTGGTCGCGAAGTCGCCCTCCAACTTCTCCGACTTCGTCTACTGGAACTTCTCGGGCCGCGTCCCCGGCGTCGGTGAGGGCGGGGAGGACGACGACACCGGCGAGCCCGCGCGCTGGCGCTCCGCCACGTTCGTCGCGGTGTCCGGTCTGGTCGACGGCTCGCTGACCGACGCGACCTTCCACGTCGCCTTCAAGGCGAGGACCGGCAGGATCGTCGACGGGGCGTATGTGGACCCGGTCGACGGTATCTACCTGCGCAAGGGGCCGAACAAGGCGCCCATCGCGGCCGTGGTCGAGACCGGCATGGACGGTACGCTGCTCGACCCCGCGGCCGTCGTCCCGGGCACGCAGGTCCCCATCCCGGTCACGTCGATGGGTATCGAGCGCGACGGCTTCCGCGGCGATGCCCTCGCCATCAACGTGAGCATGGGCAGCGAGGAGGCCGGCTGGGCCGGGATCTACCTGGCGACGGTGCCGGCGGCGCTGAGGTAGGGCGCGTTGCGGCACAACGAACGGGGCGGGCCGGGG
>DASUMX010000227.1:0-5510 GCA_036277455.1 Thermoleophilia bacterium
GCGGCAGCAGCTCGGCGGCCAGCGCCAGTGTGACCTCGCGCACGTCGCCGGGGCCTTCTCCGCACAGCACCTGCCACGCCTCCTCCACCTCGAGCCGGTTGCCCACGGTCCGCCCCAGCGGCGCGTCCATGGCCGTGTACAGGCACGAGGTCGGGCGCCCGTAGGCGGTCCCGATCACCCGGCAGAGGCGGCCGATCTCCCGGGCGTGGTCCAGGTCGGCCGCGAACGCTCCCCGCCCCACCTTGAGGTCGAGGACCACCGCCGACGTGCCGCTCGCGACCTTCTTGGCCATGATGCTCGCGGCGATGAGCCCGTCGCACTCCACCGTCCCGGTGACGTCCCGCAGCGCATACAGCAGCCGGTCCGCCGGGACGACGCGTTCGCTCTGGCTCATTACCGCCACGCCGATGCGCTCCAGCTGGCGGAGGAAGTCCCCCTGCGGCAGCTGCACGCGGAAGCCGGGGATCGACTCGAGCTTGTCCAGCGTCCCGCCGGTGTGCCCCAGGCCGCGGCCGGACATCTTGCCGAAGACGGCGCCGCAGGCCGCGACGAGCGGCGCCAGCACCAGCGTGACCTTGTCCCCCACCCCGCCGCTCGAGTGCTTGTCGAGCACCGGACGGCGCAGGACGCCGAGGTCCAGCGTCTTGCCGCTCTCGACCATCGCCTGCGCCAGCGCGAGCGTCTCGGCGTCGCTGAGCCCGCGCAGCACCATCGCCATGAGCAGCGCGCTCGCCTGGTAGGAGGGCACGGCCCCGCTGACCACGCCCTCGACGAAGGCGCGCACGCGCGGCTCGTCGAGCTCGTTGCCGTCGCGCTTCCAGGCGATCACGTCGTGCACGAAGTCCACGTCACTCCCCCTCAGGGCGCGTCGAGCAGATCCGGCCAGCGCGCCGTCACGGCGATCGCGAGACCGGCGGCGAGCAGCCGGGCGAGGCGGCCGCCGGCGGCGAGCACCTCCTCGTGCGAGCTCACCGCGGCCGCGACGTTGGCCACCAGCGCCAGAAGAACGCACTCTACGCCGCTCTGGGCGGCGGCGCGAGCCTCCGGCGCCGCCGACATCCCCACGACATCGCCGTAGCCCGCGAGCCAGGCGACCTCCGCCGGCGTCTCGAACTGCGGGCCGCACACCGAGACGTACGTGCCGGCGACGGGGGCCGCGCCGGCGCCCAGGGCGGAGGCCACGCGGGCGGCGTCCTCGTGCGCACACAGGGACAGGCGCTCCGGCGCGTCTCCACCCGGCGGACGCTGCAGGTCCACGACGGCGGAGCAGGTGACGACCCCGCCGACGGCGGCGCCCGGCCGCAACGCGCCGCACGTGTTGGTCAGCACCAGCCGGGAGACGCCGGCCGCGGCAAGCGCCCGCACCGGCGTCTCGAGCTCCTCGTCCGTCCAGCCCTCGTAGCGGTGCGGCCGCCCGCAGGCCAGGGCGAGCCGGAGCTCGCGCCCGTCGGCGACGGGCACGCGCGCGAGCCGCAGGACGTTCTGGTGGCCGGGCACCGCGCCCGACGGCCAGCCGAGCGCGTCGTACGAGACCTCGTCCTCGACGCACCCGCCCGCGGGCAACGCCCAGAGCCCGGAGCCGTAGACCGCGGCGGCATGCGGCCGCCAGGCCGCCACGCGCCGCAGAGCGGCCTCAGGCTTCGCCGCCATCAGCCGATCGGACGCCCGGAGAGCGGCGGTTCCTCGCCGGTCAGGTGCGCGAACGCCGTCGCGCCCACGTCCTCCTGGGCGCCGTCGTACCGGCCCGGCGCCAGCCCCAGGGCCAGCAGCGGCGAGTACTCGCGCGAGTGGTCGGTGCTCTCCGTGGTGGGGTCCACGCCGTGGTCGGCGCACAGGATCAGCACGTCCTCGGCCTCGAGGAGCGCCTCCCACGCGGGCAGCGCCGCGTCCACCGCGGCGAGGCCGCCGGCGAAGCCCTCCACGTCGTTGCGGTGGCCCCACACCTGGTCGAAGTCGACGAGGTTGGCGAACAGCAGCCCGTCCTCCATCTCGCGCAGGTGCCGGGTGCAGGCGGCGATGCCGGCCGTGTTGTCGGTGGTGTGGTCGTCCACGTCGACGCCGCGCTGCACGAAGATCTCGCCGATCTTGCCCACGCCGACGACGGGGACACCCCGCTCCTGAAGCAGGTCGAGGTAGGTCGGGCCCGGCGGCGCCAGCGAGAAGTCGCGCCGCCGCGGCGTGCGCGCGTACTGGCCGGAGACGCCGTCGAAAGGCCGCGCGATGACGCGCCCCACGGCGTGCGGCCCCCGCAGGATGCCGCGCGCGGTCTCGCACCACTCGTAGAGCGTCGGCACCGGCACGACGTCCTCATGGCAGGCGATCTGGAACACCGAGTCGGCGGACGTGTAGACGATGGGCCGGCCGCTGGCGACGTGCTCGTCGCCCAGCTCCTCGATCACGCCGGTACCGGAGGCCGGCCGGTTGCAGAGCACGCGCCGGCCGATCGCCGCCTCAAATGGCTCCAGCACCTCGGGCGGAAAGCCGTCCGGGTAGGTCGGGAACGGCCGCGCGAGCACCACCCCCATCATCTCCCAGTGGCCCGTCGTGGTGTCCTTGCCGGCGCCGCGCTCCACCAGGCGCCCGTAGGTCGCCTCCGGGCGCGGCGTCCCGAGGTCCAGCCCGACGACCTCACCGAGTCCGAGGGCGGAGAGGTTGGGGAGCGGGACGCCGGTGCGCTCGAGCACGTGCCGCAGCGTGTCCGACCCCTCGTCGCCGTAGGCGGCGGCGTCGGGCAGCGCCCCCGCGCCGCAGCCGTCCAGCACGCACACGAACACGCGCGTCATCTACGCCTCCTTGCCGCCGGGCCGTCGCCGTGCCCGGGGGTGCGTCTCCAGGAACACCTCGCGGAGGTGCTCCACGGTCACGTGAGTGTACAACTGGGTGGTCGCCACGTTGGCGTGGCCGAGCATCTCCTGCACGCTGCGCAGGTCGGCCCCGGCGGCAAGCAGGTGCGTGGCGAACGAGTGCCGGAACGTGTGCGCGCTGGCCGCACCGAGCATGTCTGCGCGGGCGAGCACGCGGCGCAGGATGTAGTCGAACCCCTGGCGCGTGAGCGGCCCGCCGCGCGCGTTCAGGATGAGCTGCGGGCGGCGGCGGCCTTTCAGGAGAGCCCGCCGCCCGTCGGCGACGTACCGGCTCACGGCCGCCGCGGCCGCGCCGCCCATGGGCACCACGCGCTCCTTGTCCCCCTTGCCGACGCAGCGCACGATCCCGCCCTCGACGTCCACGTCCCCGTCGCGCAGGCCCAGCAACTCGCTCACGCGCAGCCCGCAGCCGTAGAGCAGCTCGAGCGCGGCGAGGTCGCGCTGTCCCAGAGGCCCGGCCCGCACCACCGCCGCCAGGACGTCCTCGACCTCCTCGACGGAGAGGACGCGCGGCAGCTCCTGCGGCCGTTTGGGCGTGCGCAGCAGGACCGCCGGGTCGTCTTCGCGCACGCCCTCGCGCACCAGATAGGCGTAGAAGGCGCGCACCGCCGCCGTCCGGCGCGCCACGCTGGACGGCGCGCCGTCGCCGCCGGAGCCGGCGAAGTAGGCGCGGACCTGCGCGGGCGTGGCGCTTCCCGGCTCCGCGCCGGCCGCCGCGAGGGCCGCCGCGAACGCGGTGAGGTCGCGGCCGTAGGCGGTCACGGTGTTGGGGCTGAGGCCGCGCTCGTACTGAACGTAGTCGAGGAACTCCCGGACCAGGGGATCGGCGGGAGGTGGCGGAGGCCCGGTCCGCCCGCCCGGAGAACTTCGTTCGCGGGTCACGCGCCGCCCCGGGGCCGCTACGCGGCCGTCGCGGCGGCGCGCACCACGGCCGCCGCCATGGTCGCCAGCTCGCCGAGCCGCTCGAGGCTCATGCGCTCGCGCGGCGAGTGCGCGTTCTCGAAGCCGACGCCGAGCGTGAGCGCCGGCAGGCCGGCGGCGTTGAAGACGTTCGCGTCCGAGCCGCCGCCCCCGGCGGCCAGGCGGACCTCGAGACCCGCGAGCGCCGCCGCCCGGGCGCCGATCTCCAGCAACGGGCTCTCGGGCGCGTGCCGGTAGCCGCGGAACCCTTCGCTGACGTCGATCTCGACGTCGATGCCGGCCGCTCCCGCCTCCGCCGCCATCGCCTGCACCATCTCCTCGGCGAGCCTCGCGACCTTGGCGGCGTCCAGGCTGCGCGCCTCACCGGCCACCACGCAGTGTTCCGCGACCACGTTCGAGGCGCTGCCTCCGTTCACCACGCCGATGTTCGCCGTGGTCTCGTCGTCGATGCGGCCCAGACGCATCGCGCCGATGGCTCGCGCCGCGGCGACGATGGCGTTGCGCCCTTTCTCGGGGGCGATGCCGGCGTGCGCCGCGACCCCCTGGAACTCCGCCGTCACGCGCTTCTGCGTCGGCGAGGCGACGATGAGCGTGCCCGGCGCGCCGTCGCTGTCGAGCACGAACACCCGCCGTGCCGTGAGGCCGGTCAGGTCCAGCGCCTTGGCGCCCAGCAGGCCGGCCTCTTCCCCTGCGGTGAAGACGAGCTCGACGTCGCCCGCGGGCGGCTCGGCGACGAGCGCGCGGGCGAGCAGCAGCAGGACGGCGACGGCGGCCTTGTCGTCGGCGCCGAGCACCGTGGCGCCGTCGCTGCGCACGAACCCCTCGTCGACGACCACGCACGGCGCGCCCGAGACCGGCACGGTGTCGAGGTGGGCGCACAGGGCGAGAGGCTCCGCCTCCCCCCGGCCGGCGATGCGGGCGACCAGGTTGCCGCAGCCGCAGCCGGTGACGGGAGCGCTGCCGTCCTCGTGGACGCCGAGGCCGAGGCCGCCGAGATGCGCCGCGACGGCGTCGGCGACCTCCCGCTCGGCCCCGGTCGGCGACGCGATGCCGCAGAGCCGCACGAAGAGGTCGACGAGCTCCGCGTCTACGCCGGCGCGCACACGTCCTCCAGCTCGTCGTCACGCTCGCTGCGCAGGCGGGCGGCGGCACCCACGAAGTCGCGGAAGAGCGGCGCCGGCCGCGTGGGCCGCGACTTGAACTCGGGGTGGAACTGGGAGGCGACGAACCAGGGGTGATCGGGCAGCTCGCAGATCTCGACGAGCCGTCCGTCCGGAGTGGTGCCGCTGATCACGAGGCCGGCGGCCTCGAGCTGCGGGCGCAGGTCGTTGTTGACCTCGTAGCGGTGGCGGTGACGCTCCCAGACCTCGCCGGCGTCGTAGGCGACCTGGGCCCTGGTGCCGGGGACCAGCTTCACGTGGGAGGCGCCGAGCCGCATGGTGCCGCCCATGTCCTCCACGTTCTTCTGCTCCGGCAACAGGTCGATGACCGGGTAGGCGGTCTCGGGGTCGAACTCGGTGGAGTTGGCGCCGGCCATGTCGCAGACGTCGCGCGCGAACTCGGCGACGGCGCACTGCATGCCCAGGCACACGCCGAGGAACGGGACCTTGTTCACGCGGCAGTACTTGATGGCGTCGATCTTGCCCTCCACCCCGCGCTGCCCGAAACCGCCGGGGACGATCACGCCGTCGGCCGTGCAGAGCCGGTCGTTCACCGTCGCCGGCG
>DASUMX010000228.1:0-4769 GCA_036277455.1 Thermoleophilia bacterium
CCGTGGCCATCTGTGCGGCGATCGACGGCGAGACGAGCCGTCCGCGCACTGCGGTCACGCGCTCTGGGTCGACCACGTGCACGTCGCAGTGGTCGAGCAGGTCCTCGTCGTCCTTGCCGCAGATCACCGGCGCCTCGAGCCGACCGTCGGTCATCGCCCTCTCCTCTGAACATATGAACAGATGTTCATATGTTACCCGGAGCGCGACCTCCCGACAAGCCCGTCCGTTGTCTGCCGGCCTTACGTGGGTCGGGCGCCGCGCCCCGTCCGCCTCACCTGCTCGCGGCCGTGTCCCCGTGCGCCGGTGCGTCCTCATTCGCCGGCGCGTCCCCACCCTCCGGCGCATCCGGCTCCTCCGGCGCTTCGCCGCGCTTCTCGACGAGGTCGCCGCGGCCGGCGGCCACGAGCACGTCGGCGTCCGGCTCCGCGCCTCGCGTGAGGACCAGCGAGACGATCACCGACGTCCCCACCGCGACCACGATGACACCGAGCGAGATGAGCACGGGGATGTGAAGCCAGTGGCTGATCAGCATCTTGACGCCGACGAACCCCAGCACGACGGCGAGCCCCCAGCTGAGGTACTCGAAGCGCTGCAGGCTGCCGGCGAGCGCGAAGTAGAGCGAGCGCAGCCCGAGGATCGCGGCGATGTTGCTGGTGAAGACCACGAATGTGATGTTGGAGACGGCGAGCACGGCCGGGACCGAGTCGATGGCGAACACGAGGTCGGCCGACTCGATGGCGACCAGGGCGAGCACCAGCGGCGTGATGAACCTCTTGCCGCCGCGGCGGATGACGAAGCGGCGGCCCTTGTAGTCCGCCGCCACGGGGAAGAGGCGCCGCGCGAAGCGCACCAGCGGGTTCTTCTCCGGGTCCACCTGTACGCCGCTCGAGCGCACGAGCCGGTAGGCCGTATACACGAGTACTGCGCCGAAGATGTAGACGATCCATTCGAAGCGGTTGATGAGGCTCACCCCGGCGACGATGAAGACGCCGCGCATGAGCATCGCCCCGAGGATGCCCCAGAACAGCACCTTGCGCTGGTACTGCAGGGCGATGCCGAGCGAGCCGAAGACGAGCAGGAAGACGAAGAGGTTGTCGATGCTGAGCGACTCTTCGATGAGATAGCCGGCGAGGTACTGCTGCGCCGCCTCGCTTCCGTACCACAGGTACACGAGGCCGGAGAAGCCGATGCCCAGCGAGATCCAGACGGCGCTCCAGGCGTAGGCGGTGCGCGTGCTGACGACGTCGCCCTTGCGGCCCACGAACCCGAGGTCGATCGCCAGGGCGATGGCGACGATGGCGAAGAAGACCGCCCAGTGCAGCGGTTCGCTCGCGTTGGCGGTCACTCCACGTCCTCCACTCGTCGTCTCGGGGCGGCAGGCAAAAAGACCTCCGGCACGCCTGTGCCGAAGGTCTTGCCGTTCGCCGGCGTGGCCGGGGTCTCGCGACCCGTGATGACGACCGCGTCACTCGCCCTGTCGGGCGAGCCGGCTACTCCCCTACGGGCCGCGAGCGTACCCGCCGGACAGTGGCAGGGTCAACCGAGAGCCGTCGACGCGGGCGCGTCAGCGCCCGTCGTCCTTGCCGCACTCCCTGCAGTTGCCGCTGCAGCCCAACGGGATCGTGGCGAGGCAGCGAGGGCAACGGAGCAGGAGGGTCTCGAGCTCGAGTCCGCACTCGGGGCAGGTGAGGAGGCCGCACGTCCGCGGCAGGGTCTGGGGGTCGCGCATCGCCCCCGGCCGGGGCATCGTCACAGCACCCCGGCGAGCTTCGCAACGACGCCGCCGACGAAGAAGGCCAGTCCCACGCTGCCGAACCAGACCGCGGCGGTGAAGGCCTTGCCGCGCTCCTTCATGATGATGAGCACCGAGGCGATGCAGGGCACGAACAGCGTGATCGTCACCAGCGCGACGAGGATCTGGGTGCCGCCGAGGCCGAGGTCGAACAGGCCGGCGGCGCCGAAGTCGCGCCGCACGAAGCCCATCACGAAGGCGTTCGACGCGGCCGAGGGAAGGCCGAGCCAGCCGACGGTGAGGGGCGCGAGGAGACCCTGCAGGCCCTGGAGCGCGCCCGTCACCTCGAGCAGGCTGAGCAGCAGCGCGCCGGCGACGAAGTACAGGCTCACCTCCTTCAGGAACATCCACGTCTTGTGGTACGTCTTGGTGAGCACGTTGCGCGGGCGCGGCAGGCGCAGCGGCGGCAGGTCGATCAGCAGGTCGGTCGACTTGCCGGGCAGGACGCGGTCGAGCGCCAGACCGATGAGCCCGAAGATGAGGACCATGATCGCCCCGTAGGCGAGCGCGATCGTGCCGCCGCCGGCCGCCGCGAGCAGAGCCACGACCACGCCGAGCTGCGCCGAGCAGGGGATCGCGAAGGCCATGAGGGCCGTCGCGATCCGCCGCTCGCGCTCGCTGCCAAGGATGCGGGTGGTCATCGTCGCCATCGTGATGCACCCGAAGCCCAGGATCATGGGGATGATGGCGCGCCCGTTGAGGCCGATGCCCGACATCAGGCGGTCTGAGAGCGCCGCGATGCGCGGCAGGTAACCGGAGTCCTCGAGGGTCGACATCAGCAGGTAGAAGGCGACGACGAGCGGGAGGAGCAGCCCGAGGATGTAGGTCACCGTCATCGTGACCACGCCGAACTCACCCGCGAGGATGCTGTAGGCGACGCCGGACGATCCCGTCACGCGTTCGACCGCGCCGCGCAGGAACGGCTCCACGTAGCCCTGCATCACGGTGCCTTCGGTGAAGCCGACCACGGTGCCGGCCACGAACACGCCGATGACCTCGTACATGGCGAAGAGCGTGAGGGCGAGCACCGGGACCCCGACGAGCGGGCGCACCAGGGCGCGCCCCAGCCTGGCTCCCAGGTCGGTCCTGCTTCCTGGGTGACGGACGGCGGCGGCGACCACGGCGTCCACTCGCCGCCGCCGGTCCTGGTAGATCGCGTCGCGCTGTCCCTCGACGCTGACGCCGGTCCGCGCGGAGACGAACGGATCGGCCTCGAGAACGAGCAGCGCCTCCGGCCTGGTCCCCGTGCGGTCGAGCAGGGCGGCGAGGCGCTCCTGCAGCTCCGGGTCGGAGCGCCCGGGGCGCGCGTCCGCAAGAGCCTCGCGCACCTGGTCGAAGCCCTCGCGGCGCACGGCGACGGTGGGGACCACGGGGACGGCGAGCCGGCTGGAGAGCTCCTCGACGTCGATCTCCACGCCCTTGGCCCGTGCCTCGTCCGCCATGTTGAGCGCGACGACCATGGGGATGCCCATGTCGATGATCTGCTGGGTGAGGAAGAGGTCGCGCTCCAGATGGACCGCGTCGACCACGTTGAGGACGACGTCCGCTTCCATGACGATGTCGCGCGCCACCGTCTCCTCGTCGTTGAACGAGGACACGCCGTAGATGCCGGGCGTGTCCAGCACCACGTCGTCACCCATGTGTCCGCTGGAGACGGCGACGGTCGTGCCCGGGTAGTTGGAGACGTCGACATAGAGGCCGGTGAAGGCGTTGAAGAAGAGCGACTTGCCGACGTTGGGGTTCCCGACAAGGACGATCCTGCGAGCGCCGGCTGGGGCGTCGACGGTGGGCGACGGACAGCAGGGCGCCGTCGCGGTCGCTGCGCTCACGCGCCCACCGCGTCCTCGACGAGGACCCGACCCGCCAGCCTGCGCCCCACGCAGATCTCCTGCCGGCAGTGGCGCACGAGCACCGGCCCCAACGGGAGCGTCTCGGCGGAGTCGATGATCGTTCCTTCACCGATGCCGAAGCGCACGCACTGGGCGCGCGCCTGGTCGTCGGCGATCTTGAGGATGCGTACCGGCCGGCCGGGCCGGGCGTCGAGCAGGGTCATTCGTCGTCCTTTCGGAGGGAGTCCGACAGGGATGACTTAGGGAAGCCTAATCAGCAGAAACAGGATAGCCATGTAGGAAACCAACGTCAAACGCATTGACCCCGGTCGCCGGCGGGAATCAGTCCACCACGTCAGGCAACCGCTGAGCAGCGGAGGACACGACATGCAGAATCTCATCGTCTGGGCCGACATCCCGGCCACGGACCTCGACCGCGCCATGGCCTTCTACGGCGCCGTCCTGCAGCGCCCGTTCGTCAAGGTGGAGGGCATGGAGGGCATCGCCCTGCCCGGCCCCGACGAGGACGCTCCGGCCGGCGATGCGGCGGAGCAGCAGATGCCGGTGGCGTTCGACCTCTTCGTCGGCGAGCAGGCGAGGCCGAGCGAGGACGGCAGCACCATCTATCTGGAGAGCAACGGCGACGCCCAGGGCATGCTCCAGCGCGCGGCCGACGCCGGCGGCGAGATCCTCATGCCGGCCACGTTCATGGGCGACATGGTCGGCACCATGGGCTTCTTCAGGGACAGCGAGGGCAACCGCGTCGGCGTGCACCAGAACGGTCCGCTGACCTGACCGGACGGTGCCGGCGATCGGCCGCGACTGCCCGTCGCCTCAGTCATGCGCGGCCGGCGGGCGGCGGCCGCGGGACGCGCGCCGCAGGTCGAGGGCCGCGAGCTGGTCCAGCACGGCGGCGACCTCGCGCTCCACGAGCGCCGGGTCGCCGCCGTGCGCCGACAGCTCGCCGAGCACGCGCGCGACGGCCGCCTCGTAGTCGCGCTTGAACCGCGTGTTGAGGTCGTACCAGGGGACGCCGGCCATGGCGTCGACCGCGGCCGCGTCGGCATGGAGCACCCCACGTGCGAGCAGTACGGCGAGGACCGGGTAGCCGAGGTACCCCTGCCAGTACGAGGCGTTGTCGTTACTC
>DASUMX010000229.1:0-4120 GCA_036277455.1 Thermoleophilia bacterium
CAGCCGCCCGTGAGGGGCGGTGAGACGGAGGTGCGGGGCGGCGGCCGACGAGGCCGCCGCCCCCGCGTACGGGAGCGACGCAGCGACGCTCACCCCGGGGCCTTGGCTCGTTTCAGGATGGGAATAGTCCGGTTGAGTGAGACGGACGAGCATGAGGCCCGCGATGACGAGCGACGACGAGCAGAGGATCGATACCGGCGGCGCCGGCGACACGGCGGCGGAAGTCCATCCGGCCGAGGACCCGCCGCCCGAAGGGCCGGCGCACGGCGCCGTGCGGTACTCGCGCCGCCGCGTGATCGTCCTCGGCGGCGCAGTCGCTGCGGGAGTCGCCGCCGTGATCGCCGGCGTCCGTGCGTTCGGCGGGCCTTCCGAGGTGGCCGACAAGGTCGGCGGCCCGGTGGCCGACCAGTTCGGTACCTTCCCCGTGCGCAGCGTCGAGTCCGTGCCGGACCTGACGCCCGAAGAGTGGGTCGTCACGGTGGACGGCCTGGTCGAGTCGCCGCTGACCGTCGACAGGGCCACCTGGGCCGGCCTGGAGCGCAAGGCCGAGACGGTCGACTTCCACTGCGTGGAGGGCTGGAGCGTCGACGACGTCCGCTGGGGCGGCGTGGCGCCGGCCGTCCTGCTCGACCAGGCCGGCGTGAGGCCCGAGGCGAAGTACGCCGTCTTTCACGCGCACGGCGGCGTCTACCTGAGCACGCTGCCGCTCGAGCTCGTGCGCGACTCCCAGTCCCTGCTCGCGGATTCTCTGAGCGGCGCACCGCTGCCGCCCAAGCACGGCGGTCCGCTGCGCCTCGTCGTCCCCAAGCAGCTGGGCTACAAGAGCGTCAAGTGGGTGGAGCGGATCGAGCTCACCAGCCAGGTGAAGACAGGGTACTGGGAGGGGAACGGCTACCCGGAGGACGCGCCGGTCCCCGGGAGCTGAGGCTGGACGGAAGGCCCCGGCGCCGGAATCCCATCCTCGAACGGGTCAGGCAAAGCGCCGTCCTCGGGTTTCGGGACGCAGGGCTCGCGGGCACCGTTCTCTGCGGACAGGAGAGAGACCGCCCGGCGCGATACACTGGAGCCCGCGCCGCACCGTCCGCGCTCCCGAGCAAAGCGATCCTCCAGGAGGCCGAGGATGACCAAGTACGTCTGCACCGTCTGCGACTACGTGTACGACCCCGCGGTAGGGGACCCCGACAACGGCATCGAGCCGGGCACGGCGTTCGAGGACCTGCCCGACGATTGGGTCTGCCCCGAGTGCGGCGTGGACAAGGAAGAGTTCGAGGCCGTCCAGGACTGAGAATGGGCGTCCTTGAGCTGCGGGACGTCACGCTCGAGCTCGGCGGCCGGCGCATCCTCAACGGCCTTACCGTCGACTTCTGGGAGGGGCACGTCCACGCCCTGGTGGGGCCCAACGGCGCCGGCAAGAGCACGCTGGCCGGCGCGATCATGGGCCTGCCCGACTACCGGCACCTGAGCGGCGAGATCCTGCTCGACGGCGAGCCCATCCAGGACCTGCCGGTGGATGAGCGGGCGCGCCGCGGCATCACGCTCGCGTGGCAGGAGCCGGCGCGGTTCGAGGGGCTCCGGGTGGACCGGTTCATCCTGGCCGGAGCCAGGGAGCGGAGCGCCGCGACGGTCGAGCGGGTGCTGGGCCGCGTGGGCCTGGACCCCGAGAAGTACGCGACGCGCGCCGTGGACAAGACGCTGTCCGGCGGCGAGCGCAAGCGCGTGGAGCTCGCCAGCATCCTCGCCATGGAGCCCCGCCTGGTGCTCATGGACGAGCCCGACTCGGGCATCGACGTGGAGGCGCTCACGCGCATCTTCGATGCCCTCGCCGACTTCAAGGAGCGCGGTGCCACGGTCATCATGATCACCCACAGCCAGGAGGTGCTCAAGCACGCCGAGCACGCCTTCCTGCTCTGCGACGGGCGCATCATCGACAAGGGCGCCGTGGGCCGCATCGACGACTACTTCGGCGACAACTGCCTGAGCTGCGGCCACACCAACGTGCCCACGAGGAACGAGATGGCGGGGGTGGCCGAGTGAGCTCGCCCACCAGGGAACAGGTCGAGACCGCGCGCGAGCTGCTCGCCAGCCTCGGCGACTTCGGCGGGCACATCAAGGGCGACGACATCGCCCACCTCGAGGTGCACGGCAACGAGGTGGTCGGGGCGCATCTCGTCCCCGGCCTGCAGGTCGACGTCGACGAGCTCGACGACGGCATCGAGGCCTGGATCCACCTGGACAAGGGCGCGCGCATCGCCAAGCCGGTGCACCTGTGCTTCGGCATGCTGCCCGCCGCTGGCCTGCAGCGCATCCTCATGCACGTGGAGGCGGAGGAGGACAGCTTCGCCAGCGTGCAGGCGCACTGCACCTTCCCCAACGCCGTCGACATCACCCACAGGATGGACGCCGACGTGGTCGTCGGACCCGGCGCCACCTACCAGTACTTCGAGCGCCACCTGCACGGCGCGGAGGGCGGCGTGATCGTGGTGCCCAAGACCAGGGTGCACGTCAAGGAGGGCGGCCGCTTCAAGACGGAGTTCGAGCTCATCAAGGGCATGGCCGGCGTCATCGACTTCGACTACGAGGTCGACTGCGACGCGCACAGCACGCTCGACATGATCGCGCGCATCATCGGCCGCGGCCGCGACAAGATCCGCATCAACGAGACCGGCCACCTGAACGGCGAAGGTGCGACCGCCGTGCTGCAGTCGCACCTGGCGCTGCGCGACGACGCCTTCGCCGAGATCTACAACACGCTCACGGCGAGCGCGCCGCACGCCCGCGGCCACGTCGACTGCAAAGAGATCGTGCAGGGCAACGCAGTGGCCAAGGCCGTGCCGATCGTCGAGGTGAGCCACGCGCTGGCGCACGTGACGCACGAGGCCGCGATCGGCAGCGTCGACAGCAAGCAGCTGCAGACGCTGATGAGCCGCGGGCTCGACGAAGACGCGGCCACCGACCTGATCATCGAGGGGCTGCTGGGCTGACGCGCGTCAGGCCGGGGCGCGCTCGCCTGAGCCCCGGCGTGACTGACACCGCGCTTATTGCGGCGGCGCGACTGGCTGCAGCCCCTCGGCGAACGCGATGAGTTCCTGGCGGGTGAGCGCGCCGGTGATGAACACTGCCCGGCGCCGCCCGGCGGCGAACAGCGACGGCCCGCTCTCCTGGTACCACGTGTAGGCCGTCGCGCCCTTGAGCCTCCCGTACTGCAGCGTCGTCTGCTGGAGCGAGAGCCTCTCGTCGGATGATGAGGCCGGCCAGTCCTTGAGACCGGCGCCGTAGAAGTCGGTCGCCTTGGGGCCAAGCTGCTCCAGCGTGAACCAGCTGAGGCCTCGCGTGTACAGCTGGCCGATGACCAGCTCCCGCGGCGGGGAGATGGGGCCCGCTTCTGTCGGGTGCCCGGTCCAGTCGTAGACCTGCGTGCCGTCCGCGACCGTGGCGACACTCTGGAGCCCGTAGCCGTCAGGCGCCAGGTCTGAGACGAGCGGAGCGTAGCCGGCGGTGCGACCCGCCGCCGCCGGTGACGGCTCGTAGGCGTCCGTGTCCCCGATGGTCTCCGTCTCTGTGCCCGCCGGCACGTCGACGCTGTAGGTCGTATCGGCCGGCGGCGGCGCGTCCCAGTCGACCGTCGCGGTGAAGGTGGCCTCGTCGTCGCTGCACCAGGTGACGATGCCGGTCTGCTGGTCCACGACGACGTTCACCTCCTTGCCGTCCAGCTTCATCGCCGCCCGCCAGACCGCGCGCTCATCGTCCTTGACCGGCTTGATGCCGACGGCTTCGTCGCCGTCCTCGACCGCGGTGCGCACGATCGCGGCCAGACCCTGGTAGTCCAGCGGGCTGTGCGTGGCGACGCGCCAGACCGGCGGCCACTGGCCGACGGTGCGGGTGGCGAGGGCGGCGCGTCCGCCGTTGCCGCCGACGGTGGTCTCGGTGCGCGTCGTGGCGTCGTAGGCAGACTCGGGCGGGTGATAGCTGAAGACGGTCTCGTCCTCCGGGACGCTCGCCTTCCCGCCCGCGTCGCCGCCGGCGAGGGCGCCGAACGTGCCGTCCTCGCCCGGGCCGTCGACGGGGCGCCACGTGTACGTCCCCTGGATGCCCTGCACCAGCGGCGCGGACGCGGACGGGC
>DASUMX010000230.1:0-3516 GCA_036277455.1 Thermoleophilia bacterium
GCGGGCACGTGCTGGAACGACCAGCGGTTGAACGGCGGCGTCTCCCAGTTCCAGAACGTGACCCGCTTGTCCGGGGGCGGGGGGCTGCCGCGCATGAGCCCCAGCTCGGCGGCCGTCTTGGGGGTGTCGGCGATCACGCCCTCGACCCCTTCCTAGGCGTCTCCGGCGTCGGCGCCACGCCGCACCGGGTCGTCCGCCGGTCCTCCCGCCGTGTCGCCCGGCTTGGGCGGCTGGTCGGCGTTGAGCCACGCCTTGAACCTGCCGACCTTCTTCGTGGGCCGTGCGGGCTCCGCCGCGGCCACGTCGGTCCGGTCGGCGCGCTGCACCTGGTCCGTGACCGCGGCGGCCGCGACCCGGCCCGCGGCCTGGTCCGTGGACCCCTCGGCGACGGCGGCGGCCGGCACCCCGGGTCGTCCCTCGTCCTGGCCGGCGTTCATCCACGCCCGCACCCGGTCGTAGCCGCGCTCGAACAAGCCGTCGAGGCCGGCCGGCCAGAAGGCCAGCACGATCAGCAGCAGGGCCCCCTGCACCACCAGCCGCCACATGACCGTGTCGCGCAGGAGCTCGCTCAGCATGGTCACGACGAACGCCCCGATGATCGGCCCTCGCACCGTGCCGAGGCCCCCGACGACGACCATGATCACCAGGAGCCCCATGGGGCCGAGGCCCATGAAGCTGGGGGTGATGCCGTGGTAGAAGGTGGCGTAGAGGCCGCCCGCCAGTCCGGCGATCAGGCCGGAAACGGCGGTGGCCATGATGAAGGCGACGCGCCGGTTGATGCCCATGCCGATGGAGAAGCGGATGGATTCGCGCAAGCTCACGAGACCCATGCCGAACGGCGAGTTCATCATGCGGTGCACGAAGAGCATGACCGCCGCGGTCAGCACCAGCGTCAGCCAGAAGTACGCGCGCAGGCTCCAGGAGGGCGAGAGCCAGTCGAACAGTCCGGTCACTCCGGGCAGCCCGAACGGCCCGCCGGTGAAGCCGGTGCTGTCGGCGATGATGAGCAGCCGGACCACCTCCGCGAAGGCGAACGTGAGCATCGAGGCGTAGATGCCGCGGAGACGGATGCTGGGCAGCACCATGATCACCGCCGATACCCCGCCTGCGACCACGCCCGCCAGCAGCGCCAGCCACGGCGAGATCCCGAGCTTGACGACGAGGAGCCCCGTCGCATAGCCGCCGAGGGCGATGATGGCGAGCTGGCCGAAGTTCCAGATTCCGCACATGCCTATGGTGATGTTCCAGCTCTGGGTCATGATCGCGAACAGCAGGATGAGGACGAACAGACTGATGTAGTAGTCGTTGCGCCACACCAGAGGGATGAACGCCAGCACCACGACGACCGCGACGGTCGGCCAGATCGGCGTCCGGCTCCAGGCGAGCGTCCTGGCGAGCCTGCTCTTGCCGGCTGAGGCCTCGTCGACGCCGCTCACAGGCGCTCCTCCTCCGGTTTGCCGAACAGGCCGTAGGGGCGCACGATCATGAACACGACGATGAGGCTGAAGAGCACGGGCAGCGCCCAAAGACTGCCGACGTAGGTGGCCACCAGCGCCTCGATCAGGCCGATGATGAACGCCGCGTAGATCGTGCCGCGGATGCTGCCCAGACCAGCGACGATGGCGACCGTGAGGCCCTTGAGGATGGGCAGGTCGCCGGCCGACGGCGAGACGAAGTACAGCGGCGCCAGCAGGACTCCGGCGATGCCGCCGAGCATGCCGGCCAGCGCCATGGTGACCCAGTACACGCGTCCCGCCGGCACGCCCATGAGCCGCGCCGCGTCAAACTGCTGCGCCACGGCCATGATCGAGAGCCCTTGTCGCGAACGGTTCAGCAGCAGGCTCAGGCCCCCGAGGCAGACCAGGGCGACCACGGCCACGGCGACCTGCTGCCACGACACGGAGACCGTGCCGAAGATCTGGAGCCGCCCTTCGACCAGCGGGTCGATCGCCTTGTTGCGGGCCCCGAACAGCAGGATGATCGAGGCGGAGAGCATGATCGCCACGACGAGCGTGGAGATGTACGCGGTCATCTCGAAGTCGATGTCCTTGCGGCCCACGAGCGGCTTGACCGAGATGAAGTGCGTGAGGATGCCGATGCCGGCCGCCGCGACGGCGCCGGCGACCAGGCCGACCAGCGGCGGCGCGCCGGCGCGGGAGGCGAGCACCCAGGCGGCGTAGCCCCCCACCATGCCGAACGCTCCCTGCGCCATGTTCAGTGTGCGCAAGCACCCGTAGACGAGGGTGAGCCCCATCGTCATGATCGCGTAGATCGCGCCGAAGACGAGCCCGCTGATGATCGCTTGTAGCAAAGTCTCCATGCATCAGCTCCCGCGATTGCCGAGGTAGGTGGACGAGAGGACGTCGGCGCCGAACTCGGCCATCGTTCCCTCGTGGACGATCCGTCCCGTGTCCATGAGGTACACGTAGTCGGCGATGTCCCGGGCGTTTGCCAGCGTCTCCTCCACGAGCAGCACCGTCGCCTCGCTGCGCGCGATCCTGTCCAGCGTGGCGTAGACCTCCTGCACGAGGACGGGGGCCAGGCCCAGGGCCGGCTCGTCGACCATGAGGAGCCTCGCGTTGCTCATGAGACCGCGGCCGATGCCGAGCATGCGCCGCTCACCGCCCGAGAGCGTGCGCGCCTGCTGCCCGCGCCGCTCCTCGAGGCGAGGGAAGAGCTCGTAGACGCGCTTGATGCGGTCACGCCGGCTCCTCCAGGCGGCCGAGAGGTAGGCGCCCATGAACAGGTTCTGTTCCACGGTGAGATCCACGAACAGGAGGTCGCCCTGGGGGATGTGGACCAGACCGCGGCCCACGATGGCGGCCGCCGACTTGCCGTTGAGCGGCTCGCCGAGGAACGTGACCTCGCCCTCGCCGGCCGGCAACAGCCCGCTGAGCACGCGCAGGAGCGTTGTCTTGCCGTGACCGTTCGGCCCCGTGAGGACCACGAACTTGCCCTCGTCGACGGAGATGCTCACGTCCTCGAGCACCGTCGCCGCGCCGTAGCCGGCCCTCAGGTGGGTGACCTCAAGCATCGCGGACCTCCGGCAGGGCGCCGAGCTCCTCGAGCGTGACCCCTGCCTCGGCGCCGACGTTCCCCAGATAGACCTTGATGACCTCGGGGTTGGCCTGGACCTCCCCGGGGGTACCGACGAAGAACTTGGCGCCCTGGTGCATCATCATGACGCGGTCGGAGACCGTCATGAGGACGCTCATGACGTGCTCCACGATCATCACGGTGATGCCCTGTGCCTTGACGCGCGCGATCAGGTCGATGAGGTGCGCGCACTCCTGGTCACTCAGCCCGCCCGCCGGCTCATCCAGCAGGAGGACGTCCGGTCGCGTGGCCAGGGCGGCGGCGAACATGACGCGTTTGCGGTCGAACGCCGAGAGCAGCTCCCCGGGATCGGCGAGCGCGTCCTGCAGGCCCACGAACTCGGCGGCCTGCTCGGCGCGCTCGACCGTCTCCGGGTCGTAGCTCAGGGCCACCACGCCGCGCGCGCGGTGGCCGAAGTAG
>DASUMX010000231.1:0-2015 GCA_036277455.1 Thermoleophilia bacterium
GTCGCCGGCCGTCACCGGCGCAGCGGCGCGGCCGAGCCTCGGCTCAGCCGCGCCGCTGCCGCTCCATCTCCCGCTGGATCTCGTCCTCGCTGATCGGCCGGCTGCCGCGCCCGTACGCGTCCCACGCGTTGAAGGCGAGCCCGATGCCCCAGCCGGCGAGCACCCAGCCCGGCCAGAAGTAGCCGGCGCCGTTCCAGTACCAGATCACGACGAGGAAGACGTTGACGATGCAGTAGGCGATGACGTGGTTCCAGAAGTCGCGCTTCTTCTTGATCGCCTTGATCGCGTGCTCGCGCAGTTCCTCTTCCGTCGGCATGGCTTCCTCCTGTGATCGCCTGCGTCGCCGCCGCCGCTCTGCTCGATTGTGAACCCGCGGCCCGGCGCGCGCCAGACGTCGCGGCGTGTGTGAGAGAATCTCGGGCGACGACAGGCGGCGCCCGGCGCGGGCCGGGCCAGCCGTGACGCGGCGGCCGCGGAGGGCACCGATGATCGAGCGCTACACGCTCCCTGAGATGGGCGCGATCTGGACGGACCAGGCGAGGATGCAGGCTTGGCTCGACGTGGAGGTCGCCGCCGTGCGGGCCTGGAACAGGCTCGGCAAGATCCCCGACGACGCCGTCCGCGAGATCGAGGCCAAGGCCGCCTTCGACGTCGCCCGCGTCAACGAGATCGAGGCCACGACCAATCACGACGTCATCGCCTTCCTCACCAACGTGGCCGAATACGTCGGCGACGCCAGCAAGTACGTCCACTACGGCATGACCAGCAGCGACATGCTCGACACCGCGCTGGCGCTCCAGATCAAGCAGGCCGGCCGGCTGCTCGAGCGCGACCTCGTCGCCCTGGGCGAGGTGCTCAAGCGGCGCGCGTTCGAGTTCCGCGACACGGTCGAGGTCGGCCGCACCCACGGCATCCACGCCGAGCCCATCACCTTCGGCATGAAGCTCGGCATCTGGGCGTTCGAGGTCAGCCGTCACCTCAAGCGCATGCGCGTGGCCACCGTCGCCGCGTCGGTGGGCAAGATGAGCGGCGCCGTCGGCGCCTACAACAACATCGACCCGCGCGTCGAGGACCTGGTCTGCGAGGAGCTCGGCATCGGCCGCGAGCCCATCAGCAACCAGGTGGTGCAGCGCGACCGGCACGCCGAGTTCCTCACCGTCATCGCCCTCGCCGGCGCGAGCATCGAGAAGTTCGCCACCGAGGTGCGGCACCTGCAGCGCTCGGAGGTCCGTGAGGCCGAGGAGGCGTTCGGCAAGGGCCAGAAGGGCTCCTCGGCCATGCCGCACAAGCGCAACCCCATCCTCAGCGAGCGCATGGCCGGCTGCGCCCGCGTGCTGCGCGGCAACGCGCTGGTCGGGATGGAGAACATCGCCCTGTGGCACGAGCGCGACATCAGCCACAGCTCTGCCGAGCGCATCGTGCTGCCCGACAGCACCATCCTGCTCGACTACATGCTGCAGAAGTTCACGAAGCTCATCGACAACCTCGTGGTGGACGAAGAGCGCATGCTGGCGAACCTGGGCCAGAGCTACCGCCTCGTGTTCAGCGGGGCGGTCCTGCTGGCCCTCGTCGACAAGGGCATGCTGCGCGAGGACGCCTACCGCGTCGTGCAGGACTCCGCCATGCACGCCTGGCGCGAGGGCGTCGACTTCGGGATGCTCATCAAGCAGAACGACGAGGCCATGGCGGTGATGACCCCTGGGGAGGTCGACGCCGCCATGGACCCGGACCAGTACCGGGCCGGGCGCGACGTGATCTTCGCCCGGCTGGAGAAGCTCGAGTTCTGAGCGCCGCGGTCGCCGATCGGGTCATGGCGGGGGGCGCGGCGGCCGATAGACTGGGCGTAGTGGCCGCGCGAGCGCCTGCGGCCGAGTCGACCTCCCGAGGGGGACCGGATGGCCGAGTGCCCGAGCTGTAACGCTCCGCTCAAGGACGGCGACTGGACCTGCGGCGCGTGCGGAGCGCCGGCCGGAGTGGCCGGCGCCTCGACCGGCGGCCCGGCCTACGGAGCGCCG
>DASUMX010000232.1:0-6250 GCA_036277455.1 Thermoleophilia bacterium
CGACGCGGTGATGGCGAACTCCAGCGTCGTCGCCCGCCTGCTCCGCGACGTGGTCGCACCGGAGAGGCTGTCGGTCGTGCTCAACGGCACCACCGGTCTCGAAGAGCAGGTCGAGCCGGCGTCCGACTACCTCCCCGGCGAACCGCTCGTGCTCACCGTGGGGCAGCTGATCGAACGCAAGGGCACGGCCGACCTCATCACCGCCCTGGGCAAGCTGCGCCGCGACGGCCGGCGCGTGCAGCTCGCGATCGTCGGCGAGGGGCCGCTGCGCCAGGCGCTCGAGGAGCGCGCCGCGGCCGAGGGCGTGGCCGGCGACGTCCACTTCGTCGGCCGTATGGAGCACGCCCGGGTGCTCGCGATGATGGCGCGCGCGCAGCTCTTCGCCCTGCCGAGCTGGGACGAGGCCTTCGGGCTCGTCTACACCGAGGCCATGGCCCAGGGCACGCCCGTGCTCGCCCTCCAGGGGGGAGGCCCCGAGGACTTCATCGACCACGGCGTGAGCGGCGGCTGGCTGATCCCCGCGCGTGATCCCGGCGCCATCGCGGGAGTCATCGCCCGGGTGCTCGACGACCCGGCCGGGGCGGCGGCGATCGGCGCTGCGGGTCGCGCCACCGCCCTCGGCCTCAGCTGGCAGCGCAACGCCCGCTTGACGCGCGACGTCTACGAACGCATGCTCGAGCGCCGGTGAGGCGGTACGGGACGATTTGGTAGACTTCTACGGTTCGCTGATGAAAGGCCCTTCGTGAGCATCGAACGCTTCGACAACGTGCTCGTGCTGGCGCCGCACACCGACGACGGTGAGTTCGGCTGCGGCGGCACCATGGCGCGCCTCATCGAGAACGGCGTCAAGGTCACCTACGCCGCCTTCAGCACCGCCGCCAAGAGCGTCCCCGAGGGCTTTCCCAAGGATGTGCTCAAGCACGAGGTCCGCGCTGCGACCGGCATCCTCGGCATCGCCGAGACCGACCTCAAGGTGTACGACTTCGAGGTGCGCACCTTCCCGACCATGCGCCAGGACATCCTCGAGGAGATGATCGTCCTGCAGCGCGAGCTCGACCCGGACTGCGTGCTGCTGCCGGCGCTGATCGACCTGCACCAGGACCACAAGACCGTGGCCGAGGAAGGCCTGCGCGCCTTCAAGCGCACCACCGTCATGGCCTACGAGATCCCGTGGAACAACCTCAACTTCTCGCAGCAGGCCTACGTACGGCTCGAGGAGCGCCACATCCAGAAGAAGATCGAGGCCCTGGGGTGCTACGCCAGCCAGGGCCACCGCAACTACCTGAACGAGGACTACATCCGCAACGTCGCCCTCACTCGCGGCATCAACATCGGCTGCGAGTACGCCGAGGTGTTCGAGGTCTACCGCTGGATCCTCTAGCGCCCCACCCAGCCGCGACCAGTCCGGAGTCCCCATGACGCTGCCGGCGCTCAAGATCGTCCTCACCGCCGCCGGCTGCCCCGGCGCGAGCACGCTGATCGGACAGCTCAAGGCCAACCGCGAGCGCGAGATCCACATCCACGGCGTCGACATGCGGCCGGACGCCGTCGGCAGGTTCATGTGCGACGGCTTCAGTCTCGTGCCGCCGGGGGCCTCGCCCGAGTACATCCCGGGGCTCGCCGCCGTCGTCGAGCGCGAGCGCCCGGACGTGCTCTTCGTCCAGTCCTCGCACGAGATCGAGACGGTGGCCCGTCACCGCGACGTGTTCGAGGCGCTCGGGGCGCGCGTGCTCGCCGACGGCGTGCGCGGCATCGAGATCGCCAGCGACAAAGCGGTCATGCACGCCGCCTGCGGCGAGATCCCCGTGCCGCAGCCGGAGCTGCTCCGGCCGGCGAGCCTCGAGGGGTTCGTCGCCGGCGCCCGGGAGCTCGGCTACCCGGACGTTCCCGTGTGCTTCAAGCCACCGGTCGCCAAGGGTTCGCGCGGCTTCCGCATCCTCTCCGCGCACGTCGACCGCGTCCACGACCTCCTCTACGAGAAGCCGATCAACCGGTACATGACGCTCGACGACTTCGTCGACCTCTTCACCGGCTACGAGCCGTTCCCCGAGCTCATGCTGATGGAGTACGTCGACGCGCCCGAGATCACCGTCGACCTCTTCGCCGACAAGGGGGAGGTGGTCTTCCACCAGACGCGCACCCGCGAGGAGTTCCTCACCGGCCTTGCGATGGCGTTCAAGACCATCGACCGCCCGGAGCTGGTGGAGCTCACGCGCAAGGTCGTCCGGCACCTGGACCTGGACTACTACCAGAGCGTGCAGTGGATCGGCGGCCGGCTGCTCGAGATCAACCCGCGCGTCAGCACGTTCGTGTACCAGGAGGACTTCAACATCCCGTACCTCGGGATCAAGTACACGCTCGGCGAGATCGGCACGGACGACGTGGCGGAGATCCAGGCGCGGGTGCGCACGAGCCGCAGGTCGGTGCGCTACTACGACCAGGTGTTCTGGGACGACTGAGAGAGCGGCCGGCCGGCGCCGGCCGGCCCCGGCCCGCCGAGGAGGAGGCTCACCGGGCGTGCACATCCTGTTCCTGACGCACTACTTCACCCCCGAGAACAACGCCCCCGCCGCGCGCGTGCACGGTCTCGCGAGGGAGTGGGCGCGCAGCGGGCACCGTGTCACGGTGCTGACCTGCGCGCCCAACGTGCCCGCCGGGGTCGTGTACGAGGGCTACGAGAACAAGCTGTACCAGGAGGAGTGGATCGACGGCATCCGCACGGTCCGCGTCTGGACCTGGCTCGCGGCCAACAAGGGCCGCGTGCGCCGCGGCCTCAACTACGTCTCGTACCTGGCCGCGGCGGGCGCGGCCGGCCCGCTGCTGCGGCCGCGCGCCGACATCGTCATCGCCACCACTCCGCAGTTCTTCGCCGGCTGGGCCGGCTGGCCGGTCGCGCGCGCGCACGGCGCGCCGTTCGTGCTCGAGGTCCGCGACATCTGGCCCGACTCCATCGTCGCCGTGGGCGCGCTCGGAGAGGGTCGCATCACCCGGACACTCGGAAAGCTGGAGCGCGCGCTCTACGACAGCGCGGACCACATCGTCGCCGTCGGCGACGGCTACCGCATGAACATGATCCGCAAGGGCGTCGGCCCTTCCCGCATCTCGGTCATCACCAACGGCGTCGACACCCACCTGTTCGAGCCGCGCGAGCCCGACCAGGAGCTCCGCGCGCGGCTGGGCTTCTCGCCCGGGACCTTCGTCGTCACCTTCGCCGGCACCATCGGCATGGCCAGCGGCCTCGAGGTCGCGCTCGGCGCGGCCCGCAGGCTCAAGGAGAAGGGCCGCGACGACATCGCCTTCCTGCTCGTCGGCGACGGCGCCGTGCGCGCCGGGCTGGAGGAGACCGCGCGCGCGCAGGGCCTCGCCAACGTGGTCTTCACCGGCCTCGTGCCGCGCACCGACCTTCCGGCCTACCTCGCCTGCAGCGACGCCTGCCTCGTGCACTTCCGCAAGGACGAGCTGTTCGGGACGATCCTGCCGAGCAAGTTCTTCGAGGACGCCGCCATGGAGCGGCCGATCCTGCTCGGGTTCGAGGGCGACGCGCGGGCGATGCTGCACGAGGCGGACTGCGGCATCGCCTTCGAGCCGTCCAACCCCGAGGAGCTGGCGGCGGCGGCCGAGCGCCTCGCCGCCGCCACGCCGCAGGAGCGGCGGCGGCTCGGCGAGAACGGCCGCCGCTACGTGCTCGAGAACTTCGACCGCCGCAGGCTCGCGCACGACTACCTCGAAGTCCTCGAGCGCGTGCGCGCCGACCACAAGCGCGGCCGCCGGTGAGCGCCCGGGCCGGCTGCGCCGCCGGGCCTGCGCCGCGACCCGCTCCATCCGTCTGCGGTACACTGGCGCGAAGCGGCAGCCGCCCCCGGAGGAGCGCATGAGCACTGACGACAGCACCAGCATCGACGTCGGGTCCTGGTTCTCCACGCTCGCCCGCGGCTGGTGGGTGATCGTCGGGCTCATCATCCTGGGCATCGTCGTCGGCGCCGTCGTCACCTTGGCGCAGCCCGAGGAGTACACCGCCACCGCATCCGTGTACATCGGACAGACCACCGACGCCGGCGGCAACCCCATGGCCGGGCTCAACTCCAACGCCAAGGCCGCCGTCCAGCTGCTCGCCAGCCAGGTGGTGCTCGAGGAGGCCGCCGAGCGCGCCGGCATGGACCTCTCCGCGAGCCGGCTGCGCAGACAGACCACGGTGGAGACACCGTCGTCGACGGTCAAGACGACGACGTCGGTGGTCAACATCGTCGTCATCAGCGTCACCGACACGGACGCGGAACGCGCGGCCGCGGCCGCCAACGCGCTCGCCGAGGTGCTGCTCGAACGCCTGGAGAGCGGCGTGGACGAGAAGATCGCGGTACTCGAGAAGCAGCTCGCGGACAGCCAGAAGGCCTACGCCGCGTCACTGGCACGCAGCGTCGCCGCCCAAGAGGCGCTCGCCGACATCGCCAAGGGCGGAGGCTCGGCCGCCGACAAGGCGGCGGCGGGGTCCACCTGGGTGGCGCTCACGCAGGCGGCGGCGACCGAGCAGGAGTCACTCTCCAAGACGATCCAGCAGACGGAGCTCCTGTTGCTGTCGGCCCGGCAGAACGAGCAGCCGCGGATGCTGCACGAGGCGGCGGTCCCCGACGCGCCGAGCGGGCCGAGCATGACGATGAACGTCGCCGTCGGCGCACTCGCCGGATTGGTGATCGGGGTCATCGTCGTCTTCGCGCGCCGGGGCCTCGCGGAGCGGCGCGCCGCCCGCGCCGCCGCGGCCTGACCGCCAGTTCTCCGCAACCCGGCTCGCGACGAGCCACGGCCGGAGGACGACGCGGGACGGATGGTAGACTGGCGCGGTCATGGGGTCCATCACAGGAGGTGGCAGCAGTGCCCTCCGCATCCCGCGTGTCCGTCGCCGCGCTCGTCGTGCTCGTCGTCGCCCTGCTGGTCCCGGCCGCGGCGCCGGCCGCCGACCACACGGGGCACATCGACCTTCAGGACGGGCTTACCCTGGCGGAGCAGTTCGGGTACCGTCCCGACTACCGCCAGCACGTCGTGACCTTCGACGCAGCCAACGTGCCGAGCATCCGCAGCCGTGGCGCGAGCGAGGACGACACTTCCTTCGTGCAGCGCCTCGAGGACGGCGCCTGGGTGCGGCACGACATGCTCGAGGCTCTGCGCGAGGCGTACCCCGACTTCGCCGGCACGTTGCACGCAGGGGGGTACGGAACCGACCGCGTCGACTGGGACGTGGACGGGCGCGCCTACACCGTGCTCACCATCCGCCTCGACGACGACGGCGGCGGTTTCCGCAACGTGCTCATGGCCTCGACGGACGGCTGCGTCACCTGGCAGGTGCTCGAGCTGCCGTTCGGCGACGACACCCCCCTGACCGACCCGCACGACTGGGGCAACGTCACCGCGGAGCACGACGGCGGCCGGCCGCTCGAGGGGCCGCCGCTCATCGCCGTCTGGCGGCAGATCGGCCCCTGGAAGGGACAGTGGGCCGCGCTCAACCATCTCCAGGTCATCCAGCCCCGCTGGGTCGGGGGGACGCTCACCCTGCAACCGCCGGTGACGGTGAGCTCGGCGGCGCTCACGCTGCTCCAGTGCTCCGGCGGCGCCTCGTTCGCCGTCAGGTCGGGGGACAAGACCTTCTTCGTCTACAGCACCGTCGTGCCGCGCGGCAGCGCGGCGACGCCCACCTACGCCGCCACCTACGACCACGAGACGAACACGGTGGGGACGAGCACCCTGGCGGCCAGGTCGAGGCCGCCCAACGATCTCCACTGCACCCCCGGCATCTGCATGGACAGCACCGGGACGCTGCACGTGGTCACCGGCGCGCACGGCTATCCCTTCCGCTACGCGCGCTCCCTGGCGCCGCTCTCGACCGCCGCCTGGACGCGCCAGGTCAACGTGCTCATGTCAGGCTACCGCGCTCGGGGCACCGACACGGACGGCTTGGGCAAGCAGACCTACCTCTCGATGGTCTGCGGACCCGACGACGTGCTGCACGTCGTCAGCCGCCAGGCCAGGCGCAACGTCGACGAGCACTTCCGCGGCAGCGGGTACAGCGCCCTGGTGCATCAGTCGCTGCAGCCCGGCTCGACCGCCTGGAGCACCCCGCACCTCGTGGTCGCGCCGCCGCTCCCCGGGTACTCGCAGTACTACCAGAAGCTCACCGTGGATCGCCTCGGGCGGCTCTTCGTCTCCTGCAGCTACTTCTCGCTGCGCGACCCGCCGGCGACGCGGGCCTACCGGCGGTTCC
>DASUMX010000233.1:0-8654 GCA_036277455.1 Thermoleophilia bacterium
CGCCGTCACGACGGCCGACGGCAGCAGGTACAGCAGGTTGTAGGTGATCGAGTACAACCACGGCGCTTCCCACGCGGGCGCGTACTCGGCGAAGAAGATCAGGCCGGAGAGGAAGTGACACAGAAAGCGCAGGCCGGTGCCGGCCGCCACGGCGGCGGTGAGCCGAGCCACTCCTCGCGCCCCGTGGAGCTCGCCGATCGGGACGAGCCCGGCGAGCCCCAGAGCGGCGAACGCCAGCGGATAGTCGAGCGCCGCTTGGAGAGGGTGATAGATGTACGGGGTGCCGGCGACGCCGGCGAGTTGCAGCAGTCCGAAGAGGGCGCCGGCGACGACTCCGGGCACCACCCCGCGCCGCAGGGCGATGAACAGGATGGGCAGCATCTCGAGGCCGAACGATCCACCCTGCGGCATGCGCAGGGGAAAGGCTTGGGCGATCCAGCTCAAAGCCGCGGCCAGCGCGACGGCGACACCGATCTCGGCGATGGCGCGCACGCCCCAGTGGGCGGGATTGAGGTTGAGGCGCGCGCGCACGTCGGGCGCGCCTGGTGAATGGACGACGGGTGTGCTCACGTTGACATCTCTCCCTTCGCTGGCATTACCCAGCAGCGCCACGGGCGCCGCCGCCCCGCGGGGGCGGTCAGGTTCGATGCGTCGGCGCCAGGAAGCGCCATCTCAGCTCCTCACGCGGGAGCTCCGCCGGGACATCGACAGTGTACCGCAGCGGATGGGGCGGGCGGGCCACGAGCGTTTCATCCCGCTGCTCCTCCGTTCACAGCCCCCTGTGGATAGTGTGGATAACTCGCTTTTGTCATGCTCTCAGGCTCACGATTGCGGTGGATAAGGCGTTGACGCAGAAATGCTGCCTTGACACGACGCTCACACGGTACTCATCCGCAGAAATCACGCCTTTGCAGGGAAGTACGCTCTATTCTGCTCCGCAGGAACGGGGTTGACAGATCGCGTACCGACGGGTTTGGACCACCCAGAGCGGCATGCCACCGTCCACCCCCCCTGAAACCGGGGTTTCCACAACGGCCGCAAATTGGGCATTCCCGGGCGGCCCCGCCGGGTCGCTTTCCACAAATCGTGAACAGGCTGTGGACAACTTCCATCTTTCACCTGCAAAACCACGTTTCATCATGTGCCATGGAGGCTTTTCGGAGGCCCTGCTATACTCGGCGCCCCCATGGAGTCGTTCCTCGACAGGCTGCTGGCCGATCAGGGGGCCGCCGCCCGGCGTTCCGCGCCGCGGCCCGCCCCCCCTGCGGCCTCGGCGAGCGCCCCCACTGTCGCCACTGCCGACGGCGCGCTTCCCGCAGTCCCGCTCGGCCTCGAGGCCCCCCGCATCGCGATCTACGACACCCTGACGAGTCCACCGCGCGTGATCGCCGTCGAGGAGGAGGACCTCCCCGCCCTCATCGCGTCTCTGGCGGAGAAGACGTACCACTACTGCCGTGAGCAAGGGGGGCAGGTGCCGTATTCGGTCCTCCAGGAGATCATCGAGAACCTCCTGCACGCCTGCTTCCGCGACGTCGTGATCACCATCCTCGACAACGGTCAGACGATCCGCATCTCCGACCACGGCCCCGGGGTGGGGGACAAAGACCGCGCGTTCCTCCCCGGCTTCACCACCGCGACCGCCTACCAGCGGCAGATCATCCGCGGCGTGGGCTCAGGCCTGCCCCTTGCCCGTGAGTCTCTTCAGTTCCTGCGCGGCATCCTGACCGCCGAGGACAATCTCGGCGGCGGCGCCGTGTTCACCATCAAGATGCCGTCCGCGACGGAGACGCCGCCGGCCGCCGGCGGGCTCCCCAAGGTCAAGCTCACGACCCGCCAGACGAAGGTGCTGGTGCTGCTCATGGAGCTCGGCTCTGCGGGCCCCACCGCCATCGCCAAAGAGCTCGGATTCTCGGCGGCCACGGTCTATCGAGAACTCGTTGTACTGCAAGACATGGGGTTGATACACTCGCTCGGCGACGGCAAGCGAGCCTTGCACGAGGAGGGTCTGCGCCTCCTCGAGAGCATCCTCTGACCGACGTTCATGAACCCCCGGCGGGCCGCCGCATCCCCGGGGTCGACCGGGTGGGGCAGCGACGGACGACGAGCTCACACGTATCTGGGAAGAGGCGAAGAAGCACCTCCGCGGACGCATCGCCGACGCCGCCTTCCAGTTCTGGTTCGACAGGACCGTCCCGCTGGGTCTCGACGACGGCGCGTTCGTCATCGGCGTTCCCAACGACTTCGCCCGCGAGTGGATCGAGAAGCGCCTCGTCGGCCAGGTCGCCGAGGCGCTCGAGCAGGTGCTCGGCGACGCCGTCGAGGTCAAGATCGTCGTGGACGCGCGAGCGGCGGCGCTGCCGGACAAGCCCGCCGCCGAGACACCCGTCGAGACGCCAGTCGAGACGGCGGCGCCGAAGGTCAAGCGGGGGGACCGCCGCAAGAAGCCTCGCGCGACCCGTGCCGCCGGCGACCTCAACCCGCGGTACGTCTTCGATCGCTTCGTCACCGGTCCCAACAACGAGTACGCGACCGCGGTAGCGCGCAGCGTCGCGGAGTCGCCGGCGAGCGCCTACAACCCGGTCTTCATCTACGCCGACACCGGGCTGGGCAAGACGCACCTCACACAGGCGATCGCCCACGCGGCCCTCGAGCAGCACCCGGAACTGCAGGTCCGCTACGTCACCTGCGAGCGGTTCACCGACGACTTCATCAACGCCGTCACCGACAAGGGGCGCATCGAGGGCTTCAAGCAGACCTACCGCGACAACGACGTGCTCATCATCGACGACGTGCAGTTCCTGGCGGAGAAGCAGCAGACACAGGTGGAGTTCTTCCACACGTTCAACGCGCTGTACGAGGCCGGCAAGCAGATCGTGATCACCAGCGACCGGCCGCCGCGCGAGCTGGAAGTGCTCGAGGAGCGCCTGCGCTCGCGCTTCGGTCAGGGCGTGGTGGTCGACATCAGCCGGCCGGACCTCGAGACCCGCATCGCCATCCTGCGCAAGCAGGTCAAGTGGGAGGGCTTCGAGATCGCCGAGCCCGAGGCTCTCGAGTTGATCGCGCAGAAGGTCACGACCAACATCCGTGAGCTCTACGGAGCCCTGACGAGAGCCGTCAGCTTCGCCTCCATCCGTGGGGTCGACGTCACCGTCGAGACCACCAAGGAGGCGCTCAAGGACATCGTCCCCAGGGCGTACCAGCATCCGGTCACCATCGAGATGGTCCAGAACGAGGTGGCCCGGCAGTTCGGCCTCCACGTCAACGACCTGCGCGGCAACCGGCGCACCCAGGACGTCGCCTACGCACGGCACATCGCGATGTACCTCTCCAGGGAACTCACGGAGGCCTCGCTCCCACAGATCGGCACCAGGTTCGGCGGCCGGCACCACAGCACCGTCATCCATGCGGTCGACAAAGTGGAGCGGCAACTCAAGGATGGCCACGATCCACAGTTACAGGACCTCGTGGCTCTCATCGGCGCCCGCCTCAAGACCGCTCACTGAGACCTCTCCACACCCCCTGTGGACGACTCCCTCGTCACCTGTGGACGATCCCCACGGGAGTGTTGAAATCGGCTATGCTTCGCTCACCATCGACGCCGCCGCGGGGAGGAGCGCAACGTTCTGCACACACCGTCCACACCACTGTGCAGAGGCTCCCGCCCTCACTGTGCAGCGACAAGACCACCTCTCCACATCGTCAACAGGCGCTATGGTGACGGCGAGGAGTATCTACTTCTCTTTCTTTTCATAAGGAGCCGGGATGAAGTTCACGTGTGATCGCTCTGCGCTGGTCGACAAGCTCGGCGTCCTCTCGCGCGGCGTCTCCACGCGCAGCGCCCTCCCCGTGCTGTCCGGGATCCTGCTGCAGGCCGGTGAGGGTCGCCTCGACCTGTTCTCCACCGACATGGAACTCTCGATCAAAGCCAATCTGTCCACCCCGGTCGAGCGGGAGGGCGAGATCGTCGTCCCGGCGCGCCTCTTCAGCGACGTCGTCCGCAACCTCCCCGACGAGGAGGTCGTGATCGAGGCCGGCGAAGCGGCGATCAAGGTCAGCGCCGGCCGGGCCGCTTTCTCGCTCAACGCCTGGGCGGCGGCCGACTTCCCGCAGACGTCCACGTTCGACATGACCGGCGCCTTCACCGTGGGCCGGGATCCGTTCGTCGAGACGCTCAACAAGGTGGGCCGCGCTGCTTCGCGTGACGAGACGCGGCCCATCCTCACCGGCGTCCTCATGACGATCATGGGCGACACGCTGAAGATGGTGGCGACCGACAGCTACCGGCTGGCGGTCAAGGAGACCAAGCTCGGTCACGCGCTCGAGACCGAGGTCCAGGCCATCGTCCCGGTGAAGGCGCTCGGAGAGGTCACGCGTCTCGCCGCCGCCCTCGGCCCGGGCGACATCGAAGTCGCGGTCGGCGAGAACCAGGCTGTGTTCAAGCTCAGCGACCCGGCCGGCGACGTGTGGATCGCCTCTCGTCTCATCGAGGGCCAGTTCCCCAACTACAGGCAACTGCTCCCGGACACCTTCGAGCATCAAGTGACCATCGATCGCGGCCAGCTCATGGCGACCGCCCGGCGCGTCAGCCTCCTGGCGCAGAAGAACGCGCCGCTGCGCATGTCCTTCGCCGACAACCGTCTCACGATGAAGGCGCTCACCCAGGATGTGGGGCAGGCCGAGGAGGCCCTGGACGTCGAGTTCTCGGGAGAACCGTTCGAGATCGGCTTCAATCCCGGGTATCTCATCGAGGGTGTCGACGCCGTCGACGATGAGGCGGCCGTGCTGCGCTTCACCAGCCCGCTGCGCCCGGGCCTCGTCAGCGGCCCCGGCGACGACTTCACGTATCTCATCATGCCGATCCGGCTGAGCAGCTGACCGCTGCCGCCTGACCCGGCCACCGTCGACGTGGACGACGTCGCCGTGAGCGGCCCGCTGCCGCTGGGAGCGTTCCTCAAGCTCGCCGGCGTCGCGGCGACCGGCGGTCACGCCAAGATCATCGTCCAGGAGGGTGACGTCAGTGTGAACGGCGAGGTCGAGAGGCGGCGCGGACGGACGCTCCAGCCAGGCGACGTCGTCGCCGTGAGCGGCAGGGAGTACCGCGTGTGGTCGTCTCCGGCCTGAGACTGGTCAACTTCCGCTCGTACTGCGACGCCACGGTCCGGTTCGGGCCTGGTCTCAATGTGGTGGTCGGTGAGAACGCGACCGGCAAGACGAACCTCCTCGAGGCCGCTTGGTTCGTGCTGCGTGGGAGCTCGCCGCGGACGCGCCGCGACGAGAAGCTCATCACCTGGAACGAGCGGTTCGCGCGCGTGGAGCTGACGCTGGAGAGTGAAGAGGACGCAGGGTCGCATCAGGTCGACGTGGGATTCGCCCCCGGCCAGGGCAAGCGCATGCGCTGGGGAGGGCTCGAGATCACCTCGCTCGACGACCTGCGCGGGCGCAGCCAGGTGTTCATCTTCGTGCCCGAGAGCCTGCTGCTGGTCAAGGGCAGCCCGGCGAGGCGGCGTGCTCATCTGGACGCCTTCGCCGCGCCGCTCGATCCGCAGTACGCGGGGGCGGCGCGCGCGCTGCAGGGCGTCCTCCGCCAGCGCAATGCCCAACTGGCGGCCGTGAAGAACGGCGCCGACCCGGCAGCGCTCGATCCCTGGGACCAGCAGTTCGCGCGGGCGGCGACGGAGTTCGGACGCCGCCGCCGCGACCTCGTCGACGAGCTCACGGCGGGGTTCGCGGAGACCGCCGCCGCCCTCGCGCCGGCCGGCGAGCGCTTCACCCTCAGATTGATCGCGCAGCTGGAGAGCGTCGACTACGACGAGGCGTCGCTGCTCGACGAGCTGAGGGAGCGCCGGCCGGGAGAGGTGAGCCGGGGACTCTCTCTGTTCGGGCCCCACCGCGACGACCTGAAGCTCCTCGAGGTGGGGCAGACGACGGGCCGGTCGCCGGCGTCGCGGGAGCTCGGGGCGGCGGCACAAGCCGCGCCGTCAGCCTCCGCGATACCCACGGTGAGCGGCGGCCCGGCCTGTGGTCCTGTCGATCTTCCCCGGGGCGGCAGGGACCTGCGGCTCTTCGGCTCCCAGGGCGAGCAGCGAGCCGCCGTCCTCGCCCTGCTGCTGGCGGAGCAACGCCTTGCCGCCGCGCGTACCGGCCAGCAGGGGCCCCTCTTCCTCGACGATGTCATGAGCGAGCTCGATGACCCCCGCCGCCGCCTGCTCGTGCGCATGCTGACGACGGCGGGGCAGGTGATCATCACGACGACCAACCGGCACTACTTCACCGATGACGAGCTCGCACGGGCAACGGTCATCGAACTCCCGCTGGATGGCTCGCTCGCCGCGGGCCAAGCCGTGCCGCCTCCGGACGACGCACCGCCGGCGCAGCCGGCGCTGGACGCCTTGTGAGCGGCGAGCGGCGCGGCGCCCGGCGGGGCCCTTCCGAAGGCGCCGGCGGTCGCAGGCCGACCGGCGGCCGCCGGGACGACCTGCCACGCAGGCTCGGAGACATCATCACGCCGGCGCTCGGCAGGCTGGCTGGGGGAGACGAGGCGCGTGCGTATTCCGCATGGGCGCGCGCCGTCGGGGATCCGGTGAGCGGCGGTACGCGCCCGAAGGCGTTCCGCCGCGGGCAGCTCACCATCGAATGCGCGTCCTCGGTGTGGGCCAACGAGTTGACCTATCTCGGCCCGCAGATCCTGCGGCGCATGGACGAGGTGGCGCCGGGTCATCCGGTCAAGCGGTTCCGCTTCGTCGTCGGCCGCCTGCCGGCGCCTCCCGCAGGCGTTGGGGACGCGGTCGATGGCGCGACGACCGCGCATCGCGATCACCCTCCAGAAGGCCAGCCCATAGAGCTGCCGACGCAGGAGTCGGGGACCCCGGCGGCGAAGGAAAAGCGTCGGCGCCAACAGCCCGCGCCCGACGCGCAGGAGGCGGCGCAGGCCCAGGTGGAGGGAGTCCACGACGCAAGACTCCGGGTGGCGATCGAAGCCTCTCTGCGACGGTCATCGGAGGAGCCCTCGGGAGCTTCTGGTCGCGGCACCCCATCCGGTTGACAGAAACCGCCTGTTTGCGGCGATTTTGGCGCCGCCAAGGGGTCGCCCTCAACCTCAGGTTTTGATATACTCAGGCAGGCAGGTCCTGCCTGCCCCCCACTGCCATCGCCCAGCCCCTCGGCCACTGTGAGGTCGTGTGAAGAAGTCGAACTACGACGCCCAAGACATCCAGGTCCTCGAGGGCCTCGAGCCGGTCCGCGAACGGCCCGGCATGTACATCGGCTCCACGGGGCCGAGAGGCCTCCACCACCTCGTCTACGAGGTGATCGACAACTCGGTTGACGAGGCGCTCGCGGGGTACTGCACCGCCATCGTCGCCACCATCAATCCCGACAACTCGATCACCGTCGCGGACAACGGCCGCGGCATCCCCGTCGGGATCATGGAGAAGTACAACCTGCCCGCCGCCACCATCGTGCTCACGATGCTGCACGCCGGCGGCAAGTTCGGCGGCGCGGGCTACAAGGTCTCCGGCGGGCTGCACGGCGTCGGCGTATCGGTCGTCAACGCGCTCAGTGAGTGGCTCGAGTTGGACATCTACGTGGACGGTTACCACTGGAACCAGCGCTTCGAACGCGGCAATCCGGTCACCGAGTTGGTCAAGAGGGAGAAGCTCGACAAGGATGGACCAACCGGCACGACCGTCTCCTTCCTCGCCGACCCCGATATCTTCGAGGAAGTCGACTACGACTACCGCGTGCTCGCCCAGCGCCTGCGCGAGACGGCCTTCCTCACCAAGGGTCTCAAGATCTCCCTGAACGACGAGCGCGCCGACGGCGAGAGCGTCACCTTCCAGTACGAGGGTGGCATCCGCGACTTCGTGGCGTACATCAACCGCGAGAAGGACGCCATCCACCGCAGCATCATCTACCTCGAGAACGAGACCCCCGACGGCTCGGTAGAGATCGCGATGCAGTGGAACTCGTCGTACAACGAGTCCGTCTTCACCTTCGCCAACAACATCAACACCACCGAGGGCGGCTCGCACCTCACCGGTTTCCGTTCCGCGCTCACGCGCACGCTCAACGACTACGCCCGGCAGAAGAACCTCCTCAAGGAGAAAGAGGACAACCTCACCGGCGAGGACATGCGCGAGGGCCTCACGGCGCTCGTCTCGGTCAAGCTCAAGAACCCGCAGTTCGAGGGTCAGACCAAGACCAAGCTGGGCAACACCGAGATCGCCACACTGGTGGCGACGTCGGTCAACGAGAAGCTGGCGGAGTTCCTCGAGGAGAATCCTAGCGAGGGGCGTCAGATCGTCGAGAAGGCGATCAATGCGGCGCGGGCGCGGAGCGCCGCGCGCAAGGCGCGTGACCTCACGCGCCGCAAGGGCCTGCTCGAAGGCAGCACGCTGCCCGGCAAGCTGGCCGACTGCTCCATCAAGGACGCGGCCCTCAGCGAGATCTACCTTGTGGAGGGCGACTCGGCCGGTGGCTCGGCCAAGCAGGCGCGTGACCGCTCGTTCCAGGCCATCCTGCCGCTGCGCGGCAAGATCATCAACGTCGAGAAGGCGCGCATCGACAAGATGCTCCAGAACCAGGAGATCCTGACGATGATCAGCGCGATCGGCGCCGGCATCGGCGAGGAGTTCGACGTCGAGCAGGCGCGCTAC
>DASUMX010000234.1:0-3580 GCA_036277455.1 Thermoleophilia bacterium
GGGATCCGACTATCACGGAAGGACGACCTTTCGATGGAGGACAGGTGCGAGGCGCGGATCGCGGCCGCGGGATGTGCTGATCGGTCTGCCTTGAGCGGACTTCAATCGACGGTACTCCCGTCCTTGCGTCGGTCTGCTCCCGGATCCGCGGGGAAAATGCCTCTTTCTGCAGTGGACCGCCGCGTCCTCCACGCGCTCGTGGACTCGCAAAGGCCCAATGGCGGGCAGTCTCCCAGACTGACATCAGCCGTGCAACCCGGCGCGACTAGCACGAATTCCAGCGGATTAGTACGGCGTGGGGGTGCGCCGGCACGGGTGGCGGGACTTCCCGCTGCGGGCGGTCGTTCCTGTCGCCGTCCGGCCTCGTGCCCGCGCCGCGGCCTAGGAGCGCACCTCGTCCTTGAGCCGCTGCACGTGCCCGCGGCCGAGCCCCTTGACCTCGCAGCCGAGCTCGAAGTACCGCCTGATCCTGTCGTCGCTGAGGATGCCGAAGCAGTCGACCACGGCGATGGGCTTGCCCGCCCACGCGACGACATCGTCCGGTGAGAGCGCGAGGTACGGCGCATGCGGCACCGCCAGGATCAGCGCCTCGACTCCGCGCAGCGCCTCGACGAGGTCCTTCTGCACGCGCAGGCTCGTGAGGTGGTCCTGGTTGCGGAAGAACCGCGCCAGGGAGTGTCCCGGCGCCGGGTAGGACTCCTGCTTCTCGAACTCGTGCCAGTGCTCGACGTAGGGATCGTGGACGCGCATCTCGGCGCCCATCTCCGTCAGCTTGCGGACGACGACCTCGGAGCCGCTGTAGCGCGTGTCCCCGACGTCCTGACGGTAGCTCGCGCCGCAGAGCAGCACCTCGGCGCCCGCGATGTAGCGCCCCATGTCGCGCAGTGCGTCGCGCGTCAGCGTCGCCACGTGGAGGGAGCGGGTGTCGTTGATGTCGATCGCCGCGGTGCTCATCCTGAACACCTGGTCGCCGTCCTCGAAGCCGAGGATGTGCTTGTACGCCCAGTAGCCCAGACCACCGTCCTTGGGCAGGCAGTACCCGCCGATGCCCGGCCCGGGGAAGATCATGTTGTCGTGCGTCGGACGCTTCTTGATGGCGTCGACGACCTTGAGCAGGTCGACGCCGTTCCGCTCCGCGAAGATGCTCCACTCGTTGAGGAAGGCGAGGATCGTCGCGCGGTAGGAGTTCTCGACGATCTTGGCGGTCTCGGACTCGATCGGCCGGTCCATGACCGTGAGCTCGTACTCGTCCGTGTTCAGCACCGCCCTGAGGAAGCTCTCGACGCGGGCGCGGGCCTCCTCGGTGCAGCCGCTGCACACGCGCCAGAAGTCGCGGATGCTGGCGACGTACTCGCGGCCGGGCATCACGCGCTCGTAGCTGTGCGCGAGCAGCGGCGTGCGCTGCAGGCCGCGGGCGGCGAACGCCTTCTTGAGGATCGGCCAGGCGACGAACTCGGTCGTTCCGGGCGCGACGGTCGTCTCGATCAGCACCAGGCAGCGCTCCGGGATCCGGTCGCCGATCGTCCTGAGGGTCGCCTCGAGCGCGGCCATATCGGTCTGGCCGCTGCGCATGTTCCCGAGTTCCTGCTTGGCGTAGTCGCACTGCACGTCCACGACCACGCAGTCGGCAAGCTTGAGGCAGTCGCCGGCGTAGGTCGCCGTGAGCGTCCTCTTCTCGAGCACGCAGCGGGCGATGATCGCGTCGACCTCGGGGTCCTCAGCCTTGATCGGGGAGATGCCCTGGTTGAGGAGGCCGATCTTCCAGTAGCTGCGCGTGCTGGGGCGCTGGCATCCGATCACGAACTTGGTCGGCCGGCCGTCCGCACCGACCGAGTCCGCGACGATGGCGGCCATCACGGCGCCGACGAACCCCAGCCCCATGACGACGACGACCTCCATGCCGTCCGCGCGTGCCTGCGAGGCCAGCCGCTCGAGGCGCCGGTACTCGCCCTCGTAGTCCTCGGCCGCGGGGAGCGGGACCTTCTCGCCGCCGGGACTCACTGAATAGTCGGTCATGACGCGCTGCCTTCCTGCCGAGGGGCGCCTGCGCGGCGGTGTGCCGGCCGGTCCGCCGCGTGTTGCGCCATTATCGGACAGGAGGGGCCGCCTCGACCAGCGAGGCGGCCCTTCGCGCACCCTGTCCGGCCGCGGCGGTTCTCGGCCGTGTTGCCGCGCCTGACGACGCCAACCGCTTTCTCCGGCCCTCCGACGGGCCTAGGCTCGTTCTGCGGCCCCGCCTGCCGATTCGCCTGGTCTTGCCCGGCGAGACGTCTCTGCCCTCCAAGCTGGGACCATGGCGGGGCCGCATCTTCGGTGACGCTCCCCGCGACGGCCGCGGGCGCCGTGGTGGCCGTGGGCGGTAGCCTTGACGCGAGCCGCGACGCGGGGGATAAGTGTCCACGACCCACCTGAGCGCGGCCGGGAGGACGGGGTGGACCGATCGTCGAGAGCACTGCTGGTGGCCTGCGTCCTGACGCTGTGCGCCGCGCTGCTCGGCGGCCCGAGGGCCGCCGCGTCGGGCGCGGCGCCCCCGTGGGAATCCGCCGGACCGTACCCCGCCAGCTACGACCTGCGCGACCACGGCAAGGTCACGGGGGTCCGGGAGCAGGACCACAAGAGCACCTGCTGGATCATCGCCGCGACCGGCTCGCTGGAATCGTGCCTGCTCCCGGGCGCGCTCTACGACTTCTCCGAGAACAACCTGGCCAACCACCAGGGGTCGCTGCTCGACTTCGGGGGCCGCGCCGACAGCGAGCTGTCCACAGCCTACTTCGCGCGCTGGGACGGTCCCGTGCTGGAACGCCAGGACCCGTACCCCTTCCCGGGGGCGTCGCCCGAGGGCCTGCGGCCGGCGCTGCACGTCCAGGAGGTCCTCTTCCTTCCGCCGCGCGTGGGGGCGGGGGACGACGCGGCGCTCAAGTGGGCGATCACCGCCTACGGCGGCGTCGACGCCACGATGTGCTGGACGGTCGGCGAGGATGCGCTGGACCGGACGACGTACGCCTTCTCCGCGTGGCAGCCGGGACTCACGCTCAATCACCACGTCACCTGCGTGGGCTGGGACGACGCCTATCCGGCCTCGAGCTTCGCGACCAGGCCGCCGGGGCCGGGCGCCTGGCTGGTCAAGAACACCTGGGGCACGGACTGGGGCCTCGCCGGGTACTTCTGGATCTCCTACCACGACCTCTACTTCGGCGGGCAGATGGCCGTGTTCACGGGCGCGGAGCCTGCGTCGAACCACGACGCCATCTACCAGTACGACGCCTTGGGACGGAGCGACACCTACGGGTACGGCACGGAGGCGGCGTCGTTCGCGAGCCGCTTCTCCTGCGCCGGCAGTGGCACACTGAGTGCGGTGAGCTTCTACACGCCGGTGCCGGATTCGCTGTACGAGGTGCGCGTCGCCCGCTCGGTGGCAGAGCTCCCGGCGGCGGCGGTCGCCGGCAGCGGGACGATCCCGGTGGCCGGCTACCACACCGTCCGGTTCGCCGAACCGCAGGCGGTGACGGCCGGAAAGGACTTCGTCGTGGCCGTCACCCTCGTCACCCCGGGGTCGACGGAGCCGGTCCCGCTGGAGCAC
>DASUMX010000235.1:0-28417 GCA_036277455.1 Thermoleophilia bacterium
GCCGGCGGCGACGATCACGAACTTGCCGATGAACCCCATCGTCAGCGGCATGCCGGCCAGCGAGAAGAGCGCGACGGCGAAGATGGCGGCCAGCCACGGCCGTCGCGCGCCCAGCCCGCGATAGTCGTCGATCCTGTCGGCGTCGCGGTCCTCCGGGGAGAGCACGGTGACCACGCCGAAGGCGGCGAGCGTGGTGGCGAAGTAGGCGACGAGGTAGAAGCCGACGGCGACGCCGGCGCGCTCGCCGCTGGCGAGGAACGCCACCAGCAGGTAGCCGAGGTGGGCGATCGAGGAGTACGCCAGGATCCGCTTGACGTTGTCCTGGCGCAGCGCCAGCAGGTTGCCGGCGACCATGGAGGCGATGGCGACCGCGGTGAGGGCGAGGAAGATGGTCGAGCCCTGGTCGGAGCTGACGGGGAGCATGAAGCGCAGCAGGAGGGCGAACACGGCCCCCTTGGAGACGGTCGCCACGTAGGCGGTGACCGGCGCGGGCGCGCCCTCGTACACGTCCGGCGTCCACATGTGGAAGGGCACGACGGCCAGCTTGAAGCCGACGCCGACGAGCAGCATCACGATGCCGATGGTGACGACCACGTCGCCCCCGCCGAGGCCGGCGATCAGCTTGCCGACGCCGCCGGCCGACATCGTCCCGGACTCCGCGTACACCAGCGCCATGCCGAAGATGAGGAATGCCGAGGTGGCTCCGGCGAGCACCAGGTACTTCACCGCCGCCTCGACCGCGTCCTCGCGGTGCACCGCGTAGACGATCAGCGCGTAGAGCGAGACGCTCAGGATCTCGAGCCCGAGGAAGAACGAGGCGAAGTGCGCGCCGGCCACCAGCGTCGCCCCGCCGAGTGTGGCGATGAGCAGCAGCACGTAATACTCCTCGGGCCGCACGCGCAACTGCTGCAGGTAGCTCCACGAGAGCAGCGCCACGATCGCCGCGGCGACCGTGAGCAAGCCGATGAAGAACAGCGTGTAGGCGTCCATCGAGACGAGCGGCGTGACGATGCGCTCGGTGCGGGAGGCCGCGACGAAGAGCGTGCCGAACGTCGCGGCCAGCCCACCGAGCGTGATCCCCAGCGCCAGGGCGTGAGAGCGCCAGAACGCCGCCATCAGCATCACCACGACCGCCGTCAGCGTCAGGGCGATGAGCGGCGAGATGGTGAGGAGGTCGCCCGCCTTCACGGCGCGCCTCCGTCAGCGGCGACGGTCTCTCCGTTCGGGGCGGCAGCCGCGCCTGCGGCCTGCGTGGCCTCGGCCGGGTCGCCGGTCCCACCCAGGTCGGGCCCCCGATTCAGCGTGCTGCCGCTCGTCATCACCTGGACGCCCTCCACCGTCTGTCTGGCCGTGGTGATCAGCGGTTGCGGCCAGAAGCCGAGCAGCACGAGCGCGGCGATCATGCCGGCGAACATGCCGATCTCCCGCTTGGTCAGGTCGACGAACGACAAGCCGTGTGTCTCCTCCCCCTGGAAGGCGCGCTGCATCATCCACAGCGCGTAGACGGTCGCGAACACCAGTCCGACGGCGCCGAGGACGGCCGCCCACGGGCTCACCTGCCAGACGCCGACCAGGATGAGGAACTCGGCGACGAAGTTGCCGAGCCCCGGCAGGCCGAGCGAGGCCATGGCGAAGAACATGGCCGTGCCGCCCATCCGGGGCGCCACCTGCCAGAGGCCGCCCATCTTGTCCATGTCGCGCGTGTGGATGCGGTCCTGCAGGCCTCCTACCAGGATGAAGAGGGCGCCGGTGGAGAGGGCGTGGCACACGAGTTGCAGGATCACGCCCTGCAACGCGAGCGTGTTCCAGGCGAAGATGCCCAGCAGCACGAAACCCATGTGGCTGACGCTGGTGTAGGCGACCAGCCGCTTCATGTCGGTCTGGGCGTACGCCATGATCGCGCCGTAGATGATCCCGACCACGCCGAGGATCAGCGCCCACACGCGGAAGTCGCGGGCGGCGTCCGGGAACAGCGGCACCATGAAGCGGATCATCCCGTAGGCGCCGATCTTGATGAGCACGCCGGCCAGCAGCACGGAGCCGGCGGTCGGCGCGTCGGTGTGCGCGTCCGGCAGCCAGGTGTGCAGCGGCCACGCCGGGAGCTTGACGGCGAAGGCGGCGAAGAACCCGAGCATGAGCAGCATGGCCGTGGTCGAGCCCATCCGGGTGCCCAGCAACTGCGTGAAGTCGAAGGTGTAGACGCCGGTCGCGCGCCCGTGGATGAACACCAGCGCGACGATGGCGATCAGCATGAGCAGCCCGCTGACCTGCGTGAAGATGAAGAACTTGATCGCCGAGTACACACGCCGCTCGTGGCCCCAGACGGCGATCAGGAAGTACATCGGGATGAGCATCATCTCGAAGAAGAAGTAGAAGAGGAACAGGTCGAGCGAGAGGAAGACGCCGGCCAGCCCGGCCACCGTCCAGAGGACCATCAGGTGGAAGACGCCGACGCGCTCGGTGATGCCGCGCCACGAGGCGAGCACGGCGAGCAGGCCGAGCGCGAAGGTGAGCAGCAGCATGATGAGCGTGAGGCCGTCGGCGGCGAGGAAGAAGCTGATGCCCAGCGAGTCGATCCACTCCGCCTTGACGTCGGCGATCCAGGAGCCGGCCACCAGGCCGGCCGGGCCGGGACCTGCCGGCGCGAAGGGGGCCCGCAGGGCGTCCGCGTTCGCGATCCACTGCCCGGCCACCAGCGCCAGCGGGGCGGCCGTTCCCAGCAGCGCCGTCCAGCGCGCGAGCACGGGGTTCTGGCGCCCGAGCAGCCAGGCGACGGGTGCTGCGACCGCCGGGATCAGGATGTACCAGAGGAGGATCACCGCGTCACCTCAGCACCACGACGGCGAGGACGAGGACGATGCCGAACCCGGCGACGGCGACGTAGGCGCGCAGGCGCCCCGTCTGGCCGGCGCTCAGCGCGCCCCAGCCGGCGCTGGTGAGCCAGGCGATGCCGCCGACCACGTAGTCGACGAGGTCGTTGCGGGCGACGCGCGCGAACCACTTGACCGGGAGCACGAAGACGCGCTCGTAGAGCCAGTCGAAGCCCCAGCCGCCGAGCCAGAAGGCGGCCAGCGGCCGGATGGCGGGTGAGGCGGCGAAGGCGTGCGTCCCTCGGCGCCACGGCATCCAGACGAGGTAGGAGATGCCGATGCCGGCGTAGACGACGACGATGATCAGGAGGGCCGCGCCGGCGCTCTCGGCGAAGTGCGCGTACTGCCCGGTCCACTCGATGGGGGGCAGCGCCGTGTCGAGGAAGTCCTCGAGCGGGTGGAACCCGCTGACCCACGCCGGCATCCAGACGAAGCCGCTGACGACGGAGAGCACGGCGAGCAGCCAGAGCGGGACCATCTGCCGCCAGCGCGGCCGTCGCGTGACCGCGGTGCGCCGCTCGCCGAAGAACACGAGCCACACGAGGCGGAACGCGTAGAGCGCGGTGACGAACGCGCCGACCAGCGAGCCGACGTAGAACCAGACGTTGCCGTCCACCGTGCCGAGGCTCGTGGCGATGATGAGGTCCTTGCTGTAGAAGCCGTCGGTGACGAACGGCAGGGCGGCGAGGGCGGCGGCGCCGATGGTGAAGGTCCAGAACACGGCGGGCAGCTCGCGACGGAGCCCGCCCATCTTGAAGATGTCGTGCTCGTCGGCGAGCGCCTCGATGATCACGCCGGCGCCGAGGAACAGCAGAGCCTTGAAGAAGGCGTGCGTCATGAAGTGGAACACGCCCGCCTCCCAGCCCGAGACGCCGAGCGCCAGGAACATGTAGCCGATCTGGCTGATGGTCGAGTAGGCGAGCGCGCGCTTGAGGTCGTGCTGCACCAGCGCGCTGAAGCCGGCGATGAGCAGCGTCACCGTGCCGACGATCGCGACCACCAGCCTGGCGTCCGGCGCGAGCTCGAAGATGACGCTGGTGCGCGCGATGAGGTAGACGCCGGCGGTGACCATCGTCGCCGCGTGGATGAGCGCGCTGACCGGCGACGGGCCGGCCATCGCGTCCGGGAGCCAGGTCTGCAGCGGCACCTGCGCCGACTTGCCGACGGCGCCGCCGAGGATGAGCAGCGCGGCGGCGACCGCGACGGCCGAGCCGGAGGCCCAGCTCTCCTCGGCCGCCGCCAGCATGGGCTGGATCTCAAGCGTGTGCAGCTGCGTGAACAGCAGGAAGAGGCCGGCGATCAGCGCCGTGTCGCCGACGCGCGTGACGATGAACGCCTTGCGGCCGCTGTACACGTTCTGTGGGTCCGTGTGCCAGAAGGAGATGAGCAGGTAGCTGCAGAGGCCCACGCCCTCCCATCCCAGGTAGAGGAGCAGCAGGTTGTCGGCCAGCACCAGGACGAGCATCGAGGCGACGAACAGGTTGAGGTACATGAAGAACCGGGTGAAGCCCTCGTCGTGCTCCATGTGCTCGGTGGAGTAGAGGTGGATGAGGAAGCCGACGAAGGTGATGACCAGCACCCAGGTGACGCTGACGGCGTCGAGGTAGAGGCCGATCGCGGGGGCGAAGCCGGCGACGTCCATCCAGGTCCAGAGGACCTGGTGGTACGCGTCGCCGGCCGGCGGCGAGGTGATGAAGCTGCCGCAGACGAGCAGCGCCACCAGCGCCGAGAGGCCGACGGAGCCGGCGCCGATCCAGGCGGCGCCGGCGCGGCCGAGCCGCCGGTCCAGCAGGACGAGCAGCACGAAGCCGGCGGCGGGGAGTGCGGGGATGAGCCAGAGGAGCTCGAGCATCGTCAGCCCCTCATCTTGTCGGCGTCGTCGATGTCGAGGCTCTTCACCGACTGGCGGAAGCGGATGGCGATGGCGAGGCCCACCGCCACCTCGGCGGCCGCCATCGCCAGCACGAAGAGGAACATGACCTGGCCGTCGGCCTGACCCCAGCGCGCGCCGGCCGCCACGAAGGCGAGGCCTGCGGCGTTCAGCATGATCTCGATGCACGCCAGCACCACGATGAGGTTGCGGCGCGTGAGCAGCCCGGCGAACCCGATGGCGAAGAGGATCGCCGCGAGCACGAGGGCGTGGTCGAGGGAGACGGCGGCCATCAGGCGTCGCCCTCCTCGGCCGCCGGGCTCTGCGCGGAGGACGGCGTGCCGGCGGCGGCGCGGCCGCGCTCCATGGACGCCGCCGCGTCCTCCTCGTCGCTCGTGCGCGCCGCCACGTGGCGCGCGCCGATGAGCGCGGCGAGGAGCAGCATGGAAGCGAGCTCCACGCCGAGGACGTAAGGCCCGTAGAGCGCCTCGCTGACCGCCTGCGGTCCCACCTCGGCGCCGGCCAGCGGCTGCGTCTCCATGGTGAGGCCGTAGATCATCTCGGCCAGCAGGATGGCCACGAGGATCGCCGGCCCCACCCACGCCGTGCGCGGTACCCGCAGCGGCGAGTCGGCCTGCAGGTTGAGCAGCATCACGGCGAAGAGGAACAGCATCATGATGGCGCCGGCGTACACGATCACCTCGAGCGCCGCGACGAACGGCGCGCCCAGTGTGTAGAAGACCACGGCCACGGCGAACAGCGAGATCACGAGGTACAGGAGCGCGTGCACGAGGTGGCGGCGCGTCACCACCATCAGCGTGCTGAGCACGGCCACCACCGCGGCGATGTAGAAGAGCGCGGTCACGGCAGGAGACCCCTCACATCCGAGGGTGGCGCCTCGTTCTCGGCCTCGCCCTTGCCCTTGCCGCCGATGGCGAGGCCGGCCACCCGGTAGAAGTCGTGCTCGTGGTACTTGCCGGGGCCCGAGATGAGCAGGTCCTCCTTCTCGTACACCATGCTGGAACGCTCGTACTCGCTCATCTCCACGTCGGGGGTGAGCTGGATGGCGTAGGTCGGGCACGCGTCCTCGCAGAAACCGCAGAAGATGCAGCGCGAGAAGTTGATGCGGAACCACTCGGGGTAGCGGCGGCCGTTCTCGTCGGTGGTCGCCTGCAGGGCGATGCAGTCCACCGGGCAGGCCGCGGAGCACAGGTAACAGGCGACGCAGCGCTCCTCGCCGTCCGGGTCGCGCGAGAGGATGATGCGCCCGCGGTAGCGCGGCGGCAGGTAGACCATCTCCTCCGGGTACTGGATGGTGTCGCGGCTGCGCCAGGCGTGGCTGATCACGACGCCGACGCCGACGAGCGTGGACCACACGGTGCGCCCGATCCGCGGCAGCAGCGGCTGGCCGCGGCGCGCCAGCCCGCCGGTGACGACCACGTCCGTGGTCAGCGGCGGGTGGGTCTCCACCGGCGCCGGCGGGCGCGACTGCCGCGTGCCGTCGCTCGTCATCTCATCACCCGGCCCTCGCCACGACGATCGCTCCGGTGATCAGGAGGTTGAGGAGGCTGAGCGGCAGCATCGCCTTCCAGCCGAGCGCCATCAGCTGGTCGTAGCGCAGCCGCGGGAGCGTGCCGCGGATGATGATGAACAGCGTGATGAAGACGAACGTCTTGAGCAGGAACCAGACGACGTCGGGCAGCCACGGGCCGAGCCAGCCGCCGAAGAACAGGGTGACGATGAGCGCGGAGACCAGCGTGATCGCCACGTACTCGCCGACGAGGAACAGGCCGAACTTCATGCCCGAGTACTCGGTGTGGTAGCCGGCGACCAGCTCGCTCTCGGCCTCGACGAGGTCGAAGGGGATGCGGCGCGTCTCGGCGAGGCCGGCGACGAGGAAGACGACGAAGCCGATGAACTGGGGGAAGACGTAGTAGACGCTGCGCTGCTGTCCCTCGACGATGTCCGAGAGGTTGAAGGAGCCCGCCAGCGTGATCACCCCGACGAGCGAGAGGCCCATGAAGACCTCGTAGCTCACCATCTGGGCGGCGGCGCGCAGGCCACCGACCAGGGAGTACTTGCTGCGCGACGACCAGCCGGCGAGCACGACGCTGTACACGGCCAGCGACGACATCGCGAGCACGAAGAGCAGCCCGACGTTGAGGTCGGCGACGACCCAGCCCTCGGCGACGGGCACGACGATGAACGAGAGCAGCGCCGTGATCAGCACCAGGGACGGCGCGACCACGAACACGCGCTTGTCGGCGAACGGCGGGACCCAGTCCTCCTTGAAGAGGATCTTGAAGGTGTCCGCCAGCACCTGGAGCAGGCCCGCCGGGCCGACGCGGTTGGGGCCGTAGCGGTCCTGCACGAGGCTGAGCAGCCGGCGCTCGTACCAGATGAGCCCGGCGGCGATGGTCAGCACGGCGACCAGCACGAGCAGGGTGACGAGCAGCTGCCAGTACCAGGCCATCACTGCTCCTCCGCGCGCGTGAGCCGCGCGCGCGCCGGCAACGAGATGTACGGGAGGCCGGGGAGTCCGACGGGCACCGCGGCCGTGCCCGTCACCAGCGACGGCACCAGCGCGAAGGGCGCGCGCGTGTCCATCCAGGGCAGCCAGAGCTCGAGCAGGTCGCCGTCGCGCACCGCGAGCCGCTCGGCGTCCTCCTCGTTGAGGCCGATGAAGGGCGCCGGCGCCCGCTCGCGGATGCCCGGTGTGTACATGCTGAGCTGCTCGGAGCCGTAGATGTGGTGCAGCGCGACGAGCACCGCCTCGCCGTCGCGCGCCGCGAACCGCGCCGGCGCCGGGACCGGCGGCAGCTCGTGGCCGGCGGCGCCGTCGAGCAGGCGGACGCCGGACGGCCTGGCCGGGCCGACGGCCGTGAGCTCCTCGCCGAACTTGTGCAGGCCGTTGCCCGAGTTCCAGCCCGGCCACCAGGTGCGGACGCGGAGCTCGTCCGGTGATGCCGGCGGCTGCAGGCCCTCGAGCGAGAACGCGAGCGCCGAGTCCGCGTCGGGCGCCGGCCCGGGCTCGAACACGGTGCGGCCGGCGTCGACGGCGGTGCGCCCGCTCCAGCGCAGCGGCTGGCGGGCGACCTTGCGGCCGTCACGCCGCCACGAGGCGGCCGGCGCGGCGGCGCCTGCGCCGCGGAACGCCGGCAGCTCCATCTCGAGCGCGGCCAGCACGTCGTCCGGCGTCGTCCAGCCGCGCGCCTCGCGGCGCCCGAGCCGCACGAGCAGCTCACGCAGCCAGCGCCAGGACGGGCGCACGCCGTCCGCCGGCGGCAGGGCGGCGAAGTAGCGCTGCGCCCTGCCCTCGTGGCTCACCCAGGTCCCGGTCTCCTCCGCGAACGTCGCCGCCGGCAGCACCACGGCGGCCGTGGCGGTCAGGCGGTCCTCCAGCGCCGCCAGCGCGACCACGGGCACCTCGCGGCGCAGCAGGTCGTCGACGAGCAGTGCGGGGGCACGCCGGTCGAGGTCGTCGTCGAGCACCACGACGACCTCGCTCTCTCCGCGCGCGACGGCGGCCAGCGCCTGCACGAGCGTGCCTCCTCCGAGCATGCGCAGGCCCACGCTGTCGGGCTCCGGGACGGTGAGGACGAGCGTCGCGCGCTCCTCGGTGACGCTCTCTCCGCGCGCGGCACGGTGGAGTGCCGCGGCGAGCTGCGCCGAGGCGCGGAGCAGCTCGGCCGACCCGCTCGAGCAGCCGGCGACGACCAGGGGCGCCGAGCCGGCGGTGAGCGCCGCCGCCCAGCGGCGCACCAGCTCGGCCTCGTCGTCGCCGAGGCCGGGGACGGCCGGCGCCTCGGCGTCGACCTCGTGCGCGAGCGCGAGCGCCAGGCGCACCAGGTCGTCGGGCGCCGCCCGCTGCGTCTCGGCGGCGACCTCGTCCAGCTTGGTCGCGTGCGTGGTCGCGATCCAGAGCGCGCTCGGCTCGCGGCGCTTGATGCGCGTGATGCCGGCGTCGTTCCAGCGACGGATGTGGTTGCGCTCCTCCACCTCGTTGGGGCGCAGGTGCAGCCACGTGCGGATGGTGAGGTCGAGCATCGGCGCCGTGTTGGTGAGGTCCTCGCCGAGGACGAGCACGGCGTCGGCGCCGTGGACGTCGGCCGCCGACCCCAGCCGCAGGCGCGGGTCGGCGGCGATCTCGAGCACGGCGCCGACCAGGCGGTCGTCGGTGTCGGACATGCCCCGGAAGAACCTGCTGGGGCCGACGAGCGCGCGCAGCGCGTAGTTGGCCTCCAGCGAGGCGCGCGGCGAGCCGATGCCCACGGCGCGGCGGCCGCGCAGCAGGCCCGCCGCGGCGTCGAGCGCCAGCTCTCCGAGGAGGGCGGCCGTGCCTGCGGCCTGGCCGCCCTGCCCTTCCGGCGCCGCCGCGGCGTGCGCCTCAGCCTGCAGGCGCGCGCCCTCTTCCGTCGGCGCATCGGCGATCGGCTGCGGCTCCGCCTGCGCTGCCTCCGCGCCGGCCGGCTCCTCGATGGCCGGCCCCATCATCGTCTGCGGCGGGAGCAGCCCGGGCCCGATCCGGGCCGTGCGCACCCGCTCCGGCGCGTTGACGAACTCGAAGCCGAAGCGGCCGCGGTCGCAGAGGAACATCTTGTTGACGTCGCGGTTGAAGCGCCCCTGGACCCGGCGCAGCTCGCCGTAGCGCGCCGAGAGCGTCGTGGTGCAGCCCAGCCCGCAGTCCGGGCACACCGACGGCGACGTCTGCAGGTCCCATTTGCGCGAGTAGCGGCGCGAGAACGGCTTGTCGTCGAACACGCCGGTGGGGCAGACCTCGATGAGGTTGCCGCTGAACTCGCTCTCCAGGGTGCCGCTCTCGGCGCGCCCGAAGTACACCTGGTTGCGGAGGCCGAACACGCCGAAGTCGCGGCCGCCGGCGTAGTCGTTGTAGAAGCGCGTGCAGCGGTAGCAGGTGATGCAGCGGTTGAGCTCGTGGGTCACGAACGGGCCGAGATCCTGGTTCTCGAAGGTCCGCTTGCGGCCGCGGTAGCGGCGGTAGCTGTGCCCCGTCATGACGGTCATGTCCTGCAGGTGGCACTCGCCGCCCTCGTCGCAGACCGGGCAGTCGTGCGGGTGGCTGAGCATCATGAGCTCGATCATCTCGGCGCGGAAGCGGATGGCCTCCTCGTCGAAGATGTCCATCCTCGTGCCCTCTTGCGCCTCGGTCATGCAGGCCATGGCGATCTCGCTCTTCTCCCTGCCCTCGCGGTCGGTCCAGTAGAGGCGCACGGCGCACTGGCGGCAGGCGCCGATGGACCCCAGCACGGGGTGCCAGCAGAAGAAGGGCAGGTCGAAGCCCAGGGCGAGAGCGACGTCGAGCATGTTGCGGCCCTCTTCGGCCTGGTACTCGGCGCCGTCGATGATGACGGTGACGAGCTTCGGCGGCTGTCCGTTGCCGCTCACCACGTCGTCCCCCGCAGCGCCGGCGCATCGGAGCCGTGGCGCCGGTAGCGGCAGCCGCCCTCGGCGACGTGGCGCGCGAAGTCGTCCGGGAACAGGCGCAGCGCGCTCTCGAGCGGCTGCATGGCGCCCGGCGCCAGGTCGCAGAAGCACTTGTCGGAATCCATGAACCAGACGCCCTCGGCGAGCACGCCGGTGTCGCCCGGCTCGCCTCGGCCGTACTCGATGTCCTCAAGCAGCGCGGCCATCCACTGCAGGCCCTCGCGGCAGGGCGTGCACCACCCGCACGACTCCTGGGCGAAGAACTGCATCATGTTGAGCGTCATGCCGACGGGGCAGGTCTGGTCGTCGAGGAGGACGAGGGTCCCGGTGCCGAGGCGGCTCTTCACCTCGTCCATGGTGGAGAACCCCAGGGGAACGTCGATCTGGGCGGCCGGGACGAACGAGGTGGAGGCGCCGCCCGGGCTGACGGCGCGCAGCGCGAACCCGGACAGCATGCCGCCGGCGTGCACCTCGATGAGCTCCCGCATCGGCACGCCCATCGGGAGCTCGACGCAGCCGGGCCTGGCCACGCGGCCGGCGACGCCGAAGATCTTGGTGCCGCCCTCGTCCGTGACGGAGAGGCCCTTCCACCAGTCCGGGCCGTGCCGCACGATGCCGGGCACGGCCATGTAGGTCTCGACGTTGTTGACGACCGTCGGCCGCGAGAAGAGGCCCGCGCCGGTCATGTGCGGCGGCCGGGCGCGCGGGTTGGCGCGCTGGCTCTCCAGCGCGTTCAGCATCGCGGAGGCCTCGCCGCAGATGTAGCGGCCGATGCTCACGTGCAGCTCGATGTCGAAGGGGAAGCCGGAACCGAGCACGTCCTTGCCGAGGTAGCCGCGCTCGCGGGCCTCGGCGATCGCGTGCTCGATCGCGACCACCGCCGTGTCGTACTGCTGGCGCAGGAAGATGTAGCCCTCGTCCGACTCGGTGGCGAAGCCCGCGAGCAGCATGCCCTCCAGCAGCAGGTGGGGGTTGCGCTCCAGGAGGAACCGGTCCTTGAAGCTGCCCGGCTCCATCTCGTCCCCGTTGCAGACGATGTACTTGGGGTGCGGCGCGTCCGCGCCGAGCGGCATCGTGCTCCACTTGCGGCCGGTGGAGTAGCCGGCGCCGCCGCGGCCGCGCAGGCCCGACTCGGTCACCATGGTGGTGACCTCGGGCGGCCGCAGGCCCTCGAGCGCCCGCCGGAGGCCCTCGTAACCGCCGGCGGCGATGTAGTCGTCGATCGTCGCGGGCAGGCCGTCGGCGCGCATGGCGCGCGTCAGCGGCCTGTCGTCGGCCGGGTAGCCCGGGAGTCCCGGCCGGCTGGTCACGCGTACCCCCCGAGGATGCCGGCCACGTCGGCCGGCGCCACCGGGCCGTGCAGCTCATCGTCCACCATCATGGCCGGGCCGCGGTCGCAGGCGCCGAGGCAGACGATCGGCAGCAGCGTGAAGCGGCCGTCCTCCGTCGTCTGCCCCATGCCGACGCCGAGCTCCGCCTCCACGGCGGCGCGCAGCTCGGCGTAGCCCAGGCTCCAGCAGGCGAAGCTGTCGCAGACGAGCACGATGTGGCGGCCCACCGGCTTGCGGAACACCATGTTGCCGAAGGTCGCGATGGAGTCGAGCTCCGCGACCGTCACCCCGAGGTACTCGCCGAGGTCCGCCAGCGCTTCGTCCGAGAGCCAGCGCCGCCGCGCCTGCACGATGCGCATCGCCGTCGCGGCGGCCGCCCGCCGGTCCGGGTAGTGCCCGAGGATGGCGTCCAGCTGGCGGGTCTCTTCGTCGGAGAGGCTCATGACGCCCACTCTTCCGGCGTACACGAGCGGGACGCCGTAGGCATTGACCCGCGTAGCCGAGTCAACTGGCGGTGCGCCGGAGGTACACCGGATATACCGCTCATCGGTCCACGTCCGCCATGACGAAGTCGATGCTGCCGAGCACGGTCACGAGGTCGGCGATCTCGTAGCCCGTGCAGAGCAGCGGCAGGACCTGCAGGTGCGGGAACGACGCGGTGCGGATCCTGGTCCGGTACGCCGAGTTGCCGCCGTCGCTGATGGTGTAGTAGCTGTACTGGCCCTTGGTGCCCTCCGTATAGACGCTCGCCTCTCCGGGCGGCACCACCGGCCCCCAGGTGACGCCCAGGAAGTGGGTGATGAGCGACTCGATGTCGTGCATCGTGTGCGGCTGCTTCATCGGCGGCGTCGCCAGCGGGTGGTACGCCTTGTACGGCCCGTCGGGCATGGCCTCCACGACCTGGCGCATGATGCGCAGGCTCTGGCGCATCTCCTCGACGTGCACGGCGGCGCGGTCGTAGGCGTCGCCGGTGGTCCCGACGGGCACGTCGAAGTCGAACCAGTCGTAGTGGCTGTACGGGCGCTGCTTGCGCCAGTCCCAGGGCAGACCGGCCGCCCGGAGCATCGGGCCGGTCAGCCCCCAGGCGACGGCGTCGTCCACGGAGATCGGCGCGACCCCCACCGTCCGCGCCTTCAGGATCCGGTTGTCCATCAGCAGCCGGTCGTACTCGTCGAGGCGCGCCGGCAGGTAGTCGCAGTAGTCGAGCACGCGCTGCCGCCACCCCTCGGGAAGGTCCTCCGCGACGCCGCCGATGCGGAACCAGCTGGGATGCATGCGCCCGCCGGTGATGGGCTCGATGACGTCGTCGAAGAGGATCTCCCTGTCCTCGAACATGTAGAAGACCGGCGAGAGCGCGCCGATGTCCTGGCCGAACGTGCCGTAGAAGACGAGGTGGCTGGCGATGCGGTAGGCCTCGCAGAGCAGCACGCGGATGAGCTGCGCCCTGTCCGGCACCTCGATGCCGCAGAGCTTCTCGACCGAGAGCACGTAGGGCAGGTTGTTGGTCACGCCGCCCAGGTAGTCCACGCGATCGGTGTAGGGGATGAAGGTGTGCCAGCTCTGGCGCTCGGCCAGCTTCTCCGAGCCGCGGTGGTGGTAGCCGATGTCGGGGACGAGGTGGACGATCTCCTCGTCGCGCAGGCCGACGATCACGCGGAACGGCCCGTGCGTGGCGCCGTGCTGCGGGCCGATGTTGAGGTACATGAGCGTGGGGTCGTCCTCGGTGCCCGGCAGGCCCCACTCCTCCGGCTTGAAGCGGAGCTCCTCCTGCCAGGCGTCGACCAGGGAGTCCGGCATGTCGAAGGGGCCGTACTCGGTGCCGCGGGACGGGTGCTCCTTGCGCAGCGGGTGCCCGTCCCACCACGGCGGCATGAGGAGACGCTTGAGACGCGGGTGGCCGGCGACGCCGACGCCGAACATGTCCCAGAGCTCGCGCTCGTACCAGTCGGCGGCGGGCCACACGCCGGCCGCCGAGTCGACGTGCGGCGACTCCTCCGGCAGCGCCACCTTGAGCCGCACGTCGGCGTTCCGCCCGTAGGAGACGAGGTGGTAGAAGACGCTGAAGGCGGCGTCGGGCTGGCCCTCGCGGTGGAGCCGCGAACGCTCGTCGACGCCGCCGAGGTCGTAGAGCATCGCGAACGGCTCGGCGGCGTCGCGCCCGAGGTAGCGCAGCACCGCGAGGGCGTCCCCGGGCGGCACCCACGCGGTCGGGATACCGTCGGCGGTCGGCTGCTCCGTCAGCGGCACGTCCGGGAACCGCTCGCGCAGCTCGCGCAGCACGGCCGGCGGCGGGGCTTCGCCTCCGCCGGCCGCGCGCGGCGGCCACTGGCTCGGCTGGGGGGCGCCGGCGACGGGCTCGGCGTGTTCCGCACGCGCCTCGTCGAGCACCTCTTCGCGCGTATCCTCGCGCTCCGGTTGCTGGTCGCCCGGCAGTTGCTTCGCGTCGTCCATCACATCTCGTCCGGGGGCCGGAGCTTGTCGGTCGCCACCACGTCGTCGTGGCGCAGGTCGCGCAGCGAGATCCCGCGCGGCTTCACCACGCCCTGCTCGCCGACCACCCAGCTGAGCGGGCGCTTCTCGATCGAGACCTGGGCCTGCAGGAGCAGCAGGCCCTCCATGAGCGAGGTGGGCGGCGGCGGGCAGCCCTGGATGTACACGTCGACGGGCAGGAACGAGTCCACGCCCTGCACGACGCTGTACACGTCGAACATGCCGCCGGAGTTGGCGCAGGAGCCCATGGAGATGACCCAGCGAGGCTCCATCATCTGCCGGTGCAGCTGCACGACGACCGGCGCCATCTTCTTGAACACCGTGCCCGCGACGATCATGACGTCCGCCTCCCGCGGCGAGATGCGCAGCACCTCGGCGCCGTAGCGGGCGATGTCGTAGCGGGCCGTGAGGCTGGTCGCCATCTCGACGAAGCAGCAGCTGAGGCCGAACCCGAACGGCCACAGGGAGTTCTTGCGTCCCCAGGCGACCAGGCGCTCGAGACTGGAAGTGACGACCGGGATGTCGGCGTCGCCCGGCGGCGCGCCCTCGACGTCGAGCAGCCGCCCGAGCGCCCGGGCGGTCCGCGACGGGTCGGGTCCCCGGCGAGGCTTCACCGGGCGCCCCCCGCGCCGTCACCCGCGGCGGGCGCCTTGCGGCCGGCGGCGTGCGCCGTCCTGCGACGCCGGCCCGCGGCCCCCCAGTCGAGCCCGCCGACCCGCCACAGGTACACGAGGCCGGCGAAGAGCAGCAGGACGAAGACGAGCAACTCCAGGTAGCCGAGCCAGCCGAGGCTGCGCGCCGCGACCGCCCAGGTGAGGATGAACACGGCCTCCAGGTCGAAGATCACGAAGAAGAGGGCGACCTGGTAGAACTCGACCGAGAGCCGGCGCGGCAGCGGCCCCGCCGGCTTGATGCCGGACTCGTACGGCTCCGTCTCGGGCCCGTGGTAGCGCCGTCCGCCGAGCAGCCACGAGAGCGTGAGGATCAGCGCCGCGACGACGAGCACGAGGGCCGCGTACAGCGCCGCCGGCCACACCTCCACAGCCAAAAGGCCTCCGCTCACGCCCACCCCCATCGCGCCCCGTAGGGACCCCGTCGACGTCCTTTACGTCACCACGTTCCCATGGTAGAGAACAATCAGTATCAAGCGTAGTCGCCTGTGTCCATGCAATCATCGTCGACGCCGTCTCGTCGACTCATGCTGTACCCTGTGCGGTGAAAGCGCAGCCGGGGCGAAGAGAGGGGAGTCCAGGGGAGTGAGCCGACCGCCGGTCCAGCCGCCGATGTGGGGCCGAGAACCCGGCCTGTCGTGGCCCGCGCCGGCGTTGCTCGTCCTCGCGCTGGTCGCCGCCGTGCTCGCCTGCGTGGCCTTCGCCGCGGCCGGCGTCTCCGTATCCGCCGCCGCGGCCTCCGCCCCCCCGCCGCTCCAGTCGCCGCCCGCCGAGGTCCTGCCTCCGCAGGGCTCCGGATCGTTCACACCGGCGGCGACGCCGCAGCCGGTGCCGTCGTCCACCTATCCGCCGGGTACCGGCGGGAGGGTCTACGGCGAGAACTGCTCCGGCTGCCACGGCGCCCGCGGCGAGGGCCTCGTCGGTCCTCCCCTGGCGGCGGCGGCCTTCGCCAGCCTGGTCGGGCCGATGGTCGTGGAGGGCGGCATCAGCATGCCGGCGTTCGCCGGGGTCCTGAGCGACGCGGACGTGGACGCCGTGTCCGACTTCGTCGCCGGCGAGCTCTCCGATCCGGAGGCCCGGACCGCGCAGGTCACGCCGGGCGGCGACCTCTTCCGTGTCTACTGCTCCGGCTGCCACAGCGCCATCGGCAGCGGCGGCGCGATGCCGTCCCTCAACAACGCGCCCAACATCCGCCAGTACCCGCCCGCCGAGGCGATCGCGGCGATGATCCTCGGGCGCGGCAACATGCCGTCGTTCGCCGGCAACACCCTCGACGTGCGCCAGCAGGCGTCCGTCGCGCTGTACGTGCAGGTGATCGACGACCCGCCCTCGCCGGGCGGGTTCGGGCTGGGGTATCTCGGGCCGGTCCCCGAGGGCGCCGCCGGCGCCGTCGCGCTGCTCCTCCTCATCCTCATCTCCGTCTGGCTCGCCTGGCGCTCGCGAAAGGCCGTCCCGTGACACCCCCGCGCGTGACCACCTGGCCCGTCGGGCTCGGCATCGTCGCCGCCATCGCCGGCGCGGTCTCCTTCGCCGTCTGCTTCGTGATCGGCGCGAGTAACGCCTGGCTCGGCGGCTCGCTCGCCCTGGCCCTTCTCGGCCTGGGTCTCGCGCTCGCGTACTGGGGTCGCGACCTGGCCGACGACCACGTCATCGCGGGCCGGTACCCCGTGCCGCCCGACGACCCCGAGGGTGGAGCCGCGCTGGCCACCCAGCTCGACGAGCACGCGTCGGTCATCACGAGGAGGAGCTTCCTCAGCAAGGCGCTCGTGCTCGGCATCGGCGTGTTCGCGCTCAGCCAGGTGGTGCTGCTCGGCGCGCTCGGCCCCTTGCCGGGCGACAGCCTCCGCACCACGGGCTGGCGCAAGGGCCGCCGGCTGGTGGACTCCGAGGGAGAGCCCGTCACCCGGGACGTGCTCGCGAGCGGCGGGTTCCTCGTCGCCTTCCCCGAGGACGGCGACCACCTGGAGCGGGCCGACTCCCAGATCGTCCTGCTGCACTTCGTGAACGGTGAGTTCACCCCTCAGCCCGGGCGCGAGACGTGGAGCCCCGAGGACTTCGTCGCCTACTCGCGCGTCTGCACCCACGCCGGCTGCTCCGTGGCCCAGTACGCCGACGTGGACCAGTTGCTGCTGTGCCCGTGCCACCAGTCGACGTTCGACGTCCTCAACGGCGCCGCGCCCACCAGCGGCCCGGCGAGCCGCCCGCTGCCGCAACTGCCGCTGGCCATCGACGACGAGGGCGTGCTGTACGCGCAGAGTGACTTCACCGAGCCCATCGGCCCCGGCTTCTGGAACGCTGTATGAGCAATCACGACCTCAAGCGGGGACTGGGCAAGGCGTTCGGGGTGCGCACCTCTCCGCTGCGCCCGGCGGGGCGCTGGCTGCACACCAACCTCGGCGGCAGCCGCCTGCTGCGCGAGGAGCTGCGCCACATCTTCCCGGACAGCTGGGCGTTCTTCCTCGGCGAGATCGCCATGTACTGCTTCGTCATCCTGGTCGCGACCGGGATCTTCCTCGCGCTCTTCTTCCAGGCGTCGGAGGCGCCGGTGATCTACGAGGGCTCCTACGAGCCGCTCGCGGGCGCCGAGATGTCCATCGCCTACGACTCGGTGCTGCAGCTGAGCCTGGACGTGCCCGCCGGCCTGCTCATGCGACAGCTGCACCACTGGGCGGCGCTGGTCTTCGTCGGCGCCCTCATCATCCACATGATCCGCATGTTCGTGACGGCCGCGTACCGGAGGCCGAGGCGCATCAACTGGCTGATCGGCCTCAGCCTGGTGCTCCTCGTCGGCATGAACGGGCTCATGGGCTACTCGCTGCCGGACGACCTGCTCTCGGGCACCGGCCTGCGCATCTCGTTCGCGATCACGGAGTCGATCCCGTTCGTCGGCCCGGCGTTGGCGACGCTGCTGTTCGGCGGCGAGTTCCCGTCCGGCGGGTTGATCGCCCGCGTGTACCCGGTGCACATCTTCCTGCTGCCGGCGGCGATCGGCGGCCTGCTGGGCGCGCACCTGGGGCTGCTCTGGCTGCAGCGGCACACGCAGTTCCCGGGTCCGGGGCGCAGCGACCGCGTCATCGTCGGCACGCCGATGGTGCCGGCCTACGCGCTGCGCACCACCGGCTACCTGCTGCTGGTCGCCGGGGTGTGCACCGCCTTCGCCGCCTTCGTGCAGATCAACCCCGTCTGGCTCTACGGCCCGTACCGCGCCTGGGACGCGACCACGGCGGCGCAGCCGGACTGGTACATGGGCTGGCTCGAGGGCGGGGTGCGCATGATGCCCGGCTGGGACATCCAGATCGGCGGCCTGCTCATCCCGGCGCTGTTCTGGCCGGCGGTGGTGCTGCCGGGCCTCATCTTCACGCCGCTGTTCCTGGTGCCGTGGATCGACTGGGTCGCGAACCGGGACGGCGCCTTCCACAACGTGCTGCTGCTGCCCGGCCAGCACCCCGCGCGCACCGCGCTGGCGGCCGGGTTCATCACGTTCCTCTCGCTGCTGCTGGTGGCCGGCGGCAACGACGTCTTCGCGTTCGCGTACGGCTGGTCACAGCCCTGGCTCCTCGAGGTCCTCCAGTGGCTGACCATCGTGCTGCCGCCGGTCGTGGCGGTCGTGACCTACGCGCTGCTTCGCGGCGGGGCCCGGCGGTGGGCGTCGACGGTGCGCTGAACGCCGCGGCCGTCGCGGCCGGCCGCTCAGAGGAGCTGGTCGGCGACGGCCGCCGCCAGCACGAGCGCGAGGCACGGCCCCGTCGCCTTGAAGAGCGCCCACGCGGCGCCGCCCGCCGGCCGCCCGAGCAGGCGCGCGGTGAACGCCCACAGCACCACGGCGGCGGCGACTGCGCCGGCCGCGTAGACGGCGCCGAAGAGGCCGGCGACGAGCGGCGCCGCCAGCACCACCGTCAGCACGGCGACGAAGCCGGCGATCAGGCGGCGGGTGGCCTCCTCGCCGTAGCGCGCGGGCGGCGTGGGGATGCCCGAGGCGCGGTAATCGTCGCCGAGGGCGAGCGTGAGCGCCCACGAGTGCGGCGGCGACCAGACCGGGATGAGCACGCAGAGGAAGAGGATCGCGCCGGACCAGGCCGCGCCGGTCGCCGCCCAGCCGATCAGGGCGGGGAAGACGCCGGCCACCCCGCCGGGCACGGCGCTCAGCGCGGTGCGCGGCTTGAGCAGCAGCGTGTAGACCACCACGTAGTAAAAGGCGCCGAGCAGCGCGAAGACGGCGGCGAGGCCGCCGGCGACGGCCCAGAGTGCAGCGGCCCCGGCGGCCACGGCGGCCAGGCCGGCGAGCGCGCCGCGCGCCGGCGCGAGACGGCCGGAGGCCGTGGGGCGCCGGCGCGTCCGCGCCATGCTCCGGTCCACGTCGCGCTCGATGACGTTGTTGAGCAGGGCCGCGCCGCCGACGGTGAGCGCGGTGGCCGCGAGCACCACGAGCGCGCGCCACGCGGCCGGGCTGCCGCAGAGCAGCATCGCGGCCAGCACGGTGACGAGGAAGAGCGCGACGATACGCGGCTGCGCCGCCCTGAGGTAGTCCATGGCCGCCATTCTAGTAGGTGGACCTGCGGCGCCCCGCCAGATGACCCGGCTGCGGCGGTCATTGCCGCATCGCCGTCGATTCGTGGGATGATAGGCGCGCAGCGCCGCAGGGGCGGCACCGGACGAGGGGGAGAAGTGCCCGGGAGCGTCAAGGAGGAGCGTCGCGTGTCGCGGGGGCCGGCCGTGGCCGCCGGCGCGTTCGCCGTGGTGCTGGCCGCCCTGGTCCTCGGCGGCTGCGACTCGCCGGACATCCTGCGCTCGGAGGGCTCGGCCGGCAACGAGATCGTCACGCTGGCCAAGTGGATCTTCGGCATCCTCGCCTTCGTCCTGATCACCGTCTGGGGCATCCTCTTCTTCGTCATCGTCACGGGCAAAGGGAGGCGCGAGCAGGACGCCTCGCAGACCAAGGGCAACCTGCGCATCGAGATCGTCTGGACGGCCATCCCCGCGGTGATCGTCACCGTGCTGTTCATCCTGACCGTCGTGATCACCAACCGCATCGACATGCCGGCCAAGGGCGCGCAGTTCACGGCGATAGGCCGGCAGTGGTGGTGGGACTTCGACTACAAGGACCTGGGCTTCAAGTCGCCCAACGAGATCTACGCGCCGGTGGGCCGCCCGATCTACATCGACGTTGAGTCCGCCGACGTGATCCACTCGTTCTGGGTGCCGCAGATGGGCGGCAAGACCGACATGATCCCGGGGCACGTGAACCACGTCCGCTTCGTACCCCTCAAGACCGGTGAGTACCTCGGCGAGTGCTCCGAGTTCTGCGGGGTCCAGCACGGCAAGATGCGCTTCCTGTTCGTGGTCGTGGAGCCGGAGGAGTACACCGCCTGGGTCGAGCGGCAGCAGCAGCCGGCGGCCAAGGCGACGGGCCCTGAGGCCGTCGCCGGCGAGAAGGTCATCGCCAGCGTGGGCTGCGGCAGCTGCCACGCCATCCGCGGCACGACGCTCAAGGGCACCTTCGGGCCGGACCTCACGCACTTCGGCAGCCGCAGGGGCATCGGCGCCTACACGCTGCGCAACACGCCCGAGAACCTGTTGCGCTGGATCCAGGACACGCAGGCCGTCAAGCCCGACAGCAACATGCCCAACGTGCCGCTGCCGCTGGTGCAGCAGCAGCAGCTGACCGCCTACCTCGGAGAGCTCAAGTGAGCCTCCGGCGGGCCATCGACCGGGGCGCCGCAGGGGCGCCGCTCACCGGTGCGGCGAACTCGCCGGCCGCCGCCCACGCCGAGCGCGGCGGCCTCGGCGCCTGGCTCACCACGACGGACCACAAGAAGATCGGTCTCATGTACATCGGCACGGCGCTGGTGTTCTTCCTCATCGCTGTGATCTTCGCGATGCTCATGCGCACGCAGCTCATCAAGCCGGAGATGGGGCTGCTCTCGCCGCAGACGTACAACGAGATCTTCTCCATGCACGGCACGACGATGGTGTTCCTCTTCGGCATGCCGATCCTCATCGGCCTCGCCAACTACCTGGTCCCGCTGCAGATCGGCGCGCGCGACATGGCGTTCCCGCGCGCCAACGCACTCAGCTACTGGCTGCTGCTGTTCGGCGGGCTCGTCCTGTACGCCAGCTTCCTCTTCGGCGGCGCGCTGGACACGGGCTGGTTCAGCTACGCGCCGCTGACGCTCAAGGCGTACTCGCCGCACGACGGCGTCACCTTCTGGATCGTCTCGCTGGTGCTGCTCGGGGGCTCGTCGATCCTCGGCTCCATCAACTTCATCGTCACGTGCCTGCGCTTCCGCGCCAAGGGCATGGGCCTCTGGCAGATGCCGATCTTCTCCGTGGCCACCTTCATCAACTCGTTCCTCATCCTCTTCGCCATCCCCAGCCTGAGCGCCGCGCTCGCGCTGCTCTACCTCGACCGCCAGTTCGGCACCAGCTTCTTCGACCCGACCGGCGGCGGCGACCCGATCATCTGGCAGCACCTCTTCTGGTTCTTCGGCCACCCGGAGGTGTACATCCTCATCCTCCCGGCCTTCGGCATCATGAGCGAGGTCGTGCCGGCGTTCTCGCGCAAGCCCCTGTTCGGGCGCAGCTCCATGGTCGTGATGCTGGGCGTGATCGGCCTCCTCGGGTTCCTGGTGTGGGCGCACCACATGTTCGCGGCGGGGCTGCCGAGCCTCTTCAACACGATCATGGCCGGCACCAGCATGCTGATCGCGATCCCCACGGGGGTGAAGATCTTCAACTGGCTGGCGACGATGTGGGGCGGCGCCCTGCGCTTCACGACCTCGCTGCTCTACGCCTGCGGCCTCATCGCCCTGTTCACCGTGGGCGGCATCACCGGCGTCACGCTGGCCGTGGTGCCGTGGGACTGGCAGGTGACGGACACCTACTACGTCGTCGCCCACTTCCACAACGTGCTGCTGGCCGGCACGGTGTTCGCGGCCTTCGCCGGCATCTACTACTGGTTCCCCAAGATGACCGGCCGGTTCCTCTCCGAGCGCATCGGCAAGGCGCAGTTCTGGCTCACCGCCTTCGGCTTCGCGCTCACCTTCTTCCCTCTGTACGCGCTCGGGATCATGGGCATGCCGCGGAGGGTGTACACCTACGCGCCGGACGTCGGCTGGAACGAGTTGAACCTGGTCTCGTCCATCGGCGGCTACATCCTCGCCCTCGGGTTCGTGCTGCTCTTCGTCAACATCATCAGGAGCCTGCGCTCCGGCGAGCCGGCCGGCGAGAACCCGTGGCGGGCCTGGACGCTCGAGTGGGCGACCACCTCACCGCCTCAGCACGGCAACTTCGCCCGCCTGCCGGAGATCCGCAGCGACCGGCCGCTCTGGGACGCGGAGAACGGGTACGAGGACGAGGGCGGGCGTGTCGAGGAGATCGCCTGGGTGGACGTCCCGGCGGAGCCGGAGCAGCGCACGATCACGCCGTTCTGGGTGGCCTTCGGGATCCTCATCCTCGGCATCGGCCTGCTGGGCGTGCCACTGGTGTTCATCGTCGGCACCGCGCTCATCCTGATCACACTCGCCGTGTGGATGAACGGGCGCTGGACGGAGATCGACCCGACGCCGCCGCCGACGCCGGACGCCGAGCACCGCTTCTCCTTCATCGGCCTCGGCACGCTGGCCTTCATCGGCTCCGAGTCGGTGTTCTTCGCCTCGCTCATCGCGGCGGTGATCCACCTGCGCATCCACAACTCGGTGTTCGGCGGCGGCAGCGGCGTGGAGATCACGCTGCCGCTCATCAACACCGTCATCCTCTTCGCCAGCGGCGTCACCGCGCACTACGCGCAGACGGCCTACCGAGCGCGGCGCAAGGGCGGCTTCTTCTTCCTGCTCGTGCTCACCATCGTGCTGGGCGTGATCTTCCTCGGCGGCCAGGCCTGGGAGTACTGGCACGCCGGGTTCGGCCTCAGCGACTCGATCATCGCCTCCTCGTTCTACGTGCTCACGGGCTTCCACGGCTTCCACGTCCTGTGCGGCATCCTGGCGCTCGTCTACCTCCTCTTCCGCGCGCGCCGCGAGCTGCGCCGGCGGCCCGGAGAACGGGACCTGCCGGAGCCCACGCCCGGCACCTCCGGGCTGGTGGACGGCGGCACCTACTACTGGCACTTCGTCGACGCCGTGTGGGTGGTCGTGTTCGTCGTCGTCTACCTCCTCTGAGCCCCGGAGGCGCAGCGTGAGGCGCGGGCTGGGACGGCGGCTGAGGCGGCGGCGCGTGCCGCCGGCCGGCGTGCTGGCGTTCCTGCTGTTCGCGGCGGCGGTGGGCGCGGCGGCCCTGCCGGCAGCCGCCGCCGCGCACTCTGCGCTCGAGAGCTCCGACCCCGCCGCGGATGCGTCCGTCCCCGTCTCGCCGCGGCAGATCGTGCTCACGTTCTCCGAGGCCCCGGACGCCGAGCTCTCGCTGATCCGGGTCCTCGACGCCCAAGGCGCGGCGGTGCCCGGCATGTCCGCGCCGCAGGTCGCGCCGGGCGCGTCCACCGCGCTGCAGGTGACGCCGTCCGAGCCGCTGGCCGACGGCGTCTACACGGTCAACTGGCGCGTGGTCTCGAGCGTGGACGGCCACGTGGAGTCCGGCGCGTTCGCCTTCGGTGTCGGCGAGCAGCCCGCGCCCGACAGCGCCATCGTCGTCGAACTGCTGCACACCTCGCCGTGGGCCACCGCGCTCGCCGGTCTGGGTCGCTGGCTGCTCTACGCAGGCCTCGCCCTGCTCGTCGGCGCCGCGACCACCAGCCTGATCGTCTACGGCGGCCGGCTGCCCCGCGGCGGCGTCACCGTGCTGCGCGCCGCCGCCGCCGTGGCCGTCGCAGGTCTCGTCGCCATGGTGTGGTCGCAGAAGGTGCTGATCGGGGCGCCGAGCCTGCTGCCGCTGTTCGTCATGCGTCAGGGGCTGCTGCTGCTGGGGCTCGGCGTCGCCCTCGTCCTGTGCATCGGCGCCGTCGTCCTCGCCGACCTGTGGCCGGCCCGCTGGAGCCTCTGGCTCCTCGGGGGAGCCGGCGCCGCGGCGGTCCTCCTGCACGTCCTGGCTGGCCACGCGGCGTCCCCGTCGTCGTTCCAGTGGCTGAACCTGCTCGCCCAGTGGGTGCACATGACGGCGATCGGCGTCTGGGTCGGCGGGCTCTTCTGGCTGCTGCTCGGGTTCCGCGGCCGGGATGCCGCGGAGCGGGGGGCGGCGGTCGGTGTCTTCACGCGCCTGGCGACGGCCGTGCTCGGCGTCGTGCTGCTGACGGGCCTCGCGCGCGCGGCCGCGGAGGTGGGCTCGGTGAGCGGCTTCTACGACACGCGCTACGGCATCACGCTGCTGGTCAAGATCGCGCTGGTCGCCGGGCTCGTCGGGCTCGGCGCCCTCAACCATTTCTTCTGGGCGCCGGGGGTGCGCGCCGCCTCGGGCGGCGCGGCGGACCGGCGCTTCGGCCTCACCTCACGCGGCGAGCTCGGCGTGGCGCTCGCCGTCCTCGCCGTGACGGCCGTGCTCAGCGGGGTGGTGCCGGCGCGCCTCGCCGCGGCCGACCCCGCGACGAGCGGCGGCTCCACCGGCCAGATCTCCGCCTCCGGCAGCGACTACGCCACCTCCGTGCGCGTGGAACTCACGCTCACCCCGGGGGTCGCCGGCCGCAACGACTACGTGCTCTGGGCGGACGACTACGACACCGGCGACCCGCTCGAGACCGTCACCGCCGTGAGCCTGAAGTGTGCGCTGCCCGCGCGCCCGTCGGTCGCGCCCGTGACGGTGGAATTGACCAAGGCTCCCGACGGCAGCTGGACCGGCGGCGGCCTGGACTTCTCCGTGGCCGGCCGCTGGCAGGTCGACGTCGCCATCCAGGAGGAGGCCAAGGGCTCGGTGGTCCCGCTCGAGCTCACCGTCCCGGCGGCGTCCTCTCCCTGAGGCCGCCGGCGCCGGCGGGGAGACCGCGCGGCTCCAGGCCGCCGCCCGTTTCGACCGGCGCCGCCCCGGGCAGGTTCGCCTCGACCCGCCGGCACGGGTCGTCACGCAAGGGAGGGAACATGAGACGTTCCGCGACGGCGGTCCTGACCACCGCCCTGATGCTCGTCCTGCTCGGCGTCCTCGCGGCCCCTGTGCTCGCGCACGAGACGGCGTCCGCCGGAGGGGTGAATCTCGAGCTCGGATGGGGCACGGAGCCGGCCTACCAGGGGCAGCTGAACACCATCCAGCTCATCGTCACGCACAAGGCCGACGGCGACCCGGTCAACGACCCCGGCGCCAGGCTGACGACCACGGTCACCTACGGCGACCAGGAGCAGGAGTTCGCCCTGACGCCGACCTACGACCCGGACTACGGCACGGGCACCCCGGGCGAGTACGCCGCGCTGGTGATCCCGACCGCCCCGGGCGACTACACGTTCCACGTCACCGGCACCGTGGAGGGCGCCAAGGTGGACCTCAAGGTGACGAGCTCTCCGAAGACGTTCTCACCGGTGGAGGACGCGTCGGCGGTGCAGTTCCCGGTCAAGGTCCCGGCGACCGACCAGGTGGCCGAGCGGCTCGACAAGGAACTGCCGCGGATGGCGGCGGCGGCCGAGGTGGCGGATATGGAGAGCCAGGTCTCGTCCGCGACGACGCTCGGGTACGTGGGCATCGCCGTGGGGGCCGTCGGCATCGTGCTGGCCGCCGTGGCGCTGCTGATGCGGCGGCGCGCCTGAGGCCGGCGCGCCTGAAGTCCTTCGGGCTGGCACGCCGGCCGGCCGGCGGCTGGGCCGCGGCCCCTCAGACCGACTGGCCGGAGCCTCCGCTGAGGTCGATCACGACCTGGCCGTCGCTGCCGTAGCCGGTGAGCTTGTAGACGCCGCCGTCCGCGCTGACGTCGTAGCGGTAGTTGCCCGCGCCGCCGCCGTCGGCCATCGGCAGATTGTTGTAGGGGTTGACCGGCCAGGCCGGGATGTACGCGCGCATGCCCACCGCGTTGACCTCCCCGGCCGGCGGGAACTGCCCGTCGTGGTCGGCGGCGTAGGACTCGATGCCCGCATGGATGGTCTGCACGCCGGACCGGACGACCGCGTCGTTGCCGAAGCTCTCCGTGGTGCGCACGATGAACGCGGGCAGCACCGCGCCCAGGATGGCGCTGAGGACCACGAAGGCGACGGCGACGACGATGAGGACGATGGCCCAGGCGGGCAGGCCGCGGCGCCCGGATGCGCCCGCGCCGCCGGCAGGAGCGGCCCCCGCCGTCGCCGGCTGCCCGCCGGTCTCCCAGCGGTGGACCTCGGCGACCCAGGCGCGAAGCTCGGGCTGGGCCCAGACGAGCTGCCCGAGCCGGTCGTAGTCCAGCACGCCGGCGGCGGGGATGGCGCCGTGGCCGACCAGGATGAACCGGTCCACGTCCCAGATGATCTCGCGGCCCTGCCACGCGGTGGTGGGGCCGAACGTCGCGACGAGCATGCTCCCCTCCTCGGAGTCGTCCGAGCCTAGCACGCCGCGTTCAGCGTGCGTGAGGAGAAGGCGTAGCCTCGCCGAGCGCGTCGAGCGCGGGGATGATGCCCAGCGCGGCCGCGCTCATGGCGTCGAAGGCGTGCGGCGACGGGAGCCGCGACTCCAGCAGGGCCGCGACGACGGCCGTCGCGGCACGGGTCGCGTCGAGGGTCGCCCCTGCGAGCGCGAGCTCTGCCTCGGGCGCGTAGTACCCGCGGTCTTTGCCGGCCGCGAGGAAGGCGACGCGGGCGCGCATGAACGCGTCGATCACGTCCAGGCGCTCGGCCGCCTTGCGCAGGAGGCGCTCGTGCCACGGCGAGATCGCGGTGTCCGCGTCGGGCGAAGCCTGGAGGGGCCCGTCGTGCGCCGTGAGGTAGGCGACGATCGAGAGGAGTTCGGCGGCGCAGCGCTCGGCGTCCGGCGGGTACGTGGCGGAGGCGTGGGTCTGCGGCCGGGACTGCCCCGGGTCACGCTGCAGCCGTCCTGTGGCGCCCACGTCCATCCACCCTCCCTCAGAGGCAAGCTTGCACCCGGCGGCCCCTGTGCGCAAGGCCGGCCATGAGCTTGACTACTCAGACGTGAGCGTGAGCGTGACGTCCCTGGGGAGCGCGAGGTCGGTGATCACGTACATGGCCTTGACCGCGCCGACCGGCACCACGCAGGCCTCGCAGCAGCCCGCCGTGCGCAGCAGCTCTCGCGCCTGCGCGAGGACCGGGTTCTCCTCCCGGCTCAGCGACTGGATCGCGTCGACGGGCGAGATCTCCGCGATCCGCCGGGCGAATTCCGCGAGGAGCTCGCACTCGGACTCGAAGCTGAACTCGACGTGCCTGGCGTCCTCGGTCCTTGCGGTGACGACAACGGGGTAGCCGCAGATGCCGGGGTCTATCGTCTCTCGAAGCTCCATGGGTCTCTCTTTCGGCAGGGCGCGGTGATCCCGCTCAGGCCACCGGCACGAACCGGTCGCCCGCCCGGGGGAACAGGAGGTTGTTCTCGAGGTGGACGTGTTTGTGGAGGTCGGCCTCGAACGCCTGCAGGCGTTCGTAGGTGAGCGACCAGGTGGCGCAGGCGTCGGGGGGAAGTCCGTAGCCCATGGCCAGGTCCCGGATATGGTGCAGGGCTGTGCCGACCTCTTCGTGCTCGCGGACGAGCGCCTCGATGCCGCGCGCGATCGTCTCGGCATCCGCCGCATCGGGAGCCGCGCCGGTCCTGCCCGCGGCCTCGGCTCGCTTGATGGCCGGGAAGACCACTGCTTCCTCTTGCTCGAGGTGGGCCGTCAGCTCGGTCGCCATCTGGTCGAACGCGGCCACGATCTCGGCGAGCTCGGGGTGCTGGGCGCCGTGCACGTCCGCGATCTTGCGGGTGTAGGCGGCGGTCTGGGCGACGTTCGCCCTCACGTAGGCGTGGTGGATGGCCTTGATGTGGTCGATGAGGCGCGTCAGGGTCCAGTTCCCGTAGTCCGCGTCCGGCCGCGCGGGAGTCCTCGTCGCCGCCTCGAGCTCGCGCAGAAGCACCGACGGGTCGACGCGGTGAGCGGCACACGCGGCGGCCAGGGTCACGGCCCCGCCGCAGCAGAAGTCGATCCCGTGCCTCTCGAAGACCGCGGCCGTGCGGTAGTCGCCGGCGACGATGTCGCCGACCGGGGACGTCTCGGGTGTGGGGTCTTCGTCGCGCACGCTCGTCTCCTCGATGGTGACGTGAAGGACACCTCTCACCATCCCCGGCGGGAGCGGAGCGGCAATCTTGACCTTGGTCAACGTCCGAGCGCAGGCAGTCGGCGGAACGCCCGCTCACCGTGTGTTGCGATGAGCGGGCGTTGCCTCAGAGCTCCCCGTGAGAGGGCGACCTCACATCGGCGTCCAGCCGGAGAAACCCTTGTGCATTCCTGGGGTCATGTCGGCACCGAGATGACCATCCTGCGCCATCGCAGCGTGGTGCTGGCCGAAGGCCTCGCCGGGGTCGCCGGAGGCGTTGGCAGCCAGTGCGCTGCTTGGGACGACGAGGAGCGCGCCTGCGGCGAGGATCGTGACGGCGAACTTCTTCAAAGGAAATCCTCCTCTGGTTGCGTTTCGGGTCGTGCGAGTCGCGACCCGACGTCCAGGCGAGAATGTAACCGCCCGATGTGGAGGTCCTGTGAAGACCGTGAGAGCTGCGCGCGATGGCGGCAAGCCTCGCGGGGATCGTCAGCTATATCGCCATGGACGGGTCACGAGCATGTAGATGCCCCAGATCACGAACCCGATGATGCCGAGCCAGATGAAGAACCTGAGGTTCGAGAAGAGGATGCCCGCCAAGATGAACGCGAGCAGAAGGCCCCCGACG
>DASUMX010000236.1:0-19275 GCA_036277455.1 Thermoleophilia bacterium
CTCCGCCGGCAGCTGCTCCGCCTGCGCCCGCCGCTCGGCGTCTACGGCGTGTTCGGCAACCACGACCACGGCGACAGCAAGGCGCCCTTCGTGCAGCCGACGGACCCGGCCTTCGTCGAGACCTGTGGCGTCCGCCTGCTCTTCAACGAGACGGTGGCCCTGACGCGCGCCGGCGCGGCGGTGGAGATCGCCGGCGTCGACGACACCGACGGCGGCCGCGACGACCTGCCGGCCGTGCTCGCCGCGCTCGAGCGCCGGCCCGGCGGCCTGCGCTTGCTGCTCTCGCACCACGCCGCAGTGATCAGGCGGACGGCGCCGGGGGACTTCCACATGACCTTCGCCGGCGACACCCACGGCGGCCAGATCTGCCTGCCGCTGCCGGGCCGCCGCATCCTGCTCAGCGACCTCGGCGCCGAGTTCGCCGAGGGCGCCTACGACGTCGGCGGCCGGCCGCTCTACGTCACGCGCGGCGTGGGCACGAGCATGCTGCCGTTCCGCGCCTTCTGCCGCCCGGAGGTCGTGGTGTTCCGCGTGGAGGCCGGCGGATGAGACACTCGTCCTCGGCCATCCTCCTGGTCGTGCTCCTGCTGGCGGCGGTCACGGCGCCGGCGCTGTCCGGCTGCGGGAACGCCGACCCCTTCGCCGGGCTCTACTGGGAGCCGTCGACCGCGCGTCGCGTCGAGATCCGCAAGGAGGGCGACGCCTACCTGCTCTACTACGGAGCGGCGCTGCGGCCGTTCACGGCGACGCGGGACGGCGACGAGCTCCGCATCGCGGAGCCGATGGGCGGTCAGACCATCGTGCGCCTCGGCGAGGCCGAGGGCACGCTCGAGCTGGAGACGGCGGGCGAGACCACGCTGCTCAAGCGGCTGCAGCAGCACCAGTAGCGGCCCGCGTCAGCGGTCGCGGGCGAAGAGGCGGACGAGGCGCGGCGAGACGTTGTCGATGGCCGCCGTGGGGCAGACCTCGGTGCACGCGAAGCAGCGCACGCAGGCCGCGTCGTCGTAGTCGGGGAGAGGGTCCATGGCGATGGCGCGGGTGCCGCAGATGGCGGCGCACTCGTTGCAGCGGATGCAGGCGTCCGGATCCACCAGCCGCGGACGCGCGGTGATCAGGTTGCGCGCCAGCCGGTGCAGCGACGGCGGCAGCAGCTCCTGCATGTCCCGGCGCACCGGCTTGAAGTCGGTCTCGGGCTCGATGGGATCGCCGGCGAGGGTGTACGGGTCCTCGAGGTCGAGGAGGCCGCGGCGTGCGGAGGCGGCGACCGTGTAGACGTGGCGGCGCTCGTGGGCGGTGCGGTCGGCGAGCGCCGCGTCCAGCGCCAGGCAGTCGCGGGCCGCGAAGAGCGAGCCGAGCGCGCGCGGCGTGCCGCTCCCCGGCCCCTGGCCCTCCATGGCGACGATCGCGTCGATGATGGTGAACCGCGGGCGCACGGCGAGGTGGAGGTCGAGGAGCATGTCCGCGAAGTCCTCCCGCCGCTGGGCCTTGACGTGGAGATGCGCCTTGGCCAGCCCCGGGATGACGCCGTACGTGAGCTTGACGCCCCCGGTGAGGCGCATGAGCTGGTGCGTCTTGAGGACGCCGACCTGGACGATGGCGTCGGCGTCCAGGAACGCCTTGCCGATGGGGAACGAGCGGTACAGGCGTCCCTCCGGCGCCTCCAGGACGGCGCGATCGTCCTCCACGTCCACGATCTGGACGCCTTCGGCGGCACACACGCCGGCGATGCCGCTGAGCTTGTAGGCGCGCGCGACCTTGGCGGGGCCGTTGGGGCCGCCGGGGCTGTCGGCGACGAAAGGCTCGGCCCCGGCCGCCTTGAGCGCGCGCAGCACGCAGGCGAGCGTCTCCGGATGCGTGGTGACGGCCTTCTCGGGCGGCGCCGCGCGGAGCAGGTTGATCTTGACGGCGACGCGCTCCCCCGGCCGCACGATCCCGGCCCAGCCGCCGAAGGGCTCGACGAGGCGGCCGACCGACGCGCCGAGCCCCGTTCCGTGCTCGGCGCGCACGTGGGAGACCAGCGAGGGACTCAAGGCCTCGGCTTCTCCGCGACGATCACGTTGTGGTACAGACCCACCGTGCCGGGCGCGTACACCGCGAGCTCCACGAGGCCCGCACCGGTGAGCAGCGCCCGCACCCGATCGAGAGAAAGCACGTGATCGTTGGGCGGCCCGACCGGCCGGTCCATGCGCGCGAACTCGGCGGCCACCAGCAGGCCGCCGGGCGCCAGCAGCCGCCAGATCTCGGCCAGGGCGTCCGGGTCGTCGTCGACGTGGTGCAGTACGTTGACGATGAGCATGCGATCGGCCACGGCGTCGTCCAGCGGCGCCCTGCCGCCTTGGCTCAGGACCGGCTCGACGCCGGCGCCGGGGTGGGCGGCCAGCTTCGCGCGCAGACGGTCGAGCAGCTCGGGCTGCTCGTCCACGGCGAGCACGCGCCCGGTGGGGACGGCGGCGGCCAAGGGGATGGCGTACATGCCGGTGCCCGCACCGAAGTCCACGACGGTCTCGGCGCCGGTGAGGCGGAGCAGTTCCACCAGCTTTGCCGGCGGCAGCTCGATGAGCCTCTCCGGGTTCTCGAGCTTCCCGGCGTGCTTTGGGTCGAACTTCTCGGCCACTGCTGCGCCGGGACCGCTACTTGACGCAGCGGGCGTACTTGAGAAAGGCCTCGAGGGCCTTCTCGACGGCCTCCGGGGAGGCGACGGCGTCGCCGGCCTCCTCGTTGAGGCACTCGCGCATCTTCAGCGAGATGAGCAGCACGCCCACGCGGTCGAGCGCCGCCTTGGTGGCGGCGAGCTGGGTGAAGATCTCCTCGCAGGGACGGCCTTGCTCGATCATCCGCTGCAGGCCACGGGACTGGCCCTCGACCCGGCGCAGGCGGTTGATCAGGCGCCCTGCCTCGTCCTGATCCATGTACTCCTCCACACGCACGACTATACCCCCGGGGGGGATGAGGGACAACAGATTTCCCGGCGGAGGCTGCGCTACCCGGTACCCACGCCCCGTAGGGGTATCCGAGGCGTCAGCCGAGGCGCTGCAGCTGATCTGCCGCCACGCAGCGCAGGTCCCTCAGCACCTCGTCCGGGACCGGCTCGCCCAGGGAGCCGACGCCCAGGCGAGCCTCGGGTTTGACGGTCCCGTGAGAGTCGGAGCCGCCGGTGGGGACCAGGGCGTACTTCTCCGCCAGTCCGAGGCAGCGCGCCACCGTCACCGCGTCGTGCAGCGGGTAGTAGCACTCGATGCCGGCGAGGCCGGCGCGCGCGGCGTCCCGCACGATGTGGTTCAGCCCCGCGGCGTCCGTGCGGATGATGCCGGGGTGCGCGAGCACGGGGAGCGCGCCCGAGGCGCGCAGCAGCTTGAGGGCGCGCCCCAGCGCGAGCCGCCGTCTGTCCACCCAGGCGGGGGCGCCGCGGCGCAGGTAGAGCTCGAACGCCTCGCTGATCGAGGCCGCGTACCCGCGGCGCACCATCGCCTCGGCGATGTGCGGGCGGCCGACGGCGCCGTCCTCACCGGCGGCGGCGAGGTCGGTCCGGCTGAGCGGCAGGCCGAGATCGGCCAGGCGCTCGAGCATCCGGTCGTTGCGCTCGACCCGGTACGCGCGCAGCTCCTTGAGCTCGCGCTGGAGCTCGTCGGTCGGCATGCCCGCGAGGAAGTAGCCGAGCATGTCCATGGTCACCCGGTCGTGCTCGAGGTTGATCTCCACGCCCGGGACGACCTCCACGCCGAGGCGCTCGCCGGCGGCCAGCGCCTCGGGCAGGCCGTCCACTGTGTCGTGGTCGGTGACGGCGACGGCCGACAGGCCTTTCGCCGCCGCCTCTTCCACGAGCTCGGTGGGCGTCTGCGACCCGTCCGAGTACGTCGTGTGCGTGTGCAGGTCGATCATGCTTCAACCCTACCCCGACGGCGCAGGAGCTGCGCTGGGCCCCGCCGGGGCCGGGTATGATGCGTGTAGTCAAGAATGCCCCTCTGGAGGTCAGCGATGCGCATCGGGATGATCGCGCCGCCCTGGTTCCCCCTGCCGCCGCAGCGGTACGGCGGCATCGAGTTCGTCGTCAGCCTCCTCACGGAGGGCCTCGTGGCGCGCGGTCACGACGTGACACTGTTCGCCAGCGGCGACTCGGAGACGCGGGCGCGGCTCAGTTACATCTTCGCCCGCGCCCCCTTCGAGCACATCGAGAAGGGCGCCCACCTCGAGGTGATGCACAGCATCGAGGCGTACAAGCGCGCGCGCGAGTTCGATGTCATCCACGATCACGACGGGCTCGCCAGCCGCGCGATGGGCGCACTCGTCCACGAGCTCGTCGGCACACCCGTCGTGGCCACGCTGCACGGGCCGGCCGACACCATCACCCAGGAGATGCTGAGCTCGCTCCGCCGGGACCTCCGGTTCATCGCGATCAGCGAGTACCAGCGGCTGGGCTTTCCCGACCTGCAGTTCGTCGGCACCATCCCCAACGCCATCGACGTGGAGCACATGCCGTTCAGCGCGGAGAAGGACGACTACCTGCTGTTCATCGGCCGAATGACCGCCGACAAGGGCGCGCACACCGCCATCGACGTCGCCCGCCGCCTGGACCAGCGCCTCATCATGGCCGGCAAGGTCAACGAGGGCCCCGAGCGGGAGTTCTTCGCCGCGGAGGTCGAGCCGTACCTCTCCGACAAGATCCACTTCCGCGGCGAGGTCGACCACGACACCAAAGTCGAGCTCTACAAGCGCGCGCGCTGCACGCTGTTCCCCATCCAGTGGCCGGAGCCGTTCGGCCTCGTCATGATCGAGTCCCTGGCCTGCGGCACGCCGGTGATCGCCATGCGCCAGGGCTCCGTGCCCGAGGTCATCGAGCACGGCCGCAGCGGGTTCATCGTCGACACGCCGGACGAGATGGTCGCGGCGTTCGCGCGCATCGACGAGATCGACCCTGCCGAGTGCCGTCGCGCGGTGGAGGAGCGGTTCGGCAGCGAGACGTTCGTGGCCGCGCACGAGGCGGCGTACGCGCAGCTCACCGCGGCAGGCTGAGGTCCATGAAGCTGCCGTACGACGACGTCCACCTCATCGCCGACCCGCTGTACGGCTATCTGCGCATCACGCTCTCACGGGCCGGGGAGATCGCCGAGCCGGACGTCATCGACAACCCCTGGGTGCAGCGGCTCAAGCGCATCCACCAGCTTCAGAGTTCGTGGTGGGTGTTCCCCACCGCGGAGCACAGCCGGTTCGCCCACAGCCTCGGGACCATGCACCTGGCAGGCAAGCTGGCGCGGCAGGTGTACCCCACCCTGGCCGAGGTCGAGCCGGGGACGCCGTCCCTGCCTCTGGTCGAGGAGACCCTGCGCGCGGCCGGCCTGCTGCACGACCTCGGTCACGGACCGTTCAGCCACTTCTGCGACGAGGAGTACCTGCTCCCCGTCTTCGGGATCGACCACGAGCAGATCTCGCAGCACCTGATCGTCGGCGAGCTGGGGCCGCTGCTGGCCGAGCTGCGGCGCAGTCCCTCGGGGCCGTTCGCCGCGGGCGAGGCGGTGGATCCCTGGCACGTCGCCTTTCTCGTGCGCGCGGAGGAGGGCGCCGCCGCCACCCCGCCGGCCGCCGCCACGCCGCCCTCGCCGGACCCCATCCCGCGCTGGGTCCGCCTGCTGCACCGCGCGCTCTCCGGAGCCGTCACGGTCGACAACCTCGACTACGTGCGCCGGGACGCGCGCATGTGCGGCGTCGGCCTCGGGCCGATCGACGTCGACCGGCTCGTCTACTACACCTTCTGCACCGCGGACGGCCTCACGTTCCACAAGCGCGCGCTGAGCTCGCTGCGCGCCTTTCTCAACGCGCGCTTCTACATGTACGAGAACGTGTACTTCCACCGCATCGGCCACGCCATCGACCTGCACCTGCACGAGATCTTCCGGCCCACGCTCGACCTCATCCTGCCGGCCAGTCCGCTCGAGGAGCCGGGAGCGTACCGGCGGCTCAGCGAGTGGTCGCTGTTCACCACCGTCGAGGCATGGCTGGACGAGCCGCTGCACAGCACGCGGCGGGCCCTGGCGGAGGAGTGGCAGAGCATCATCCACCGCCACGTCAAGTACAGCATGGTGTACGAGCATCACGTCGAACGGCAGCAGCCGCTGCCCGCGGCGCGCGACCTGAGCCGCGAGGAGTTCCACGCCGCCATCGTCCGGCAGCTGGCTCCCGACCTGCGCGGCCTCGAGTTCGTGGTCGACATCGCCTCGCAGGACCCGCGGCCGCTCAATCCGTTCGTCGGACCGAAGCGGCTGCCCGTGTACGACCCCGCCACCGACCGGATCGAGGAGCAGCTGCTCGGCGGCATCCTCGAGTTCGTCCCCGCCAAGGCCCACCTGTACCGGGTGTTCTCGGTGGGCCGCGAGCACGAGCGTGAGCTCGCCCTCGCGGCCCAGGCGGCACTTGGCGAGATCGAGCCGCAGAGCCTCACCAACCTCTGAACGGGGTCGCCGGCGAGCGCACTGATCGTCGGGGTCCGGCGTGAGGTGATCTGCCCCTTCCGGGGACTGCCGCCTGATCTCTTCGAGGATATCAAGGGGCAGCGCCGCGCAGGGATACCCTCACCCTACGGCAGGCGCATCCGCGGGACGGGTGCCGGAGGGTCAGCCGACGACGCGGACGATGACGAGTACGAAGACCGCGATCATCACCGCGAGCACCACGAGCAGCGCGATGATCAGGGTGTTGAGCATGCCGTCGCCCGAGCGGGCGGAGGAGGTCTTCGTGGCCGGCCGGCGGGCCGGCGCCGGCCGCGAGGCTTGGCGCGCTGCCCGATCACGCTCGCGCTGTGCGGCGTTCCGCTCGCCGCGCCGCCGGTCTGGCCGCGACTTCGCGCTCACGCGTCCAGCGGGTGGGTCATGTCTGCGGGCCGCACCCACGCATCGAACTCCTCGGCGGTCACGTGGCCGAGGCCGACGGCGGCATCCTTGAGCGACAGGCCTTCGCGGTGCGCCTTCTCGGCGACCGCGGCCGCCTTCTCGTAGCCGATGTGCGGCGTGAGCGCCGTCACCAGCATGAGCGAGGCGTCGAGGTGCCGGCGGATCACCTCGAGGTCCGGCTCGATGCCCCGCGCGCAGAAGGTGTCGAAGGCGCGCGCGGACTCCGCCAGCAGTTGCGCCGACTCGAGCAGCGCGTGCAGCATCACCGGCTTGTAGACGTTGAGCTGAAAGTTGCCCTGCGAGCCGGCGAAGGCGACGGTCGTGTCGTTGCCGAACACGCGCACGGCGACCTGGGTGAGCGCCTCCGCCTGGGTCGGATTGACCTTGCCGGGCATGATCGACGAACCCGGCTCGTTCTCGGGGATGCGCAGCTCGCCGAGCCCGTCGCGCGGACCCGACGCGTACCAGCGCACATCGTTGGCGATCTTCATGAGCGCGCCGGCCAGCGTGCGCAGAGCCGCGCTCGCGTTGACGACCGCGTCGTGCGCCGAGAGCGCGGCGAAGAAGTTGGCGGCCGGGTGGAACGGCTTGCCGGTGAGGCTACTGATGTGGGCCGCCGCGGTCTCGGCGAAGCGGGGGTCGGTGTTCAGCCCGGTCCCGACCGCCGTGCCGCCGAGGGCCAGCTCGTGCAGGCCGGGCAGCGTGCCGCGGACCGTCGTCAGCGCCTGGTCGAGCTGGGCCACCCAGCCCGAGACGACCTGGCCCAGCGTCACCGGCGTCGCGTCCTGCAGGTGCGTGCGGCCGACCATGACCACGCCCTCGAACTCCGACGCCTTGCCGGCGAGCGTGTCGCGCAGCTCCTCGATCGCCGGCATCAGCCCGTCCTCGAGCTCGGCGGCGGCGGCGATGTGCATCGCCGCGGGGAAGGTGTCGTTGCTCGACTGCCCCAGATTGACGTCGTCGTTGGGGTGGACGGGGGCGCCGGCGCCCCTGCCTGCGCCGGCGAGCTCGTTCGCGCGGTTGGCGATCACCTCGTTGGCGTTCATGTTGGTCTGCGTGCCGCTGCCGGTCTGGAACACGACCAGGGGGAACTCTGAGTCGAGCGCGCCGTCCATGACCTCGGCGGCGGCGCGCGCGATGAGCTCGGCCTTGTCCTGCGGCAGGCGGCCGAGCTCCTCGTTGGCCCGCGCCGCCGCGAGCTTCAGGACGCCGAGCGCCCAGATCACGCGGCGGCCCCAGCGGAACCGCTCCGTGCCGATGGGGAAGTGCTCCAGCGAGCGCTGCGTCTGCGCGCCCCAGTAGTGCTCGGCGGGGACGCGCACCTCGCCCATGCTGTCGTGCTCGATGCGCCAGCCCTCGTCCATGCCGGTAAGACTACCCCGTCAACGGCGGGAGATGTCCAGCGGTGCCAGCCGCTCGCCGCGGAGACCGCACGGCGTATGCTTGGGTGACGGGCGGGCCGCGGTCCGCACCCACAGGGAGGACACGTGAAGATGCGGCTCCTGACAGGCGTGATGGATCCGGACCAGGTGGCTTGGGCGCGGTGGCTGCACGATGTGATGTCGTCCTGGCCGGCGCAGCTGGCGATCCTGCTGATGTGGGCTGGGCTCGCGCTGCTCCTCGCGCGCCACGCGCGGCGCGAGTGGGAGGGCGGCCTGCGCAATCCCTACCTCCTCGGGGGCCTCATCGCAGGTGGCGTCTTCTTCGTGGCCCAGTTCCTCTTCGCCAGTTCGCTGGCGGGCGGCGTGACCTGGCCAGCGTGGCCCTTCGTGGTCGAGTTCCTCGTGCTGTTCGCGCTGTGGCTGTACGCCTTCGTGCGCTGGATCACTCGCCAGCGCGGCGGACCCGGGGACGACGAGGCTCGCAGGCGCGGCGCCGCTCTCGATCGGGTCATCGAGCAGGACGGCCGCTCCGCCACGGCCGGGTCACCGCCGCCGCCCGCCTGACCAGAGTCAAGGCCGCTTCCGCCCGCGGGCGGGTATGAGTGGGTCATGAGCGAAGCGTCCGGACCGCCGCGCCGCCTGGCGCGTGAGGAGAAGACCATCGCGGCGATGATCGCGCTGTACTGCCGCGACCATCACGCGACCGCGGCTGCCGATGCGGGCGAAGGGTTGTGCGGCGAGTGCGCCGAGCTGCTGGCCTACGCGCGCCTCCGTCTGGAGAAGTGCCGCTACGGCGCGGACAAGCCCACCTGCGCCAACTGCGAGACGCACTGCTACAAGCCCGCGATGCGCGAGCGCGTGCGCGAGGTGATGCGCTACAGCGGGCCGAGGATGCTCCGTCGCCACCCGGTGCTTGCCGTCGCTCACCTCGCCGACGGGCGCAAGACTCCCGCCGACTAGCTAGCTGACGATCCGTCCCTCCGCATCAGCTTCAACGTGCTGGGGCCGGCCGTATTTGCGCGCCGCGAGGAGGTACGCGGCGGCGCCCAGGGGGATGGGCATCCAGTAGGCGGCGAGGCGCCAGACCAGCGTCGCCAGCAGCGCCTGGTCGGTGCCGATGCCGGCGAGGCTGAGCGTACCGACCAGGCCGGCCTCCACGAACCCCAGGCCGCCGGGCGTGATGGGGATCATGCCGAGGAACGCCGCGACGACGTAGGCGAGGAGCACGACCGACGCGCGCGGTTGCGCGCCCACGGCCGCGAGCGCGATCAGCAGCGCCGTGAGGTCGAGCAGCCAGTTGCCGGCGCTGTAGAGGAGCGCCTGCCACCAGCCGCCGCCCAGCACGCGACGGATGAGGTCGCGCTCATCGACCAGGCGGTCGGCCAGGTCCTCCAGCGGGGCGCGCCTGCGAAGGATGCGGTTGCGCGCCTTCTGGACCACGTCTCCGACCCAGAGCAGCGGGCGGTCGGCGAACAGCAGCACCGCCCCTCCGGCCATCACCCCGAGGCAGACCACGACGGCGATCGAGCCGACGCGGAACAGGTTGCGCTCCACCGAGGCCCCGGTGATGAGGATCGAGACGATGCTGATCACCGGCAGACCGAGCAGCGTGGCCGTGGAGATCAGCGAGACCGCCGTCACGCCGGTCGCCGCCCACGTGCTGCCGATGCCGGCTTGGCGCAGCATGTCGAACTGCAAGGCGCCGCCTGCGGCGGCGCCCCCCGGCACGATGCGGCTGAAGGCGTTGCCGGCCAGCTGCGCCGTCGCCACCGGGAACCACGGCTTGACGTCGAGCGCCAGGCGCAGCAGCGCCCACATGCAGGCGAAGCTGGCGAGCTCCGCCGCGACGATGGGAAGACCCCAGAGCGGGTTGACCTGTCTGAGCTGCGGGCCGGACGAGAAGACCGCGGCGAGGCTCGGCCACACGACGTACAGGCCGAGCCCGGTCAGCGCGAGCACGACGGCCCGCTTGATCCAGACTGCCTGCCAGCTCGCCCTGCGGCGAGTCCTCTTCACGGCGATCTTCGGCCGTTCCTGTGGCTCGGGCTGAGCCAGGGTCCCTCCTCGGGAAGGATGGTCAGAGCACGTTCGAGAAGAGCCGGGCCGCCTGGTTGCGGAACTGCTTCAGGCGGCCCACGCCGAGTACGTCCTCCAGCGTCACCTCGTGGCAGTTCGTCATGTCGACCTCGAACGCGTCGGCGACCTGTCCGGCGAAGCTCCTGTCGAACACCCACACCATCATCTCTTTGTGCAGCTTGAGACTGCGCTGGTCCATGTTCATCGTACCCACGGCGCTCACCGTGCGGTCGACGACGATCGTCTTCGAGTGCAGGAAGCCGGCCTGGTAGAGGAAGACGCGGGCGCCGGCCTCGATGAGCTTGCGGTAGTAGGTCTGCGCGGCCCAGAGCGCGATCGGTTTGTCCGGGATGCCGGTCATCATGAAGCGCACGTCGATGCCGCTGAGAGCGGCGTTGATCATCACGTCGTAGATGCTGTAGTCGGGGACGAAGTAGGGCGACTGGATCCAGACCGACTCCTCGGCCTGGCCGATCGCGACCATGTGGGTGCGGCGGGCCGCGCTCCATGGGTCCTCGACCCCCTGCGCGGCCACCTCGACGAGCGTCCCGGTCGCCACCGCGTCCGGGTCCGGCGCCGGCATGTACTCTGCCGCGAACAGGTTCTCACCGCCTGTCTTCTCCGTGTGCTCGAACCACCGCGCCGCGAACAGCTTCTCCAGCGCCGCGACGGCCTGGCCGGTCAGGCGCAGATGCGTGTCGCGCCAGGTGGCGAAGCGCTCGCCGCCGTCGATGTACTCCTGACCGATGTTCATGCCGCCGGTGTAGCCGACCTCGCCGTCGATCACGACGATCTTGCGGTGGTTGCGGTAGTTGATGCGCAGCAGGTCGGTGACGTCGGCCTCCACCTGGGCGCCGGCCCGCTTGAGCTGCCGGAGCTCCGCCTTGGGGAACGTGATGCAGCCGATCCAGTCGTACGTGATGCGGATCTCGACGCCGGCCTCAAGACGGTCGAGCAGGATCGGCACCAGCTCGGCGGTGAGGCGGTCCTGCTTCCAGATGAAGTACTGCATGTGGATGAAGCGTCTGGCCCCGGCCAGATCCTCCTTGAGCCGCCGGAACTTGTGGGCGCCGTCGTTGAACAACTCGAGCGAAGTGGCCGGCAGGAGCGCGGCGACGTTCTCGCTCGTGATCGCCCGCTGGATGGGTACGGCCATGTCGCTCGCCCACTCGCGGCGGAACCGTTCTGCGGCGCCGGCGTTGCGTTCATAGACCGGCGCCATCTCCTCCCGCTCGGTATCGTGCAGCCGCTGGACCCAGCCGCGCCGCCGCGCGACGACCTTCCAGTCCCGCCCGAAGAGGATGTAGAAGACGACGCCGATGAACGGCAGCAACAGCAGGACGAACAGCCAGGCGAGCGTGATGGACGGCTCGCGGTCGTCCATGATCACCATGATGATCAGGACGAACCAGTAGATGTAGAAGACCGTGCTCAGCCACGCGGGCAGGAGCGAGAGGAAGACGGACATGGCGGCACGCTATCCGACCGCGACGGCCGTGTCACGCAGCCGTGCGCGAGCTCCCGCGCCCGGCGTGGCTCGCGGTGGCGCGCCCGGGGTAGGGTGGTGACGACCGACCCGAAGGAGGGACACATGGCGCACGACCCCATGCACCTGTTCGTAGGTCTGTACGAGACCGGAGAGGCGGCGGAGCGCGACTTCGACAACGTCGTCGCGCTGCACCGGCAGGGCCTGGTGGCCGCCTACGACGCGGCGCTCATCGTGCGTGGCGAGGACGGCGCGCTGCGCGTCGAACGCAAGAAGCACAGCGGGCATCACGTCCTGACCGGGCTCGGCATCGGGGCGCTCCTCGGCGTGCTCACGCCGTTCGTCGCCATCCCCTTCGGGCTCCTCGGGGCCGGCGGCGGCGCGCTGGTCAGGCACGCCGAGGGCAGCCTGCCGAAGAAGGATGCCGAGGAGCTCGGGGCGTCGCTCACGGGCAGCGAGGCGGCCCTCGCCGTGGTCAGCAACAAGACCGACAGCGGACGCGCGGGGCAGATGCTCCCCGGGGCGGCGCGGCGCATCGCCCACGTGCTGGATGTGGAGCAGGAGGACTTCGCCGAGGCCCTGCGCCGGGCGATGGACGAGGAGTGAACCCGGCGATGGCCCGGGCGTAGCGAGCGGCAGGGGCTCCCTCCGCGATAGAATCCGCGCGCCCGTCGTCGCCTATCCGAACAGGAGCACCCGCAGTCATGTGGACCATCCTCATCTTCATCGTCATCGGCATGGTCGCCGGGTGGGCGGCCAGCCTGCTCATCCGTCGCGAGAAGTACCCCAGCGACTGGGGCGTCCTGTTCCTCATCGGCATCGCCGGGTCGCTGATCGCCGGGATCATCGTCAACCTCCTCCTGGGCGAGGGGTTCAAGATCGCCCCGGGCGGGATCATCGGCTCCATCGCCGTCGCCTGCCTGCTGCTCTGGCTCTACGTGCGCGCGCAGAACCGCGGCCGGCGGCAGCGCCGCGCCGCACCGCGCGCCGACGGCCAGCACCGCGAGCGTAAGGGCGGCAGGAAGCACCACACCAAGCGGTAGTCCATACTGTACGGATGAGCCGCGTCCTCATCGTCGTCGCGAACCGCGAGGACTTCCCCGAGCCCGCCTTTCCCGTCGGCGCGTTGTACGTGGCGCGCGCCGTCGAGGCCGCCGGCGGCGAGGCGCGCGTCTTCGACGCGGGCGGGTACCGGCGGCCGCTCCCGGCGTTGTGTGCGGAGCTGAGGGCGTGGCGGCCGGACACCGTGGGGCTCTCGTTGCGCAACGCCGACAACGCCTCCTGGCCCGCCACGCTCACGTACGCGGGCTGGTACGCACGCGTTGCGGCCACCGTGCGCGAGGCCGCGCCGCAGGCGCGGCTCGTCCTCGGCGGCCCGGCGTTCTCGATCTTCCCGCGGGAGATGCGCCGTGCGCTGCTCGTCGCCGACGGCGTGGCCGGCGACGGCGAGGTGGCGGCTCGCCTGATCGTGGAGGGCCGCCTGCCGGCCGGCATCTGCGAGCGCCCGCTCGAGGACCTGGCCGGGGGCGGCCTGCCGGACGACCTCGGCGCGGTGTTCCCCGGAGCCGTCCGGTACCGCACCGCCGGCGTGCAGACGGCGCGCGGCTGTCCGCATGGGTGCGTCTACTGCACCTACCCGGGGCTCGAGGGCGCTCACCTGCGGCGGCGGCCTCCCGAGGCGGTCGCCGACGAGATGGAGCGGCTGCGGCGGGAGGTCGGCGCGACCGAGCAGTTCATCGTCGACTCCTCGTTCAACGCCGACGAAGGCCACATGACGGCGGTGTGCGAAGAACTGCGCCGGCGGCGCAGCCGGCCCGGCGCGCCGCTCGCGGACGTCTCCTTCTCCTGCTACCTGCAACCCCGCCTCGGCGACCCGGGCGTGTTCGGCCTGCTCCGGGCGGCGGGGTGCACCTCCGTGGACTTCGGTATCGACACCGCCGCCGAGTCGCTTCTCCCCGGCCTCGGCAAGTCGTTCTCGATCGCCGGCCTGCGCGCCTCGACGGCGGCGGCCAAGGCCGCCGGGATCGACGTGTGCCACTCGCTGCTGTTCGGCGGCCCGGGCGAGACGCCCGCCACGGTCGCGGAGAGCGTGCGCGTGACCGACGAGGTGGCGCCGACCGCCGTGGTGGCGATGGTCGGCCTGCGCATCTACCCGGGCACGGAGCTCGCCGGGCTGGCCCGCGAGGCGGGCCTCATCGGCGAGCGCCAGGACCTGCTGGAGCCGCGGTTCTACGCCGCGGGGCGCCTCGCCGGCGACCCGGAGGTGGCGTGGCTGCCGCGGCAGGTGAGAGAGGCGGCAGCCGCGCGCCGGAGCTGGTTCCTCCCCGGCGCGCGCGACTGGAGCGCCGCGTGGGGACCGCGGCTGCTGCGGCGGTTCGGCAAGGCAGGGCCGCTGTGGCGCAACTTCCCGCGGCCCCGCTGGTACCGCTACGTCTGACGCGCCGCCGCGGCGCCGGGCGGCGCGGATCCACCGTCCTCGGGCGCCGCGCCGCAGACGGGGCAGGGCAGCATGCCGAGCGGCCGCTCGAGGTGGCCCGCCTCGAGCAGCGCGTCGTCGCTGAAGACCGCGACCGTCGGGCGGTCCGCCAGCAGGCGGCCGCCGCCCATCACGATGGTCCGCTCGCAGAGCTGCGCGGCCAGGTCGAGGTCGTGCGTCGCGACGATGCGCGTGTGCTCGAACCCCTGCAGGAGGCCTATGAGGCGCCGCCGGGCGCGCGGGTCGAGGCCGGCGGACGGCTCGTCCATCACCAGGATGCTGGGCTCCATGGCCAGCACCGTGGCGATCGCGACCGAGCGCTTCTCGCCGCCGGACAGGTGGTAGGGCGGGCGCTCCGCGAGGTGCTCGGCGCCGACGCGCGCGAGCGCTGCGGCGACGCGGGCGTTGACGTCGTCGGGCGTGAGGCCGAGATTGAGCGGCCCGAAGCCGACGTCCTCGGCGACGGTCGGCATGAACAGCTGGTCGTCCGGATCCTGGAACACCATGCCGACGGTGCGGCGGATGTCCGGAAGGGTCCCCTTGGTCACCGGGATGCCTCCGATGTCGATGCTGCCGCGTTCGGGCGTGAGCAGCCCGTTGAGGTGCAGCAGCAGCGTCGACTTGCCGGCGCCGTTGGCGCCGACGACCGCGATCGCCTCGCCGTGACCGACCTCGAAGGAGACGTCGTCCAGCGCCCGCGTCCCGTCCGGATAGGCGAAGCCGAGATCGCGGACGCTGATGGTGTGGTGGCTCACGGGACGCTCCGCTCGCTCACGGGACCGCTCCGGTGACGAGGTGGCCCAGCGCCAGCGGGACGTTGACGGCGCGGAGCGCGATGAACGCGGCCGACCATCCCAGCGTGAACCAGAGGTCGCTCGCGCGAAAGTGCAGCCGCCGGGCGACCCGGATCTCACCGTCGAACCCGCGCGCCTTCATCGCCAGGTAGATGCGCTGCGCCCGGGCGAAGGTGCGCAGGAGCAGCTGGCCGAGCAGCTGGCCGTGGACGCGCCAGCCCATACCGCGGCGTCCGAAGCTGCGCAGGCGCCGCGCCTGTCCCATGCGCGAGGCCTCGTCGCCGAGCACGAAGATGTAGCGGAAGAGCAACAGGAGTTGGGTGACGAGCACGTCGGGGACCTTGAGCTTCTGCAGGGCGAGGCAGATGCCGGTGAAGCTGGTCGTCGCGGTGAGCACCAGCGCCGCGCCCGCCGTCAACAGAAAGCGCAGCACGATCGAGGCGTAGGAGACCCAGCCGCCGGTGACGCCCCAGGCGCCGACCTGTGCCACGACCTCGCGGTCGAAGAGGGGATTGAAGGCGCCCATGACGAGAGCGAAGGGGGAGACCGCGAGGAGCAGGCGGCCGAGGAAGCCGAGGGGCAGATCGCCCTCCGTCGCCAGGACGACGGGGAAGACCGCGAACGGCACGAGGCCCAGCAGGTCGTACTTGCCGTAGGAGACGACGCAGACGATGTAGACGGCGGTCGTGATGACCTTCGCGCGCGGGTCTACGCGGTGGACGGGCGTGTCGAGCCGGGCGAGACGGTCGAGACGGTCGAGGGCGGAGAGGCCGGTGGCGACGGAGGACACGTGCCGCCGGCCCTACGCGATCTCGCCCGTCGTGGTCGCCACGAACCTGCCGTGCTTCACGCCCTTCGTGCCGATGAGCCCGTCGGCGATGCGCTTGATCTCCCGCGCGACGCCGCGCAGCACCACCACCTCGAGGCAGTAGGTGGCGTCGAGGTGCACGTGCAGCGTCGACACGATCTCCTCGTGGTGCGTGTGCTGGTGGTCCGTGAGCTTGTCGGCGAGGTCGTGCGAGTGGTGATCGTAGACCAGGGTCACGGTCCCGATGGCCTCGGCGTCACCCGCCTCCCACTGGTCCTCGACGAGCGCGCCGCGGATGAGGTCGCGCAGCGCCTCGGAGCGGTTCACGTAGGCTTTCTCGGTGATGAGCTCGTCGAAGCGGTCGAGCAGGCGCTCGTCGATCGAGACGCCGAAGCGGACGAGGTCGGACACGGCGCCTCTCCCTTCCCGCGATCGTGGCGTGCCACGCGATGGGCATCGGGATGGCACGCGTCGTACCATCCCCGGCAGAAGAAGTGGCACCATCCGCGCACTTCTTGACGCCCGTCGCAGGCTGCCCTACAGTGCGGTCCTACAGTAGCACGAGTTTGCAGTCCGTAGCACCGAAGCCCGCCGATCGGCCCGCGACCCACTCAGCCCGGGAGGACACGGCCCCGTGCACATGGCAGACGCGCTCATCTCTCCCGCCGTCGGCGGCGCCATGTGGGCCGCGACCGGTGTCGTCGTCGCCTACAGCGCGCGCAAGGTGCGCAACGACCTGGACGAGAGCAAGATCCCGCTGATGGGCGTCGCCGGCGCCTTCGTCTTCGCCGCGCAGATGCTCAACTTCGCCATCCCCGGCACGGGCTCGAGCGGCCACCTCGGAGGGGCGCTGATGCTCGCCATCTTGTTGGGGCCGGAGGCCGCCTTCCTGGTGATGGCCTCGATCCTGGGCGTCCAGGCGCTGTTCTTCGCCGACGGCGGGCTGCTGGCGCTCGGCGCCAACATCTTCAATCTCGGGTTCTTCCCGGCGTTCATCGCCTACCCGCTCATCTACAGGAGGATCGTGGGGGACGGCCCGGAGCTCAAGAGGGGGCGGATCTTCGCCGGCTCTCTTCTCGCCGCCGTCGTCGGCCTCGGTCTGGGCGCGTTCGCCGTCGTGCTGGAGACGACCGCCTCCGGCGTCACCGAGTTGCCGTTCTCGACCTTCTTGCTCCTCATGCAGCCCATCCACCTGGCGATCGGCGTGGTGGAGGGGCTGGTGACGGCGGCCGTGGTCCTCTTCGTGCACGGGGCGCAGCCCGAACTGCTGGCGAGGACCGCGACGGGCGCGTCGTTGGGCGGCGTGCGCCTCAAGCCGGTGATCATCGGCTTGGGGGTGGCGGCGCTGGTCGCCGGCGTCGCGCTCTCATGGTTCGCGGCGACGAGCTCCGACGGTCTGGAATGGTCCATCGCCAGGGCCACGGGCTCCGCGGAGGAGCTGCAGACGAGCTCCTCGGCACACGATACGGCAGCCGACCTGCAGGACCGCACCGCGCTCCTGCCGGACTACGGCCTGGCTGCGGAGGACACGGCGGCGGAGCCCGCCGCCGGGGAGGACGCGCCGGCGTGGCCGGCGGTCGACGCCGGCACCAGTCTCTCCGGCCTCGTCGGCGGCGCCGTCGTCGCCGGTGTGGTCGTCCTCATGGGGTTCCTGCTTCACCGTCGCGCCGCGCGCCGGCGGGCTCGCGCGCCCGGCTGACGGGCGCGAGCGCTCGCCCCGCGTGCAGGCCGGCGTGGGCTCGCGTCGAACGGGTAGGGACGCGCGTATGAAAAGCTTTGTGACAGGTGGTGCTGGGTTCCTCGGCGCGGCGGTCGTCCGCCGCCTGGTCGACCGCGGTGATCAGGTCGTCGGGCTGGTGCGCACGGACGAGGCGGCCACGAAGCTGACCCGCCTCGGCGCCGTCCCCGTGCGCGGCGACGTCACCGACGCGCGCACCCTCGACCAGCTGCTCACCGACGTCGACCTCGTGTTCCACATCGCCGGAGACTACCGGATCGGCATCAGGGAGGCGGAGCACGAGGTGATGTTCAAGACCAATGTGGACGGCACGACTCTCGTCCTCGACGCGGCCGTCTCCGCCGGGGTGCAGCGGATCGTCTACGTCTCCACCGTCGGCGTCTTCGGCAACACCCGCGGCAAGGTCGTGGACGAGACCTACGAGCGGCCCGACCGAGACTTCCTCAGCTACTACGACGCCACCAAGTACATGGCGCACCGGGTGGCGGTGGGGCGGCAAGCTGCCGGGGCGCCGCTGGTGATCGCGCAGCCCGGCGCCATCTACGGGCCGGGCGACCGCAGCGAGCTCGGCGCCCAGATCGATCAGGCGGCGCGGGGCAAGTACACCATCCGCGCCTTCTCCGAGCTGGGGTTCACCGTGGGCTACATCGACGACGTCGCCGACGGCGTCGTGCTCACCCAGGAGAAGGGCGCCGCCGGAGAGGCCTACGTGCTCGGCGGCGAGGTGACCCGTCTCGGGACGGTCCTCGACACGGTGGCCGATCTCACCGGGCACAAGCGCGCCAGGATCAAGCTGCCCTCGACGGTGTTCTCGGCGGCACGGCCGCTCGGTGGCCTCGTCGGCCGCCTCGCCGGCACCGGGCCGAACCTGCACGAGGTCGTCCGCGCCAGCAAGGACGTCACCTACTGGGCCTCGAGCGCCAAGGCAGAGCGAGAACTGGGGTACGCGCCGCGCGGACTCAAGCAGGGGCTCCGCGACCTCCTCGCGGCGCGCTGACCCAGGGGCGCGGGACGCGCCCCGGCGTCACTGCGTGAAGTACTGGACCAGCGCCTGCTGCTCCTCGGTCGTCACCTGCGCCCCGCGCCGGATCATGTCGTCGAGCAGTGCCTGCGCCTCGGCGGCGCTCGAGGCGCGGAACGCGAGCGCTCTGTCGGGAGTGTGGCAGGTGGAGATGCTGCAGCGCTGGTTGATGATCGCCACGGCCTCGGCGCTGGAGCCGGAGGTCGGCGTCGCCGAGGGCGTCGCCGAGGGCGTCGCCTCAGTCTGGCCGCCGCTCGCCGCCATGCCGGCCGCGTAACCCTCCAGCAGCGTGCGCTTCTCGGCGTCGGTCAGCTTGGCGCCGGGGTGGATGAGCGTGTACTGGAAGGGCGGCATCGCACCGTTGATGGCCTCCGCGATCGCCTCCACCGATGGCTGCCCGTCCCATTCGGAGAAGTTGAACTCCCCCCGGCCGCCGTCGACGTCGCGCTGGACCAGCCAGGAGAACGGGGCGATGTTGGTCGCCCACCACCACTCGGTCTCGTTGCTGTGGCAGTCGTAGCAGGACTCCCTGGCGATGGCCTCGGCCTGTGGGTCGGTCCACTGGAAGGGGTTGGTGGCCGGGGGATTGGAGTGGCTGCTGCGCCCGTAGGGC
>DASUMX010000237.1:0-2959 GCA_036277455.1 Thermoleophilia bacterium
CTCATCCTCACCGACGTGCCCCGGGCCTACGTCGACTACGGCACCCCCGAGCAGACCGCGCTCGAGCGCGTCACCGCCAGCCAGATGCGCGCCTACGCCGCCGCCGGCCACTTCAAGGCCGGCTCCATGGGCCCCAAGGTCGAGGCCTGCCTGCGCTTCGTCGACGCCGGCGGCGAGAGCGTCATCGCCAGTCTCACCGAGGTCGGCCCGGCGATGGCCGGCAGGGCGGGGACGCACATCGTGCCCGACGGGGAGGGACGGCGGGCTTCCGAGCCCGCAGGAGGCGAGGACGCCGCCTCCGGCAAGCCCGGCGCCAAACCGCAGGCGAAGGCCGCCGGCGCGAAGAAGGGGGCGGCCCGCAAGCAGCCCGCCAAGCGTCCGCGCCGCTCCACCGAGGCGGCCGCCGGCGCCGACGTCATCGACATCGCCACCGCCCGGCGGCGGACCGCCGCCCGGTGACGGCCCCAGCGGTCATCAGGAGGTCCCCATGACCACGACCATCGACAGCACGCCCCGCGCCGACGGCTTCCGCATGCCCGGGGAGTTCGAGCCGCACAGGCAGATCTGGATGCTGTGGCCGCAGCGTCCCGACAACTGGCGACTCGGCGCGAAGCCGGCGCAGCGCGCCTGGGTGGAGGTCGCCTCGGCGATCTCGCGCTTCGAGCCCGTGACGGTCGGGGTGGACCATGACCAGTACGAGAACGCGGTGGACCTCCTCCCCGACGCCGTGCGCGTGATCGAGCTCTCCAGCAACGACGCCTGGATGCGCGACTGCGGCCCGACCTTCGTCGTCAACGACCAGGGTGACGTCCGCCTCGTCGACTGGGACTTCAACGCCTGGGGCGGGCTCCACGACGGCTTGTACTTCCCCTGGGACAAGGACCAGCTGGTGCCGCAGAAGCTCGCCCAGGTGGAGGGCGTCGACCGCTACAAGGCCCGCATCGTGATGGAGGGCGGCTCGATCCACGTGGACGGCGAGGGCACGGTCATCACCACCGAGGAGTGCTTGCTGAGTCCCGGGCGCAACCCGGAGATGACGCGCGCGCAGATCGAGGAGCACCTGCGTGACTACCTGGGCGTCGAGAAGGTGATCTGGCTGGCGAAGGGCATCGACCCCGAGGAGACCAACGGCCACGTGGACGACGTCGCCTGCTTCGTGCGACCGGGTGTCGTGCTGGCCGCCGTCACCGAGGACGAGGACGACTGGCGCTACGAGCTCCTGCAGGACAACCTGCGCGTGCTGCGCGCGGCCACCGACGCCCGAGGGCGCGGCCTCGAGGTGCACACCGTACCGATGCCGGCGATCATGGAGATCACCGACGAGGAGGCCTGGGGCGTCGACAGCGCCGAGGGCTCGATCCCGCGGCGGCCCGGCGACAAGACCGCCGCCTCGTACCTCAACTTCCTCATCGTCAACGGCGGCGTGATCTTGCCGGCGTTCGACGACCCGAACGACGGGGTGGCCCGCGAGATCATCGCCGCGCTGTTCCCGGAGCGCGAGGTCGTCACGGTGCCCGGCCGGGAGATCGTGCTCGGCGGCGGCAACGTGCACTGCATCACGCAGCAGCAGCCGCGCGGCTGAGGCGAGCCTCGCCTCCCTCACGGGGAGGCCCGGGGCTCATCACCTGGAGGGCGGCGCGCCGCCCTCCACGAGCTCTTTGCCCCACGGCTCGCAGTCGGTCTCCAGCAGGTACCCGCGGCGGGCGAAGAAGGCCTTGGAGGTCTCGTTCTCGACGAGGATCTGCAGCTTGGCCTTGAGCGCGCCGAGCTTGCGGAAGCGCTCCTCGAGCTCGTCCATGAGCGCGTCGGCGATACCCTCGCGGCGGCGCTCCGGGACCACCGCGAGGTGGTAGACGTAGGCGCGGCGGCCGTCCCAGCCCCCCATCACCGTGCCCACCACCCTGCCGTCCGGGGAGCGCGCGACCAGGAAGAGACCGGGGTCGCGCGTCAGCTTGAGGCGCGTCGCCTCGGGCCCGTCCGACGGCCGCATCCACAGATCGCCGCGTTGCCACAGCACGTGGACCACGGCGTAGTCGTCCATGCTGAACTCGGTGATGGTGACGGTGTCGTCGCGCGGCTTCATGCGGTCTCCTTGGGGCGCGATTGTACCGCGCGTGGCCGGCGACGACAGCCGAACCCGCGGCCGGCGATCCTTGCGCTGTCGGTCGCCTCGGAGGGCCGGAGCATGGATGCGCACGGCTCGCGGGTACAATCGGCTCAGCCACAGCCGAGTACGGGAGGGAGCGTGATGGACGCACTCGACCTCATGCTGGCACGACGCAGCATCCGTCGCTTCACATCGCAGGACGTGTCGCGCGAAGACGAGCAGAGGCTGATCGACGCGGCATTCGCTGCCCCGAGCGCGAACAACGACCGCCCCTGGCACTTCGTCTGTGTCCGCGACCCGGAGATGCGCCGGCGGCTCAGGGGCATGCACGAGTGGACGCGGATGCTCGACAAGGCGCCGCTCGTCATCGCCGTCCTGGGTCGCGCGGAAGGCCACCCCTGGTGGATCGAGGATTGCTCCGCCGCCACCGAGAACATCCTCCTCGAGGCGGCATCGCTCGGGCTGGGCGCCGTCTGGTGCGGGATGCGGGAGGACCCGGACGCGGTCGCCGGATACGAGCGCGCCTGCTGTGAGGCCCTCGGCGCGCCTCACGACCAGTGGCGCGCGCTCGCCCTCATCGCCGTAGGTCACCCCGCCGAGCAGAAGAAGCCGCGCACGCAGCGCCAGGCGAGCAAGCTCAGCTACGAGCGTTTCGGCCGGCGCTCGCGCTGACGGGAGGCCGCCGTGAGCGCCGTCCCCAGCACCGAGGACCGCATCCAGGACACGGCGCGGTCCATCTTCGCCGCCATGGCCGGCGACAAGCCCGGGCGGCTCAGCCGCGAGCGCCTGCAGGGTGAGGTGATGGAGTGGGCGATGGCGGACGAGCATCTCAAGGTCGAGATGCTGCGGTTC
>DASUMX010000238.1:0-2178 GCA_036277455.1 Thermoleophilia bacterium
CACTCGCCGCACCAGACGCCCGGGTAGACGTAGACGCGGTCCCCCGGCGCGAACGGCTCGGAGCCTTGAGGAGCGGACGTGTCGTGCGGCCCGAGGCGCACGATCTCACCCACCACTTCCTCTCCCGGCACGCGCGGCAGCGTGAGGTCGCGGTGCCCGTGCCGGACGATCTTGAGGTCGGTGCGGCAGAGGCCGGTGACGCTCACCCGGATGAGGGCCTCGCCTGTTCCGGGCTCGGGCGCCGGCAGATCGGCCAGCTCGAACGCCCCGACCTCACGGATCACCACTGCCTGCATCGCGCCGCCTTTCGGTCTCCAAACGCACAGAAGCCCGGGCCGTCGCACTCGTCTGGCCCGGGCCCCCCGTTTTCGAGGCCGCAGCGCGCGTCGCCGCCGGCCCGTTCACCACGCGGGTCGCGTCGACAGCGCACCTGGCGGCAGGTCTTCTGGCTCCCGGATCGTCCTCGGGCCGCGCCTTCCCGCCGGTTCCCCGGCAGTGGCTTCTCGCAGCCTTCGTCCCCGGTCACAGCGGCGGGTCCGCGCCGGTCTTGCACCGGCTTCCCTCGAGTGGCCCTCGCGGGCGCCTCCAAGCGCCGCGGATGGTACGCGAGAGCCGGCGACGGGGTCAAGCCACGAGGCCGGGGCGATAGACTCCGGCAGGTGGAGACTCGTCCCGGAACGATCGTCAACGTGATGTCGCTCGTCGTCCTCGTCCTTTGCCTGGCTCTGTCCTGGAGCCCCTGGTACGTGGCCGGCACGCTCGGGTACGAGCCCGAGATCGTCGTCTCGTACCCGGCTGCGAGGTCCGTCGCGTACTGGGCGGCTGCAGTCCTGCTGGCGGTCGCCTGCGCCGCGGCCTTCGTCGCCTCCCGGCACGGCGCCCGGAGGCGCGCCGCGTGGCGCGGCCTCTCGCTCGCGGCCAGCGCCGGAGCATGCTCGAGCGTTGTGTTCGGACTCTTCGTCGAACCGGGTCTGGCGACTCGGCTCCGGGGAACCTCCTTTGCCCCGGTCGCCCTCGTCACCGCCGATCCTCAGGCCCTCCTGGCGAGCGGCGTCGACACGTTCTTCATGTCGCCCGGCTATGGCCTCTGGGCGGTGCTCGCGACAGCGATCGCCGGCGTGGTGACGGCGATCGTCGGGCTCTGGGCCAGAGACTGACGACCCGTCGACGCGCGTCGTCTCCCCGCCGGCGACGCCGGCGTCTCATTCTGGCAGTAGCGCCGCCGGGGAGTACCATGGACGCGACGGAGCACCAGGGGGTGGACCATGGCACGCGAACCGCTCACCCGCGCCGAGTTCCTCAAGATCCTCGCCGCCGGCGCCGGAGGCGTCGTCTTCCTCGGGGGCTCGGAGGACGCGCTGGCCGCGCTCGCCGGCGCCGACGACGATCTGGACGAGGCGGCGCTCAACGGCGACGCCGGCCGCGCCGCGGCGCTCCCCTACATGACGGTCGTGCACGGCACCCCCGTCGACGTCAACGTCAGGACGGCGATCGCCAAGCTGGGTGGGATGCGCCGCTTCGTCTCGGCCGGCGACGACGTGGTCATCAAGCCCAACATCTGCGCCGCGCGGGCGGCGAAGTACGCGGCGACCACCAACCCCATCGTGGTCGCCACCCTCGTGCGCCTCGCCCGCGGCGCCGGCGCCCGCAGGGTCCGCGTGATGGACAACCCCATCTCGTCCAGCCCGAGCAGCTGCTACTCGGCCAGCGGGATCGCCGCGGCGGTCAAGGCTGCCGGCGGCTCGATGCAGGTGATGAGCGCCTCCCGCTACGTGACCTACGACATCCCCGGAGGCACCCTCGGGCGCCTCCCGCTCTACCGGGACATGCTCGCCTGCGATGTGCTCATCAACGTCCCGATCGCCAAGCAGCACGGTTCGACCGGCCTCACGCTGAGCGGCAAGAACCTGATGGGGTGCACCAGCAACCGCGGCAAGATGCACAACCTCGGGCTGAGCCGCTCGATCGCCGAGCTGAACGCCAAGCTCAAGCCGGACCTCACCGTACTGGACGCCGTCAGGATCCTGGTGCGCAACGGCCCCACCGGCGGCAGCCTGAGTGACGTGAGGCGTAAGGACGTCGTGATCGCGAGCAAGGACTGGGTCGCGGTCGACGCCTACGCGACGCGGCTGTTCGGCAAGACGCCGCGCTTCGTGCCGTACATCGCCGCCGCCGCCA
>DASUMX010000239.1:0-25331 GCA_036277455.1 Thermoleophilia bacterium
AGGCGTCAGCAGTCGTACACGTCCGGGCGTCGATGGCTGAGTGACGGCACCTGCCCGCGCACCGCTTCGAGCCGGGCGAGGTCCAGATCGGCGACGCAGAGACCGACGCCGTCGTCGAGCCGCGCCAGCACCTCGCCCCACGGGTCGACGATCATGCTGTGGCCGAAGCAGTCGCGCCCCGGCAGATGCTCGCCCACCTGGTCCGGGGCGACGACGAAGCAACCGTTCTCGATGGCTCGGGCGCGCAGCAGCACCTCCCAGTGCGCCGCTCCCGTGTACGCCGTGAACGCCGCCGGTACGCAGAGGATGCGCGCGCCGCGCAGGGCGAGCGAGCTGTACAGGCCGGGGAAGCGCAGGTCGTAGCAGATCGAGAGGCCGAGCCTCACCGCAGCCCCGTCGACGGTGTCGATGTCGGCGGTGACCACTTCCTCACCCGGCACGACCTCGTCGGACTCCTGGTACTGGGCGGTCGCGGTCGTGACATCGAAGAGGTGGATCTTGCGATACGCGGCGCGCAGGTCTCCGGTCGGGCCGAAGAGAGCGGAGACGTTGGCGACGAGGCCGCCGGGCGCCGGCTCGTAGACGGACCCGGCGAGCAGCCAGACGCCGCGCCGCGCCGCCACCGCGGCGAGGGCACGGTTGGACGGGCCGTCGGGCGCCTCCGCGGTGGCGACGATCCCCTCTCGCGGGCCCTTGAAGGCCCACGTCTCCGGCAAGGCGACGAGGCGCGCGCCCCGGTCGGCCGCCGCCTCGACCAGATCGACGGCGGCGCGGACGTTGGCGGCGACGTCGTCGCGCGTGTTCAGCTGCACGCAGGCGACGCGCAGGACGCGGGCCGGCGGCGCGCCGGCGGACGCGGCCTCCGGCCCGGCGCTCACTCGCAGGTCCCGCCGGAACAGGCCATCAGCGACAGCAGTTCGTAGGCGATGGTCGCCGCCACCGTCGCCGTCAGGTGGCTGCTGTCGAGCTCCGGGACGACCTCGACGACGTCGGCGCCGGCGAGGTCGAGACCGCGGCAGCCGCGGATGAGCGCGAGCGCCTGCGCCGAGGTCGGCCCGCCGACCTCGGGCGTACCGACGGCCGGCGCAAAGCCCGGGTCGACGAAGTCGACGTCGACGGTGATGAACGCCTTGGCGTCGCCGATGGCCTCGACCGCCGCCGCGACCACCCCGGTGCCCAGCTGCGCGAGGTCGTCCCACGGGACCACGGTGAAGCCGAGCTCCCGCGCCTGCTCGTACTCGTCGGGCGAGTCGAGCCCGCCGCGCATCCCGAGGAGAGCCGAGCGCGACGCGTCGATCACGCCCTCCTCCTGGGCGCGGCGGATCACCGTGCTGTGGATGTGCCGCTCGCCGGCGCCCTCGTCGAGGCAGTCCGTGTGCGCGCCGAAGTGCAGCAGCGCGACCGGGCCGTGCTTCGCGGCGGCGGCGCGCAGCTCGGCCAGGGTGACCGTATGGTCGCCGCCGACGCCCAGCGGCACCGCGCCGGCGCCGTGCACCTGGCCCAGCGTCTCCTCCATGGCGGCCAGGCTGCGGTCGATGAAGCCGCCGGCGACCGCCCGCACGTCGCCCGCGTCGACCACGGAGAGTCGCTCGAACACCGCCACACGCTGTGCGGGGTTGTACGCCGGGTGGATGGTCAAGGACGCCTCGCGCACCGCACGGGGGCCGAAGCGGGCTCCCGTGCGCACGGCGAGGCCCGTATCGAACGGGAGGCCGACCACGGCCACATCCACGTCGTCGAACTGCGTGACGTGGGGCAGCCGCAGGAACGTGGTGACGCCGGCGATCCGCGGCGAGCGCGCGCCGCCGTCAGGGCCGTATCCCTTCATCATCGCCTCCCGCGCCTCGAGTGCCGTCCCCGCAAGTCTACTGTCCGCCGCCGCCCCGCGGCAGTGCTGCTCATCCTTTTCCCCACTCTGCCGATAGGACTCGTGCGCGGGCGAGCGAACACAGTGGCACGCCCGCAGACCGGCAGGAGGCACGGTGCCGGACGAGAGGCTCCGCATACTGGTGATCGACGACGACGGCGACCTGACCGCGACGGTCGCCGCCGTCCTCACCGCCAACGGCTACGAGGTCCTCACCGCGACCACCGGCGAGCAAGGCCTGGAGCTCGCCTTCACCGGCAACCCGCACCTGATCCTCCTCGACGTGACCATGCCGGGCATGGACGGCCACCAGGTCTGCCGCGAGCTCCAGTTCGGCTACACCAAGGACATCCCCGTGGTGTTCTTCACCGCGCGCACGGAGCTGGCGCACATGATGGAGGCCAACCGCTCCGGCGCGTCCGCCTACATCACCAAGCCCTTCCGCCCCGACCACCTGCTCGCCACGATCACCAACGTCCTGCGCGACTCCAGCGTCTACCACGACGACGTCACCGGACTGCCGACGCTGGCCAACGTCCAGCTCGAGGTCCAGCGGATGCTGTTCGACCACGGGCAGCTCGGCATCATCTACGTGAGCATCGGCGGGGTGCAGGCGCTGGAGCAACTGCAGGGCTTCGAGGTCGTCGACCTGGTGTACAGGGTCGTCGGCCAGGGCCTGGAGAACGCCCGCGGCAGCCTGATCCGCGGCGACGACTTCGTCTCCATCTCCAGCCTCGGCGACGCGTTCCTCATCGTCCTCTCGCCCGCCCGCAAGAACGGCTTCATCAGCGAGGAGGATCTGCTCCTGGTCAAGGAGCGTCTCGAGAAGGAGCTGCTGGACCGGCTGGAGAACGACCTCGAGAGCCGCCTGCTGACCAGCGTCGATCTCTTCGTCGGCTGCTCGCGGCTCACGCAGTCGCCCAAGATCCGCTTCAAGCGCGCGCTGCTCGACGCCATCGCGCGCGCGACCCAGTCGATCGAGGTCGAGCGCGACGAGATCCGCTGCCGCCTTCGCGCGGAGTTCGACGCGATCGTCGCAGGGCAGCGGCTGAGCTGCGTGTTCCAGCCGATCGTCAGCCTCAAGGACTTCGCGGCGATCGGCTTCGAGCTGCTGTCGCGCGGCCCCGTCGAGAGCGAGCTCCACCGGCCGGACGCGCTCTTCGAGGTCGCGCGCAACGAAGGCCGCGTCACGGAGCTCGACCGCCTGTGCCAGCGCACGGCCTCCAAAGCCGGCGAAGCTCTCCCGCCGCACTGCCTGCGCTTCGTGAACACGGAGCCGCTGACGTGGTTCCTGCACTCGCAGAGCGCCGGCTTCGTGCAGGAGTTCGTCGAGGCGACGCCTTCTTCGCACCGCGGCCTCACGGTCATCGAGATCACCGAGAACAGCGTGATCGACGACTTCGACCAGATGCGCGAGATCGTGCGTCAGCTGCGCGCGCACGGCTTCCGCGTCGCCATCGACGACGCCGGCGCCGGCTACGCCGGTCTCCAGACCATGGTCGAGATCGAGCCCGACTTCATCAAGCTCGACATCTCGCTGATCCGCGGCGTCGAGTCCTCCATCGTCAAGCAGCGTCTGGTGCGCACGCTGCGCGACTTCTGCCGCGAGGCCGCGATCACCCTCATCGCCGAGGGCATCGAGACGGTCAAGCAGCTCGATGCCCTGCGAGAGCTCGGCGTCTCGCACGGGCAGGGCTTCCTCTTCGGCCTGCCCAGCGCGGACCAGCCCGTGCGCGACGCGTACCCGCCGCTGGAGGCCGTGACCCCCAAGTGAGATGCTGGCGGCCGCCAGACCCGTGTGATACAGTGCCGCGCACGATGACGACCCACGACGCCAACCGCGGCAGCACCTCCTGCGCCAATCGGCGTCGCTGGGCCTGGCGCGCGTAGCGCGCCCACTTCTGACACCCGCGCGGGCCCTGCCCGCACCCCCTGACCGCATCGAAGTGGTCGTCCCGTCCCCTCACACGGAGCACAGGATCAGTGCATCTTCATCCAGGACCGCAACCCAAGATCGAGCGTGATTCGAGAGGAGGTAGGTCATGAGCGAGTACAAGAAGAAGTTCGTCCTTGACGAGGAGAGGATCCCCAAGGCCTGGTACAACATCGTGCCGGACTTCCCCGAGCCCCCGGCCCCGCCGCTCAACCCGGCGACGCTGCAGCCCGCCGGCCTCGCCGACCTCGAGCCCATCTTCCCGATGAGCATCATCAAGCAGGAGGTCTCGGCCGAGCGCTACATCGAGATCCCCGAAGAGGTCCACCAGATCTATCGCATGTGGAGACCGTCGCCGCTCATCCGCGCCACCGGGCTCGAGAAGGCGCTCGACACGCCGGCCAAGATCTTCTTCAAGTACGAGGGCGTCAGCCCGGCCGGGTCGCACAAGAGCAACACCGCCGTCGCGCAGGCCTACTACAACAAGCTGGACGGCACCACGCGGCTCGCCACCGAGACCGGCGCCGGCCAGTGGGGCTGCGCCCTGAGCATGGCCTGCCAGATGTTCGACCTCGAGTGCATGGTCTACATGGTCAAGGTGAGCTTCCACCAGAAGCCGTACCGGCGCAGCATGATGGAGCTCTGGGGCGCCAACGTGATCCCCAGTCCCAGCGACACGACGAACTCCGGTCGCGCCGTGCTGGCCGAGGACGCCGAGTCGCTCGGTAGCCTCGGCATCGCCATCAGCGAGGCAGTAGAGGACGCCGTCACTCACCCCGGCTCCAAATACGCCCTCGGCAGCGTCGTCAACCACGTGCTCCTGCACCAGACGGTCATCGGCGAGGAGGCGATCCTCCAGTGCCAGGACGCCGACGCCTATCCGGACGTCGTCATCGGCTGCGTCGGCGGCGGCTCGAGCTTCGGGGGGATCGGCTTCCCGTTCCTGCGCGAGAACCTCGCCGGCAAGACGAAGACGCGGCTCATCGGCGTGGAGCCCACCGCCTGCCCGACGCTCACCAAGGGCCAGTTCGTGTACGACTTCGGCGACGAGGCCCAGAGCACGCCGCTCTTCAAGATGTACACGCTGGGACACGACTTCATGCCGGCCGGCATCCACGCCGGCGGCCTGCGCTACCACGCGATGGCGCCGCTCATCAGCCACGCCTATCATCTCGGCCTGATGGAGGCCGTCGCCGTGCCGCAGACCAGGGTGTTCGCGGCGGCGCAGCTCTTCACCAGGACCGAGGGTATCCTGCCGGCTCCCGAGAGCGCCCACGCGATCCGCGTCGCGATCGACGAGGCCCTGAAGGCCAAGGAGGAGGGAACGAGCAAGAACATCCTCTTCAACCTCACCGGTCACGGCTTTCTCGACCTCGGCGCCTACGATGCCTACCTCAGCGGCAAGCTCGAGGACTACGACCATCCGGAAGAGGCGATCGCCGCGTCGATCGCGAAGCTCCCGAAAGTCGACTGAGCACAGCGCGGCGGGGGATCGCCCCGCCGCCCGCCTCGTGCCCGGGTGGAGCGTCAACCGGGGGTGGAGGTCGCCGCTCTCCCCACGCCCGGCGTGGCGCGACGTCCCCCGACCGGGCGCTGGGCCCTTGATCTCCTCGAGGAGATCAAGGGCCCAGCGTGCGTACGCGACCCGCCGAGCGCTGCCGGGACCGCCTCGCGGGACGCACGGCGGCGCAGCGGAGGGGCCGTCAGAGCAGCGGCAGGACCTGGGCGCGCAGAGTCTCGGGGAGCCGCGCCCAGCTCGTCACCACGACGTCCGGCAGGTGCCCGAGCACGTGCGGCGGATCCCCGACGGCGATCCGCACCGCCGCGGCCGCGAGCAGTGACTCGTCCGCCGTTCCGTCGCCGCAGGCGACCGTCCGCTCCCCCGGCACGCCGAGCCGCGCGGCGACGAACCGCAGGGCGTCGCCCTTGTCAACGACAGGCGCGAAGACCCCGACGAAGCCGGGCCGGATGGGCTCGACGCGCAGCCGACCGGCCCACTCCGCGCGCAGTCGGCCGAACAGCCGCGCGACGGCGCCGGGCTCCCCGTGGAGGACGAGCCGGCTGACTGCGTCCCCCGGCGCGTCACCCCCTGAGTCCGGCTCGAGCTCGCGCGGTTCGTCCACGTCCCAGACGGTCACGGCCACCCCCGCCGCCAGCGCCTGGCCGACGACCTCACCCGCCTCGCGGGCCGGGAGAGGCAGGTGCCGCAAGACCCTGCCCGACGCCTCGGCCACGAGGGCCCCGTGGTAGCAGGCATAGATGAGGGGTTCCGCGCCGAGCGCGGCGGCGGCGCGTCGCGCGGCCCGCAGCGGGCGCCCCGTGCAGACGGCGAAGAGGGCCCCCGCGGAAATCAGCGCGGCGACCGCCTCCCCCGCGCCCGCGACCGGTACGCCTTCGCGGTCGAGCAGGGTCCCGTCCAGGTCGCACGCGAGCAGGACACGGCCGCGCGACGGACTCATCGGCGCAGCCACGGCGTGTCTCAGGCGCGTCCGGCGGCCGGCAGCAGCACGGTGAACCGGGCGCCGCCCCCGGGCCTCTCGTCGGCGGCGATCGAGCCGCCCTGCGCCTCGACCAGCCCACGGCAGATGGCCAGGCCAAGCCCGGCGCCCGACGTGCCCCGCGTCTCCTGCGCGCGGTAGAACCGGTCGAAGACGAACGGCAAGTCGACCGCATCCACGCCCGGACCGTCGTCGCTGACCGTAAGACGCACGGACCGGCCGGCAGGCCCCGCCAGGGCGCCCCCGGCCCGCTCGTCCCGCCGGTCCACGGTGTCCACGGCGAGGACCACGTGTCCTCCGGCGGGCGTGAACTTGAGCGCGTTGTCGAGCAGGTTCGCCACCACCTGCAGCAGCCGGTCGCGATCGCCCAGCACGAGCCCCGGCTGCAACTCCTCCGTGAGCTCGACGCCCTTGGTGAGGAACGCCGGGCGGTGGCGGTCGGCGGCGGCAGCGGCCACCTCCTCCAGGTCCACGGGCTCGTGCTCCACGCTGAGGTCCTCGCTCTCGAGCTCGTTGAGACTGCGCAGCGCACCGAGCAGCCGGCCGAGGCGCTCGACCTCCTCACCGATCACGCGCAGGTTCTCCGGCGTGGGCGGGAGGATCCCGTCCTCCAGCGCCTCCACCCGCGACTGGATGGTCGCCAGCGGGGTGCGTAACTCGTGGGAGAGGTCGCTCGTCATGTCCCGGCGCCACTGCTCGTCGCGGGCCAGCCGGTCGGCCATGGAGTTGAAGGCCGAGGCCAGCGCCGCGACCTCGTCGTCGCCCCGGGGCGCCACGCGCACGTCCAGGTTGCCGGCCGAGACGTCTCCGGCGGCGTCGGTGAGCTCCTCGAGCGGGCCGGTGATGCGCCGGCTCACGAGCAGGCTCACGAGCAGGGCGAGCACGCCGGCGATGGCCGCGGCGATGATGAGGTTGCGCGTGAGGGCGCTCTGATAGGCGTCCTCAGCGGCGGCGCGCGCGCCCTTGGGCGCATAGATCTCAGCGGTGCCCACCTGCTGCCCGGCGACGACGATGGACGCGCTCTGCACGGTGAGGTCGGCGGCGTTCAGCGGCGTCCCCTGCGGCGACGCGGGCGCCGACCCGCCGGCGCCGCCCATCATCCCGCCGCCGCCGCCCATCATGCCCTGGCCGCCCATCATGCCACGGCCCATGTGCCGGCCCTGGACGGTGAAGACCAGCCGGCCGTCGGTGTCGTAGACCGCCACGTCCACGTTGTTGAAGAGCGCCACCTGGCTGAGCGCGTAGATGGCGGTGGCGTCCCAGCCGTCCGGCGCCTTGTAGGTGGTCTCGAGCGAGGTGAGGACGGCGGCGTTCCGCTTGCCCTGCACCTGCTCGAGGTAACTGTCGAAGCGCCGCGAACCCGTGTACACGACGATCACCCCGACCACGACGATGGCGAGCACCGCGATGGCGAGGTGGGTCAGGGCGAGCCGGAAGCGGAGACCGCGCCGCTTCACCGCTGGTCCTCGGCAAAGGCGTAGCCGCGGCCGTAGACCGTGAGCACGAGCCGAGGCGCACGGGCGTCGTCGCCCAGCTTGCGCCGCAGGTTCTTGATGTGGGCGTCGATGGTGCGCTCGTACGGCTCGAACTCCATGCCCTGCAGGCGCTCCACCAGTTCCGGCCGCGTGTACACGCGGCCGGGGAACCGGGCGAGCGCCTGGAGCAGACGGAACTCGGACTCGGTGAGATCGACGGGTTCACCGTCCAGGGTGACGCGCCGGCGTGGGCTGTCGACCAGCAGTCGCCCGGCGGCCCGTTCGAGCACGTCGGCCTGCGGCTCGTCCTCGGCGCGGGCGCGTCGCAGCAGCGCCCGCACCCTGGCAGTCAGCTCGCGCGGGCTGAAGGGCTTCGTCACGTAGTCGTCGGCGCCCAGCTGCAGCCCCCGCACGAGGTCCTCCTCGGCGTCCTTGGCGGTCAGCATGATGATGGGCACGTCGGATTCGGCGCGCAGGCGCCGGCACACCTCCTCGCCGGTGATGCCGGGGAGACCCAGGTCGAGGATCACGAGGTCGGGGCGGCGCCGCGCGGCGGCGGCGAGAGCTTCTTCTCCGCTCGCCGCCCGGTCCACGCTGTGGCCCTGGCCCTCGAGGTAACGCTGCACGACTTCGGCGATGCGAGGTTCGTCTTCGACGACGAGGATGCGGGCGGGTCCGGGCATGAGGTCATCATACCCGCCGGCCTCGGGCCAGGCCGCCTGAGCGCCTCCCCAGCCGAGGCCCCGGCCTCGGCTCCGGGCCATCTGATAGGATGCCAGCCACGTCCGAGGAGGTCACCCTGCCCAACCTGAAGGTGTACCGAGTCGCCTGGGTGGTCACGGCCGTTCTCGTCGTCGTCGCCCTGTTCACGCTCGGCAGTCCCGACACCCCCAGGCTCAGCCAGGAGCCGCCGTCGTTCGACGGCGAAGCCGCATACGCCGATCTCAAGACCATCGTCGAGGACTTCCCCCAGCGGGTCGCCGGCACCGATCCGGACGCGCGCATGGCCATCTGGGTCGAGGAGCAGTTCCGGGCTGCCGGGCTCGAGACGCACATCGATCCCTTCGCGGCCACGGTCAACGGCGAGGACGTGGCGCTGCAGAACGTCTGGGGCGTCTCAGCTGGCCGCAGGCGCGGCACCATCATGGTCCTCGCCAACCGGGACGTCCCGCCGCTCGCCACGCAAGGCGCGGGGGACAACGCCTCGGGCGTCGCCGCGCTCCTCGGCCTCGCCGACGCCTTCAGCGTCACCGCCCACGAACACACCGTCATCTTCCTGTGCACCACCGGCGACGCGTTCGGCGCGCTGGGCGCGCGGCAGTTCGTCGAGGCGCACCAGACGGACGACCTCCTCGCGACGGTCGCGCTGCGCGACGTCGCCAAGCGGGACAGCGACGGCGTCAGCGTGGACGGCTGGAGCTCGGTCCCCAAGACGGCGCCGCCGTGGCTCTGGCTGCTCACGGCCCCTTCAGCCAGGAGGGACTCGGGCCTCGAGGTCGAGTTGCCGGCGGCGCCGGCGCAGATGCTTCGCCTGGCGGTCCCCACGGGCGCCGGCAGCCAGGGTCCGTTCGTGGCGGCCGGCGTGCCGGCCATCACGGTGTCCGCCGACGGCCCGTCGGCGCCGGCGCCGAGCGACACGCTCAAGACGGTGTCCGTGGAGACGCTGACCAAGGTCGGGACCACCGCTCAGAACATGCTGATGGCCGTCGACGCCGGCAGCGAGGCAGGAGCGCCGAGCGGCGGCACGATCTTCCTGACGCGTAACGCGACGCTGCCGGGCGGCGCGCTCGCGGGCATCCTCGCCGCCCTGCTCCTGCCGCTGCTCGCGGTCGCGGTGGACCTGTTCGCCCACTGCCGCCGCGGCCGCATCCGCCTGCGGCCGGCCTTCGTGCGCGCAGGCCTGCACCTCGCCCCGTGGCTGGTGCTGATCGCCATCGTCTACTTCGCCAACCTGGTGGGCCTGCTGCCGCACAGCCCCGACGCGGTGATCCCTCCGGATTCGCGTCTTGCGGACACCCCTCGCTACCTGCGCGTCGTCGTGCTGGTCGTGCTGATGCTGCTGGCTTACTTCTACGCGGTCGCAGTCGAGCGCCGGTTCGAGCGACGCTTCGCCACCGACGCGCGCGCCACCATCTTCGTCTCCCATCTCCTGCTGGTGCTCATCGCACTCCTGCTGCTGCTCGTGAACCCGTACACGGTGCTGCTGATCCTCCCGGCCGCCATCCTCTGGCCGCTCGCCAGACCCGGCGGGTGGGCACGGTCGATCCTCCCCGTCTACCTCGGCCTGCTGATGGTGCCGGTGCCGCTCATCTACTACGCGCTCCAGCTCGACATCGGCTGGAAGGTATGGTGGTACTTCTTCCTGCTGTTCGAGAACCGCACCATCCCGGCCGCCGCCGTCCTGCTGGCGGCGCTGTTCTTCTCGACCGCCGGCGTGCTCGCGCACACCCTGCACGAGCGCGGGCTCGCCCCGGGAGCGCTCTCGTGGCCGGCGGTGGAGCGCCGTGGCACGGACCGGATGGGCGACGCGGAATGGGACGCCGTCACCGAGGTCACGACGCGCCGCACGCGGCACGGCGGCCGCGCACGGCGGCGAAGCCGCGGGCCCCTCAAGCGCTGAGAGGCCAACGACGAGGCCGGGGGGCTCCCCTGCGGGCGCCCCCCGGCCTCGTCACGCTCGGCTCAGTATTCTTCCTGGGAGAGAGACTCGTCGATGGCCGTGTCGGTCTCGGCGTCGAGTTCCGGGGTGTCGCTGCCCGGGACGGGCTTCTCGCCGCTGTCGCGCGAGAGCAGGGCGGCCTCGCCGCTCATCATGGCGTCGAACGCCTTGGCCTTGAGGCGGGCGCGCGTCTCCTCGATCCGGCGACGCATCTCGGCCTGATCGATCGAGGCTCCCTCCCGAGCCGCGGCGGCCTGGGCTCCCGTCTCTTCGACGGAGGGCGCCGGCTCCTCGGCGGCGACAGGCTCCGGCTCCTCGGCGACTGGGGGCTCCTCGGCGACGATAGGCTCCGGCTCCTCGGCGACTGGGGGCTCCTCAGCGGCGACGGGCTCGGTAACGGCAGGCTCGGGCTCCGTCGGCCATGCGGCCGCCAGCGGGGGCGGTACGGCAGGACCGGCGAAGGGCTCGGGCTCTACGCCGGCAAGCGGCGCCTCAGCGACGACCTCGTCCGCGACGGCTTCCTCGGCAATGGCTTCCTCCGCGACCGCCTCGGCGAGTTCCGCCTCCTGCACAGCTTCCTCGGCGACGGCCTCTTCGACGGCGGCCTCCACGATCGCCTCCTCGGCCACGATCTCGGAGAACGCCGCCTCCTCGGATGCGACGGCGGCGACGAGCTCGGCCGCGTCCGCCTCCTCGACCGCCTGCTCCGCGACGGTGGCGGCGACGTCGGCCTCCGCAAGCGCCTCCTCAGCAGCGAACTCCGCAGCGGCTGCGTCGCCGTCGTCGGCGAGCAGGGCTCCGGTCACGGCGTCTTCGGCCACCTGCTCGGCCGCCACGGCCTCCAGGACGGCTTCCTCGGCCACGACCTCGGCGACTTCCGCCTCGGCGACCGCCTCTTCGGCGACGATCTCCGCCGCCGCGGCTTCCACGACGGCCTCCTCGGCCACGACCTCGGCAGCCACGGCTTCCACGACTGAGGCGTCGGCGACTGCGGCCGCATCGTCGGCACGCTCGGCCGTCTCGTCGGCGAACGGCTGCGCCAGCTCGCTCTCGAGCGTCGCACGCGTTTCGTCGATGCGTGCGCGCAGGTCCTCGCCGGCGCCCTCGCCGGGGCGCTCTTCCCAGTCCGGGAACGGCTTGGGCGCCGGGGCCTCTTGGGCGACGGCCTCTTCCGCCACGGCCTCTGCCGCCACGGCATCCTCGACCGCGACGGCCTCGGCAGTCTCCTCGGCGACGGGCTCGACCACGACATCTTCCGCGACCGGCTCGACGACGGCGGTCTCCTCGGCGACCGGCTCGGCCGGGGTCCACGACTCTTCAACGGGAGGCGCTTCCGCCACGGCGGTGGCCGCGGCGCCCCACTCGGCGACCGGCTCCGGCTGCGGGTACTCGTCGGGAGCGGCGCCCAGCAGCTTGCCGCTCGCGCCGCCGATCAGCTGCTCGCGCAGTTCACGCCCGCTCTTCGGGGCGACGAGCAGAGCGACGCCCGCCCCGATCGCGAGTCCGAGCAGGAACCTCATCACCTTCATCGCTGCCTCCTTGACCGCTGCCGTGCCAGCCGCACAGGCGCGCGAAGCCGGCGAAAGTGTACGTCGGAAGAAACGTGCCCAGGCTTTACAGTTTACAGCCCTGTATACGCTGGGCCCCGGTGCAGTCCTGCCGGAAGATCAGGCCAGCCGCTGCGCCGTGACGCTGCCGTCCTCTCCCGCCGTCAAGAGGACGACCCACCGCGGACCCCACTGCTCACTCACCTTCATCGCCGCCTCGTTGAGCGCAGCGCTGACGTCCTTGCCCACGAAGGCCATGAGCGGCAGCATGGGCCGGTGCTCGATCTGCACCCGCACGCCCTCCTCGTTCTGCTTGAGCAGGATGGGCTCCGCGCTGAGGTCGCGAAGCCGGGTGACGCTGGCCGGGCCCAGTTCCAGGGATGTCCTGGCGCCGGCGACCGAGCTCGGCGATGTGTCGAGGTCGCTCTTCATCCGGCGGGCCAGCACCCAGACGACGACCAGCGCTATGAGCGCGACGACGAGGAAGATGAGGATCCCTACATACACCCCGCTCACGACCGCTTCGCCTCCTCGTCACCGTCGCCTTCGCCGGACGCGGCCTGCCGCCGGATCTCCTCCCAGCGAGCCGCCAGCCGGCTCTCGATCCCTCGTATCGGCACGTAATAGCGGCGCCCTGAGAGCCGGTCGGGCAGGTACTGCTGGCTGACCCAGCCGCCGCTCGCGTGCGGGTACTTGTACCCCGCGCCGTGGCCGAGTTCCTTCGCGCCCCGGTAGTTGGCGTCGCGGAGATGAGGCGGCGGCGGCTGGTTGCCCTGGCGGCGCACGTCGTCGAGGGCCGCGTCCACCGCCGTGTAGGCGGCGTTGCTCTTGGGCGCCAGCGCCAGGTAGGTCGCCGCCTGGCTCAGGTTGATGCGACACTCGGGCAAGCCCACGAACTCCACGGCGCGCGCAACGGCGATCGCCACCTGCAGCGCCTGCGGGTCGGCGTTGCCGACGTCCTCGCTGGCGAAGACGATCATGCGGCGCGCGATGAACTTGGGGTCCTCGCCGCCGGCGATCATGGAGGCGAGATAGTAGACCGCGGCATCCGGGTCGCTGCCGCGCATGCTCTTGATGAACGCGGAGACGGTGTCGTAGTGCGCATCCTCGCGGTCGTACATGACGGGGGACTTCTGCGCCGCATCCTGCAGATCGTCGAGGGTGAGCTCGACGGGCGCTCCCGGCGACGCCGCGGAGCGGGAGCGCCAGCCCGTCTCGAGGGCGTTGAGCGCGACGCGCGCGTCGCCGCGCGACATGCCGGCGAGGAAGGCGAGCGCGCCGTCGCCGAGCGTGACGCCCCTGCCGCCCAGGCCGCGCTCCTCGTCCTGCAGCGCGGCCGTCACGACCTCCTCGACCAGTTCGGGTGTGAGCGGCTCGAAGCGGTAGAGCTGGCAGCGGCTGAGCAGCGCCGAGTTGACCTCGAAGTAGGGGTTCTCGGTGGTCGCGCCGATGAGGGTGACGATCCCATCCTCTATCGCCGGCAGGAGCGCGTCCTGCTGCGCCTTGTTGAAGCGGTGGATCTCATCGATGAAGAGCACGGTGCGCGCCGCGCTGAGGGTGCGCGCCTCCCGCGCGCCCTTGATCGCGGCGCGCACGTCCGCGGTGCCGGAGCTCACCGCCGAGAGCTGCACCAGCCGGGCGCCGGTCTCGGCGGCGATGAGCCGTGCCAGCGTGGTCTTGCCGCAGCCCGGCGGCCCGAAGAGGATCATGCTGAACAGCTGGCCGCCCTGGACGGCGGCGCGGAGCACCGTGCCCGGCCCGATGATGTGCTCCTGCCCGGAGAACTCCGCGAGAGTACGCGGCCGCATGCGCGCCGCCAGCGGCGCCTCGGCCGCGACCTGCTCGTCGCTCATGGAGAAGAGGTCGTCCATCCAGCCCAGTGTATGCTCGCCGCAGGCCAAGCATCGAGCGGGGCGCCAACGAGCCAGGGTACCGGCTCGGATGTCGCAGACCAGGAGCACCGCTCAATCTGCTACTATTCCGGGACGATGCGCAAGGTGCTCGTCCTGAACACCACCTACGAGCCACTCAACGTGTGCTCCGTACGACGTGCGCTCGTTCTCCTGCTCAAGGACAAAGCCGAAGTACTCGAGCAATCGGGGTCGGCCCTGCACAGCGAGCGCGGCGACTACGAGATCCCCCTCGTCATCCGCCTCACGACCTACGTCCGCATCCCGCGCCGGATGACGTCCGCGCGCATCTCCCGCCGCGCGGTCTTCGCCCGCGACAAGCACCGCTGCCAGTACTGCGGCAGCGCGCGGCACCTCACCGTGGACCACGTGGTGCCGCGGTCCCGGGGCGGCTCGGACACCTGGGACAACCTCGTCACGTCGTGCGCGCCCTGCAACCGGAAGAAGGCGGACAGGCCGCTGCACGTGGCGGGGCTGCGGCTGATGCGGCCGCCGCGGCCTCCGGGGCCGGCGGCGTTCGTGCTGCTCCACGTGGACCATGTCCACGAGAGCTGGCGGCCCTACCTCAGCTACGCCTCGTAGACTGCACCGGAAGGGTGCGGGAGGGGGGCGCCGGGGCTCGCGTCCCGGCGCCCCCCTCGCCGCTCAGGCCTCGGTCTCGACGCGCCCTGCCCGTCTCCGCAGCAGCAGGACGACGATGAGGATGACGGCGGCGGCGGCGACCACGACCCCCACGATGAGGCCCGTGCTGGACCCGCCGTCAGTCTCGGCGGCCTCGGCGCTGCCGGGGTGCACCGCGAGGTAGGTGTCCGGCTGCGTGTTGTACCACCAGGAGCCCTTGTCGTTGTTGGCGCGCACCCATCCGGTCCACGTGCCCTTGTTGGCCGCGAGGAGGTCCTTGGGGTACACGAGCAGGATGTACGGCGATTCGTCGTAGACGATCTGCTGCATCCTGTGGACGATCGCGATGCGCTCCTGCACGTCGATCGTCGTCTGCTGCTCGAGGAACAACTGGTCGTACTCCGCGTTGGACCAGTTGCAGTCGCTCCAGCTCTCGATCGAGTCCGTGGTCATGATCGAGAGGATGAAGTTCGGGTCGACGTCGCCGCCCCAGCCCCAGATGAAGAGGTCGAAGTCGGGGGCGAACTCGTCGCCGTCGTAGGCGTACTGCTTGTCACCGAGGGCGCCGTCGTCGATGACCTCGTAGTCGATGTCGAGGCCGACCTCCTCGAACCAGCCGGTGATGAGCTTGCCGCAGTTCTGGCTCTCCGTCGACTCCGTGCGCGCGTAGAGGCGCAGCGTGATGTCCTCGCCCTCGTACTCGCGGATGCCGTTGCCGTCCCCGTCGGTGTACCCGGCCGCGTCGAGAGCAGCCTTGGCCTTCTCGAGGTCGAACGTGTACGGGTCCTCGGGCGTGAGGTGGAAGTCCGCGTCGGGCGGATAGAAGTCCCTGGTGAGAAGCGTGTCGGCCGCGGCGGCGTTGCCGCTGTAGCCGATGGAGACGATCTTGTCCGTGTCGACGGCCCACTGCAGGGCGGTGCGGAACGCCGGGTCCTGCAGCACGGGATGACCCGTCGACTTGGGGAACTTCTTCTGGTCGGCGCAGTTGAAGCCGAGCTGGTCGAAGCCGATCGTGACCGCGCGGATGGATTCGAGGTCGGGCTCGTTGTTCAGCGGGTCGAACTGCGCGGACGGGATGTTCCAGCCGCTCTGGATGGCGCCGGTCTTGAGGTCCTGCGCCATCGTGTCGGAGTTCTGATAGGTCTGGTAGATGACCTCGTCGACTTTGGGGGCGCCGCGCCAGTACTCCTTGTTGGCGACCATGCGCACGTACTCGCCCTTCTTCCATTCCACCGTCTGGAAGGGGCCGGAGCCGATGATCGGCGGTGGGTTCTGGAACTTCGTCTCGACCTCGGCGGGGTCGATCTTGCTCCAGATGTGCTCGGGCAGGATGGGGATCCACAACCCGAGCATGTTCGCCTTGGGCTTGGAGCAGGTGAACACCACGTGGGTGTCGTCCGGCGCTTCGACCTTGTCGATGAACTTGACGTAGTCGATGAACATGCCCAGCTCGTTGTCGATGCAGTAGTTGAAGGTGAAGGCGACGTCGCTCGCCGTCAGCGGCTCGCCGTCCTGCCACTTCGACTTGTCGGTGATCGTGAACGTCCAGACCTTGCCGTCGGCGGACGTCTCCCAGGCAGTCGCCAGGCCCGCCCCGGGGACGTTGGCGAAATCGCTGGCGCGGAATCCGACCAGCAGCTCGTAGTTGATCGCCCAGATCTCGTAGCTGGACGACTCGTAGCCGATGAACGGGTTGAGGTTGTCCGGATCGTTGGTCCATCCGAGCCGCAGGATGGTCTTGCCGCCGTCGGCGGCGGGGCTCTCGCTCGAGGCCATCGCGCCGGCGATTCCCCAGAGAAGCCCGATGGCCAGCAGACCGACCACCAGCGTGACGAGCAGCCGGCCCCCGTGTCGTGTGCGTTTGACGGCCACGTTCGCTCCTTTCATTCCCCCCCGCAGAACCGTGCAGGTCCCTCTACTCAAGCACGAATCCGGGACTTCAGCCAGTCTCGCGGGTGGTATACTCCGCGCCGTGATCATCGACGACGCCAGAGAGCCACGGCTGCAGCTGGGCGACGCGGAGCCGTTCCGCATCGACAGCGCCGAGGTCACGCGCGACATCGAGCGCTCCACGCTGACCAGCATCGTCCTCGACGGCGAGCCGTTCCCGCTGCCGGTCGGGGCCCGCGTCACTCTGTGGACGGGCCCCAATGTCGTCTTCGTCGGTAAGGCCGTAGACGAACATCACGTCCTCGACCTCCTCTCCACCGAGACAGACGACGAGCTCGCCGACGACGAGATCATCTGACTCGCGGGCGCGGGGGGCACGCCCATGAAAGGCCTCATCCTCAGCGGCGGCGCCGGGACGCGCCTGCGGCCCATCACCCACACCGCCGCCAAGCAGCTCGTGCCGGTCGCGAACAAGCCGGTGCTCTTCTACGGCCTCGAGGCCATGAAGGCCGCGGGGATCCGCGAGGTCGGCATCGTCGTCGGCGACACGCGGGCCGAGATCGAGGCCGCGGTGGGCGACGGCAGCCGCTTCGGGCTCGCGGTCACCTACCTGCCGCAGGAGGCGCCGCTGGGCCTCGCGCACGCGGTCCTCATCAGCGAGGCGTTCCTCGGCGACGAGCCCTTCGTCATGTACCTCGGCGACAACCTGCTCAAAGAGGGCATCGCGCCGTTCGTGCAGGCGTTCGCGCAGAGCGACCCCGACGCGCTCATCCTCCTGCAGAAGGTCGCCGACCCGCAGAGCTACGGCATCGCCGAGCTCGACGGCGACGGCCGCGTGGCGCGGCTCGTGGAGAAGCCGGCCGAGCCGCGCAGCGACCTCGCCCTGGTGGGCGTGTACCTGTTCACGCAGGCCATCTTCGACAGCGTCAAAGCCATCACGCCCAGCGCCCGCGGCGAGCTCGAGATCACCGACGCCATCCAGCACATGGTCGACCGCGGCCTGCGCGTCGAGCCGCACGTGGTCACCGGCTGGTGGAAGGACACCGGCAGGCTCGAGGACATGCTCGAGGCCAACCGTCTGGTGCTCGGCACCATCGCGCGCGACGTCCGCGGCGAACTGCTCGAGACCACGCTCGAGGGAGCGGTGCAGATCGGCGCCGGCAGCCGGCTGGAGCGCTGTACCGTGCGCGGCCCGGTGGTCATCGGCGCCGGGTGCAGGCTCACGGACACCTTCGTCGGCCCGTACACGTCCATCAGCGACGGCGTGGTCGTCGAGCACGCCGAGCTGGAGCACTCGATCGTCCTCGAGAACAGCCGCATCTCGCACCTGGGCACGCGTATGTCCGACAGCCTCATCGGTCGCGACTGCGTCATCGCCCACAGCGACGCCCGCCCGGTGGCCTACCGCTTCCTGGTCGGCGACTGCTGCCAGATCGGCATCCTGTAGACGCACCCCGGGCGAGCACGGGGAGGAGGGACCCAATGATCGACGGCGTCATGGTCAAGCAGCTCAAGGTGATCCCCGACGAGCGCGGCCGCCTCGTCGAATGCCTGCGCTGCGACGACGACCTCTTCATCCGCTTCGGCCAGTTCTACATGACGACCACGTTCCCCGGCGTCGTCAAGGGGTGGCACCTCCACGACGCCCAGTGGGACAACATCGTGTGCGTCAAGGGCATGATCAAGCTCGTGCTGTTCGACGGCCGCGGGGCCGCAGGCGACGCGGCCGCGCCGGGGCACGAGCCCTCGCCGACGGTCGGCCAGGTCGACGAGTTCTTCCTCGGCGAGCACCGGCCGCTGCTGGTGCGCGTCCCGCCGGGCCTCTGGCACGGCTGGAAGTGCGTCGGCGTCGACGAGGCCTACATCGTCAACGCGCCGACCGAGGTGTACAGGTACGACGACCCCGACCAGCGGGAACTGCCGCACGACAGTGACGCGATCCCCTACGACTGGGGCGTCACGCTGCGCTAGGCGCGGCCGGCGAAGCTGTATGCCGCGCTGGTTCGTCACAGGGGCCGGGGGCCAACTGGCCACGGCCTTCGCGCGCGTCCTCGAGGGCGAGGTCTTCCTCAGCCACGAGAGCACGCTGGACATCCGGGACGCCGAGGCCGTGCGCACGGCCGTGCACGCGTTCGCCCCCGACGCCGTGCTGCACTGCGCCGCCTACACCGACGTGGACGGCGCCGAGGCCGATCCGGAGACGGCAAAGGCGGTCAACGTGCTCGGCACGCGCAATGTCGTCCAGGCAGTCCGCGGGACGCACACCGCCGTGGTCTACTTCAGCACCGACTACGTCTTCGACGGGCGGAAGTCCACCCCGTACGTGGAGAGCGACCGCACGCGCCCGCTCAACGTGTACGGCCGCACCAAGCTCGCCGGCGAGAGCGAGGTCCTGAGCTGGGTGCACGGCATCGTCTTCCGGACCGCCTGGCTGTTCGGCGAGACCGGCCGCAACTTCGTGAAGACGATCCTCGCTGCGGCGCGGGAGCGCGCCGGGACGGGCGAGCCCCTCCGGGTCGTGGACGACCAGGTCGGCTCGCCCACCTACGCCGGTCACCTCGCTGCGGCCGTCGACGAGGCGCTGCAGCGGGGTATCAGCCCCGGCCTCTACCACCTCGCGGGGAGCGGGTACTGCTCCTGGTGCGAGCTGGCCGGCGAGGTCGTCGACCTCGCCGGCCTCGACGTGGAGGTCGAGCCGATCACCACCCGTGAGGCGGGCCGGCCGGCGCGCCGGCCGGCCTTCTCGGCGCTCGACACGGAGCGTCCCATCCCCCGTCTCCCCCACTGGGCGGACGGCGTGGCCACGGCCGTCGACAATCTCATCCCGCTCGGATAGGAAGACCGGAGGAGGCACACCGTGAGGCTCGTGGTCACCGGCGGCGCCGGGTTCATCGGCGCCAACTTCGTGCGCTACATGCTCGCCCGGCACGACGACGTCGAGATCGTGAACCTCGACAAGCTCACCTACGCCGGCAACCTCGAGAACCTGCGCGACGTCGAGGACGACCCGCGGTACAGGTTCGTACGCGGCGACATCTGCGACGCGGCCGTCGTCGGCGAGACGCTGCGCGGCGCCGACGCCGTCGTCAACTTCGCCGCCGAGACCCACGTCGACCGCTCCATCAGCGGGCCGCAGGACTTCATCCGCACGGACGTGCTCGGCACCCACACCCTCCTCGAGGCGGTGCGCCGACTGGAGATCCCGCGCTACCTGCAGATCAGCACCGACGAGGTCTACGGCAGCATCGAGACCGGGGCGTTCACGGAGGAGTCCGACCTCGACCCCTCCAGCCCGTACTCGGCGAGCAAGGCCGGCGCCGACCTCCTCGTACTCGCCTACCACCGCACCTTCGGCACGCCGGTGCTCATCACGCGCAGTTCCAACAACTACGGCGCCCGGCAGTACCCGGAGAAGATCGTCCCGCTGTTCATCACCAACGCCATCGACGACCTGCAACTGCCTGTGTACGGCGACGGGCTCAACGTCCGCGACTGGCTGTACGTGGACGACAACTGCGCGGCAATCGACCTCGTGCTGCGCGAGGGCGCGCCGGGGCAGGTCTACAACATCGGCGGCGGCAACGAGGTACAGAACCTCACGATCACGCACCGCATCCTGGAGCTGCTGGGCAAGGGCGAGGAGCTGATCCGCTTCGTCGCCGACCGCCCCGGCCACGACCGCCGCTACGCGATCGACTGCTCGAAGCTCAAGGCCCTGGGCTGGCGCCCGGAGGTGCCGTTCGAGGCCGGGATCGCGCGCACGGTGGACTGGTACCGCGACAACCCGGAATGGTGGCGGCCGATCAAGTCGGGGGAGTGGCGCGCTTACTACGCCCGCCAGTACGGCGAGATCGCCTGAGCGCCGTCGGTGGGTCCCCGCGTGGCGACAGGAATCCCAGACGGGTACAGACTCGAGCGGCGCCCGCCGACCGTCCGGGAGCTGCGGGCGCTCAACGATGCGGTCGGCTGGACCGATCTTCCCGTGGACGACGACGCCGTGGCGCGAGGCCTCGCGGCCTCGCTGTTCGGCGTCGTCGTGCTCACCGCCGCCGGCGAGACCGTCGCTTGCGCCCGCCTCATCGGGGACGGCGGCATCTACTACTACATCCAGGACCTCATCGTGCATCCCGACCACCAGGGGCGCGGGATCGGCGACCTCCTCATGGGGGAGGTGTGGCGCTACCTGGGGGAGCACGCCGGCCGAGGCGCGTTCATCGGCCTGATGGCGGCGGAGGGCAGAGCGGGCTTCTACGAACGCTGGAGCTTCGCGAAGCGGCCACCGGGGAGTCCGGGCATGGCCCTTGGCTGGATTCCGGCAGGCCCTCCGCCGACACCCGGCTCCGTGGCGCCCGCCTCGGAGTGATCTGAAGCCGCCGGTCTGCGGGACGGCCACGGCGGGCCGGCGCCGGTCAGCGCAGGTTGTGCACGTGCGTCCCGCGCGGCGTGCGCGCGTAGAGCCACAGCGCCTGGCTGTTGTACATGCGCGCGCAGCCGTGGGAGAAGTCCCGCGGGGCAGGGCGGCTCAGCAGCCACGGCTCGTTCGTGCCGTGGATGGCGATACCGCCCGCGCGACGGTAGAACATGGCGCAGGAGCCGAGCGCGCCGCCGGCGGGCTTGCGCTTGCCGTAGACACGGTAGTAGCCGAGCGGGGTGCGGTAGCCGGGGCGCCCGAGCGCCACGTTGAAGGCGCGGACGAGGGCGCCGTGCTCGTAGTAGTACAGCCGGTACTCGTGGCGGACGATCACGATGTAGTGCGCGTAGCGCAGCGGCACCCTGTGGGCGTTCGGCCGGTTCACGATGACGAGCTCCGAAGGCGCCGCACCGCTCTCGTGCCCGGCGTCGGCGTCCATGCGCGCGCGCAGGCGGTAGTAGCCGAAGCCGCCGGGCGTCCACGGGAGCGCGAAGCGCGAGTCGGCGTTCAGCGTGGCGGTCAGGAACGGCTCCCAGACGCCGTCGACCCGGCGGTCGATGATCACGGTCCCTCCGGGATGCGCCGGCGCGACGGAGCCCCGCAGCCAGACCGAGCCGCCCAGCCAGAGACTGGCAGGAAACGCGGTCGTCACACGGGGACGCACGCGCAGGCTCACGTCCGCCTGCGCCGCCGGCTGGCCGGCGGGCTCGTACACCACGCGGTACTCGGTGGAGACGGACGGCGCGACGGTGAACCTGAACGCACCGTCACCACCGGCCGTCGCGGACCCCGCCGGCGCCCAATCCGCGGCGCCGGCCGGGAGCTCGAGCAGCGAGAGCGCGGCGCCGGGTACGGGAGCTGTTCCGCTGATGGTCGCCGACCCCGGGTAGACGACGTCCGGGCTGGAGATCGTCGCGGTCAGCGTCACCGGCTCCGCGGCGGCCGCCGGACCGGCGAGGAGGAGCGCAGGAGCGCAGACGGCCAGCAGCACGGTCATCAGCACGGCCAGGTGAGGGCGGACGGTCAGGGTCACGAGCCGAACGGTCAGGGCAGCGCCGGGGTCGGCGACGCGGTCGCAGGCATGGGCGAGGCGGACGCCGGGGCGACGGAGGCCGAGGGAGACGCTGTGGGAGCCGCGGACCCGCTCGCGACGGGCGCCTGCGACGACGTGGGCGACGGCGACGGGTTCGGCACGACGAGCTCCGCCGGCTTGAGCACGCGGCGACCCCAGGCGAAGGCCGCCTTCCAGTAGCTGGAGTTGTTCAGCGACGCCAGGGTCACGCCGTCGCTGGAGCCGGTGGAGTGGATGAACCAGCCGCGGCCGAGATACAGGGCGGCGTGGTAGATGGACCCCACTGTCGAGCTCGGCCCCTTGGGCCCGAAGAAGATCAGGTCGCCCGACTTGAGCTGACTGCGGGTGATGCGCGGCTTGGCCGCAGCAGCCATGTCCGAGGCGCCACGCTGGTTCAGGGTGATGCCCGTGTAGCCGAAGTGCATCCGCATCACGTAGAAGACGAACCCGGAGCAGTCGAAACCGCCGGACGCCTGGGCGCCGTACGGTGAGTCCTTGGCGGGGTACTCGCCCGCCCAGACGTATGGGTAGCCGATGTACTTGAGCGAGAACCTGGAGATCTGCTTCTGCCGATCGCTGAGGGGCGGGAAGCTGATCGTCTTGAACCCGCCAAGGCCGGAGAGCTGCCACTCGCTTGCCACCTTGTAGGCCCGGTGGAACATGTAGGCCACCTCGGCCCGATCGATCGGCTCGCCGGGGATGGTCTCGTGCGCATCCGCGCTGAGCGGGTGGTTGTAGCGCAGCATCAGCTGCCGCGAGGCGACGATGGCGGGGAGGTAGGAGGGCGCGCTCGTCTTCCACCCCGCGTTCGGCTGCCAGCGCGACGGCGCCAGCGTGCCGAGCAGCGACCAGTCGTAGGAGGAGTACCTGTCCTTGAGCCAGCGGACCATCACGGTCTCCGCAGCGGCGGCGGCGACCTTCTCCGTGGGCCGGAAGTTGCCGCCCTTGTCCACGCCCATGTAGCCCAGGTGCACGGCCATCTGGATCACGGAGTAGTAACGGTACCCCTTGGGAACGTCGGCGATGGCCAGCGGCGTGATGCTCTCGCCGTAGTGGCCCGAGGCGAGGACGATCGAGCGCGCGAGGAGCTCTCGCGTGATCGCGCGCTCCGGCCGGAACAGGGTCTTGTAGTCGTCCAGCAGCCGGTGGCCGGCCACCGTGCGGTTGGTCACCGACGAGATGGAGGCGTAGGCCCAATGACTCTGCGGCACGTCGGTGTACGACTTGGCCATGACCGGCGAAGCGAGGGCGAGCAGGGTCGCCGCCGAGAGCGTGGTGACCGTGAGGATGTGGCGGAGGATGCGGCGTGAGCTCATGTCTCGTACTGCTATCGGCGTCAAGGCCGGCTGCTTGAGCGCAGCCCGAGCCTGCCTCGCGGGCCCGGCCACGACTTCGCCGCCGGGCTCGCCTTTCCCCTCTACTGGTCGCCGAGGGTAGCACGCGGCGGGCGGCGGCGCGTCCCCGTCGCAGTTCGCGGCCGGCCGACGTGGCCGTCGTTGCGAGCCCCACGCCTCAAGAAGAGGAGACCACGGGTCGATGCCAGAAGCAGTCACGACCACTGCAGGCCCGTTTGCCCCGCCGGAGCGGGGAAGGGTATCCTCGAGCGAGGAGGCGCTGGTGCCTCACGAGCCAATGCACACCCCGCACCCCACATCCCCAGCCCGTCCAGCGACGTGCGCGTCGCCGCGTCGCGGTGGGCGCCGGGGCAAGCTCGCGCTCGCCGGCGCCTTCGTCCTCCTCATCCTGCTCGCCGTCGCCGGACCGGCAGCCGCCTTCACGAGCCAGTACGCCTTCACCATCAGCGGCCACGGCTGGGGACACGGCATCGGCATGTCGCAATGGGGGGCCTACGGCTACGCCAAGCACGGCTGGACCTACAAGGCCATCCTGAAGCACTACTACACCGGCATCTCGTTCGCGAGCGTCGAGGACTCGATCGTCCGCGTCAACCTGCGCAGCGGGCTCGGCGCCGTCAAGCTCACCTGCCCCAGCGAGTACACGGTCCAGGGGACCGGCGCTGCGTGGACCATCCCCGCCGGCACGACCGCGACCACCACCTGGACGAGCACCGGCTACAAGGTCGTCGCCGGAGCCTTCAACAGGGTCTTCACCGGCGACCCGACCTTCACGCCGTCCAAGGGCGCGCTGCGCCTCATCACCAAGACGGACCTCGGCGACGACGGCGCCTACCGCGGCACGATCAGGGTCACCCACACGAGCGGCGGCCTCATGATGCTCAACCGCGTGCGGCTCGAGAGCTACCTGCGCGGCGTGGTCCCGCACGAGGTGTCGTGGACATGGCCACGGGAGGCGCTCCGGGCGCAGGCCTGCGCCGCCCGCGCCTACGCGCTGGGCAGTCTCCAGCCGGGCAAGTCATGGGACGTCTACTGCGACGTCCGCGACCAGGCCTACGCCGGCGCGGGGATCGAGCAAGCCAGCACCAACGCCGCCGTGCGCGACACCACGGGCGTATGCCCAAGCTACGGCGGCAAGCCGATCCTGGCCACATACTTCTCCAGCTCGGGCGGCCGCACCGAGAACATCGAACTCGCGTGGCCGGGAGCGTCGACGATCCCCTATCTCAAGGGCGTTCCCGACCCCTACGACACGTACGCCACGCTGCACGACTGGGGACCGCTGCGCCGCACGCCGTCCCAGATCGGCCGGCCGCTCGGCGCCGCCGGGTCGGTTCGCGCCGTCTACACCGTGAAGCGCGGCACATCTCCGCGCATCGTCAAGGCGGCGGTCATCGGCAGCGGCGGCACCAAGTACGTCGACGGCAGCTCGTTGCGCATGAAGCTCGGGCTGAACAGCACCTGGGCGGTGTTCACCAGCATGGGCATCAGTCCCGCCGCCCGCGATGGAGCCGCCGTCGGCGCGGGCGGCAGCATCACGCTCAAGGGTCGCCTCTACCCGGCGATCGCCGACGGGGCGAAGGTCTCCCTGCGCGCCTACTACGGCGGCGCCTGGCACAGCAAGGGAGTCGTCACCAAGCGCGTCTCCGAGAGCCTGCCTGGGGGGTACGCGGCGCGCTACTCCGCGTACAGCGTCAGGGTCGCCCCGGCCGCCACCACCAAGTACTACTTCTCGAGCGGCAAGGCCAAGTCGCCCGTCACGACCATCAAGGTGGACTAGCTCCGTACGCGCGGCGGCCCGGGCATGGTAGGGGAAGCCCGGGCCGCCTGTGCCCTCCGCGCGCCGGAACAGGATCGACGGCTGGGAGGGCGAGCTTGAGCGTCACGCAGGCTGGTCAGTCACCACATCCCTGATCGCCGAGCTCCAGGAGCTCCTCGGCGGTCCCCGGCGCCACTGCCGACTGGTTGTGCCGCTGGATCTCGCCTTCGACCATGTAGAGGACGTCCTCGGCGATGTTGGTGGCGTGGTCCGCCAGCCGCTCGAGGTAGCGCGCGACGCTGAACAGCAGCACGATCGCGTCGAGATGCTCGAG
>DASUMX010000240.1:0-31289 GCA_036277455.1 Thermoleophilia bacterium
GCCGGCGCCTGGATCACTTCGCCGCGAAGGCGGGTCCCGTCGGCTTATTCGACCGGGATCTCCTTGGCGACGGCCTCGAGCTCCATGCCCTGCTTCTTGCGGACCATCCACGCGATCAGCCAGATCACGACGCCGGCCAGATAGAGGACGCCCATGAAGACGGCTGACTCCCACAGGTTGATGTAGTAGACGCCGTCAGGATCCCACACGAACATGAAGATGTTGAAGACCATGAAGGCGCAGTAGAGGGCCGCGATGATGGCCATCCACGGGATGCCGGCGATGCCCGACTTGGGCAGGGCGCTGTTCTCCCAGATCCCGCGGGCGCGCCACTTCATGACCATGAAGGCGAGCCCGCTGAAGAGGAACATGATGATGATGCCGAACGTGGCATCGTAGGTGAAGAGCTTGACGATCGTGACCCCGCGCTCCTCCACGACGGGGGTGTACGCGTAGAGCGCCGCCACGATGATCGACGGGATCGTCATGAGCAGCAGGGCGACCGTCGGCACGCCGCCGGAGGTCACCTTGGCCGCCCGCTCGGGCAGGATGCGGTCGAACGCGGACGCGAAGATCATGCGCGTCGACGAGAGGAAGAGCGTGCCGAACCAGCCGAAGAGCAGCAGGCTGATGGCGGCCACCAGAACGACCTGGAAGGCCGCGTTGGGGACGATCCAGCTGATCATCGCCGTCGGCGAGATGTAATCGCCGCCGAGGGGCGAGATGCCCCACCAGAACGCCGCCATGGTGCCCATGAAGGCCTGGTAGCCGACCTTCCAGGTCATCAGCCCGAGGAAGGACAGGGCGATGATCGTCGGCACGAGAAGCCCGCCGAGCATCTGGTAGATGTTCTTGCGGAAGTCCTTGGCCCCGCGGACCTCGCCGTACAAGGTGGCGCCCCAGTTCGGCCACGCCATCCAGAACAGCATGAACGGGATGATGGTCCAGGTGGCCCAGCTCAGGCCGCCGCTGAACGTGGAGGTCGGCATGCCCGTGCCGGCGCCGACGGCCTCGATGGCCTCGAACGCGCCCGCGTGAGTCTCGCCCTCGACGGGCACCAGAGCACCGGCGTCGTCGTAGACGAACAGGCCGGCCTCATCCTGCTCGTACACGGTGAGGTCGAGCAGCGCCGCGTCGCCGCCGTAGTACTTCTCGGCGGCCTGGTTGAACTTCTCCTTGAAGGAGTCGCCGGAGGTCACCAGCAGCAGGATGCCGCAGATGATGACGCCGGCGAGGCCGATCCACATGGCCCACTTCTGGAAGTTGGCGTAGGTCTTCATGCCGACGGCGACCAGGATGGAGGCGATCGCGATGACCACAAGTGACGCCACGAAGATGCCCGTCGCCGTGCCGAGCCAGTCGGCCGCCCCATGGAGGCCGAGGATACGGAAGATCGGCTTGACCGTGGTCTGCACGCCCATGTCGGCGTAGATCGGCGTCCAGAGCCACAGGATGAACCACCAGCCCACCCCGGCGATCACGAAGCCGATGGAGCTGTGGAAGATGCGTGTGATCCAGACGTAGTCTCCACCCGCGCGCGGCATCGCCGAGATCAGGCCTGCGTACACGATGATCTCGAGGACGATGAAGATCGCAGTGATGACGATCGCCCAGAACAGGCTGCCGCCCGGGATGAACGTGGCGTACGCGAACGACCAGATCGCGAGGAACAGGTTCACGGAGAAGAACGAATACCGGAACCCGTCCATCGACGACCAGCCCTTCACCAGGCCACTCGCCTTGCGCACGAACAGAGTCTGCTCGCCCGTCTTGCTAGCGTCAGTCGCCATCAGCTAAGTCCCCCTTTGTCCATTGTCGCCCGGCCTGCCAGACGTGCGGGCCGGGCCCTCCCTGCCGTCCTCCGAGTGGCCCTCACCCGGAGGTCAGCCTGTAGCGCTTCAGCTTGCTCTTGCCATCGAGGTCGACCACGACGCCCGCGACCATGCCTTCGACGTACGAGCTGCCCGGGTTGATGGCGAGCGTGCGGCCGATACGGACCGCCGCCCGGCTCTCGTGGATGTGCCCGTGCAGCGACAGGATGGGCTGGACCTCTTCGATCACCTCCTTGACGGCGGTGGAACCGACGTGCGCAGAGTCCTGGCCCTGGACGGTGAGCGTCTCCCAGTCGATCTTCGGGGCCACGTCGAGCTGCGTGTCGTAGGGCGGCGCGTGCAGGCCGAGCACCAGGCGCTCGGGCGGCACCGTCGCCTGCTTGACGATGCCCATGATGCGCTCCTTGAGCTTGGGCTCGTCCTCTTCGCGCGGGGTGTCCCACGGCGTGAGGTTGGTCCAGCCGCTGGACGCCAGCTGGTACCCCTCCGGGAGGTCGAGGACGTTGCCCTCGCCCACCTGCATGTGCTTGGACGTCGCGAGGATCTCGTCGATGTCCCAGCGGTCGTCGTTGCCCGGGCAGACGATGCACTGGATGCCGCTGCCCTCGAGCTTCGCGTCCGCCCACTCGACCCAGTCCGCCACGGTCTTGCGCATCTGCTCGTGGAACAGCTCCTCGAGCTTGTCCTCGTCCTTCGTGTACTCGTCGCGCTCCTCGGGCGTCAGGGCCACGGGGTAGTAGCCGTGGTCCTTGATCAGACGCTCCGCCTTGGCGAGGTCTTCGGCGCCGTTCAGATCGTGCGTGATGTCGAGCATGTGGTAGCGCCACTGCTCGGGGCCGGTCTGGACGATCGGGACGATCGCCTTGCCGGTCATGTCGCCACCAAGGATGAGGACGTCGGCCTCGTAGTGCTTGGCCGAGTTGATGAACTTGCGCCAGCAGACTTCCGAGCCATGGACGTCCGTGGCGAAGAAGAGCCTTACCTTCACGCCGCACCCCCTTTCGCCGCGTACGCGGGTCGAATCGGTACTGTCACTGAGCCGCCAGCCACTTCGTGTAGTCGGGGTCGGCGATGCCGCGCTCGGCACGTCCGACGCGCTCCATCGCCCATTCCATGTAGTCGAAGTCGATCTTCGACACGGTGTGCTGGATCATCGCCCAGACGTCCCACCACACGGCGGAGACGATCTTGTAGAGCATCATCCGGCCGAACAGCCGCTCGTCCATCTCGCCCAGGTAGGTCTCGATGATGAGCCGCTCCTCCTCGCGCGAGTACGGATGCTCCATGACGTGGTCGCCGAGGTCGAAGTACGGGTCGGTCATGCCGCCGTACTCCCAGTCGATGATCCACATCCTGCCGTCGGCGTCGATGATGAAGTTCTCCGAGAGCAGGTCGTTCTGGCAGGCGACGTCCGGTACGGGGTTCCGTCCCACAGCCTCCTCGATCTCGGGCATCCGCTCGAGGAGCGCCGCGAGCCGCTCAGGCATGGGGGCGTTGATGTCCTGCGCCACCTTCGTGTACCGGCGCAGCATGTCGAAGATCGCGATCTTGTTGCTGAAGACGGCCTTGTCGTGGTACACGCGGACTGCCTCGACGGCCTGCTTGATGCGCTCCGGGTGCCCGGCCATCGTGTCGGGGTGCATGACCTCGCCGTCGATGAAGTCGATGACCATGGCGTTCTCCGGCTCGATGACGTGAGCGACCCGGGGAGACGTGCCGATCCTGGCCACCTCGAGCATGCACGCGCGCTCGATGTCGCGGTCGATGAACATGTCGGTACCCGCGCCGGGGACGCGCAGCACGTACTTGCCGCCGCCCGGATTGCCCCAGCCACCGTTCACCCAGACGATGTAGTTGTGGTTGGTGATACCGCCGCCGAGCTCCTCCCAGCGGATCTCCTTGCCCTTCCAGTCGTCGATGCGCGCAATCAGCTCGTCGGGCGAAAGGTGGTGAGCCTCTGTTGCCATGTACCCTCCCTTTCCTACGGGCGGCGCTGCGGCCGCACGGGTGTCGGCGTTACCGAAGAGGCGCCTGTCGCGCGCCGAGTGCGCGGCGCCGTCCCCGCCGCCGTGAGGCGGGCGGGGACGGCGCGGGAAGTCGAGCGACGTGGGAGGCGCAAGCTCACGAAACGGGGACCTCGAGGCCCATGCCGGCGAGCTCCTCGCGGACCTCGTCCATGGCCTTCTGGTAGTCGGCGTTCACGATCCGCTTGGTCCTCATGTCGTAGACCTCCTGGAACGTGAGGCCCTTGTCCGGGTCCTTGAGCTTGTCGCCGAAGAGCGGGAACAGCTTCTGGGCGATGGGCTCCGCCTGGGCGCGCGTGAGCTTGGAGGCGGCGAGCCCGATCTCCGCGTGGAACTTGTGGTCGTCCGGGACGAGGGAGTCCGACTGGACGGCCATTGCGGGGTGACCCGAGAAGACGTTTCCACCAGACGTCACGACCGCGAGCATATAGCAGGCCATTTCGTAATGGTACTGCTTGGTGCCCGAGCCGCCGCCCAGGTAGGGAAGGTTGACCATCGGATACTGCATGTTGCGGCCGATGGCGGCGTTGGACATGGCGATCGCCCAGATCAGCGGCTTGGTCGACGAGAGGTGCAGCTTGCTGTGCAGCGGGGCGTTGTAGTGATAGCTGCCGCGGAAGACCAGGTTGCCCATGATCATGTACGCGGTGGCGGTGACGGCCACGCCCTCGGCGCCGCCCGCGTAGCCGCCGAAGAGCGGCGTGCTGGTGGAGCCGATGTTGGCGCTGATGCTGTTGTAGAAGGCGACCTTCTGCAGCGCCTCGTACCCGACGACCATCTCGGAGAGGAAGTCGATCAGGAAGCCGTCGCTCGGGCGCAGGCCGAAGTCCGGATACGACGCCGCGAACATCGACGCCGGCTGGGAGGCGGCGGAGATGCCGTTGATGATCGGCATGCCCGCGCGGCCGGAGCGGCGGATGCCCTCGCGCGCCAGGCGCACGGTCTTGCAGGCCGAGAGGATCTCCTGCGGCGAGCGCACGCGCGAGTCCTTGCCGCGCAGGTGCAGGATCGAGGGGACGCTCACCGAGTCGACGATGTTGTAGGACGCCATCTTCTCGACGGTGTCGACGAAGACCCCCTCGTCGGTGGTGTAGATGCCGCCGCCGACGTGCACCCACGGGCGGTCGTCGGTGGTGTCGGGACGACGGCCGCGCATGACGTTGCGCTCGCGCCCCTCGCCGAACGTGGTCGCCTTCGGCGCCTGCTCGCAGGCGACGACGATCTCGTCACGCGTGAACTGCATGACGCGGTTGGTCTCGGGGCAGTAGGCGCCCGCCTCCGCTATGAGATCGACCGCGGCCTCGAACACGGCGTCCGTCAGCGTGTCGTCGGCGTTGATGATGGTCTCTTTGTCCCACTTCACCTTGTGGCGGGCGATCACCTCGGTGAGCTTGGGGACGTAGCGCTTCATGTAGTAGTCGGTCTCGGAGGTGAGCGGGCCGGTCTCGGCGCGATCGAAGACCTCGATAAGGTCGATCATGTCGTGCTCCTCGTAGTCAGGGGGTCGTCGGGCCGGGTCAGGAGACCAGCTTGGTGGACAGGGTCACGGCCTCGTACGCCGTCGCCGCCCAGCCGTCGGCGCCGATCGTGTCCGCCCACTCCTTGGTGGTCGCGCCGCCGCCGATGATGACCTTGAACTTGTCGCGCGCGCCCTGGTCCCTCAGCGCCTCGATCACGTCCTTCTGGCCGACGAGCGTCGTGGTCAGCAGGGCCGACATGGCGATGATGTCCGCGTCGACTTCCTTGGCCTTGTCGACGAACTGGAACAGGTCGACGTCGATGCCCAGGTCCCACACCTCGAAGCCGGACGTCTCGTAGAGGAGCTTGAGGATGTTCTTGCCGATGGAGTGGAGGTCGCCCTTGACGGTGCCGAGGACGATCTTGCCCTTCTTCTCACCCTCCGCGCCCTGCTCCTTGATCTTGGGCTCGAGGATCACCATCGCCGACTGGAAGGCGAGGGCGGCCTGCATCAGCTCGGGGAGGAAGATGTCCTCGCACTCGAACTGCTCGCCGATCACGTTGAGGCCCGGCAGCAGGCCCTGGTCGATGATGGCTTTGGCCTCGACGCCGTCGTCCAGCGCGGCGTTGACGGCGGCGAGGACCTGGTCCTCGTCCTGGTCGATGATCGACTGCTTCAGCTTGTCGAAGTGTTCTGCGTCCGCCATGGAATGCACCTCTTGGTCCGGTTGAACGTTGCCGGCCGCCCTCCGGCGACCGCTCGCGCGTGGGTACTTCTGCTCAGCTCGTCGTGTCAGCCTCCAGCGGTGTCGCGTCGCCGGCGACGAGGCCGGCGAAGTGCTCCCTGATCCTGGCGTCCAGCTCGCCGTCCCAGACGGCCTCGTTGGGCTGCGCCAGGATGCGGCGCGCCTCGGCGAGAGCGCGGTCGTTGATGGTCGGCCGGCCGGCGTCCTCCCACTGCTGGCGCATGTCGCGGTTGGCGAGCCTGGGCAGCACGGCCGTGGTCTTCATGCGCGCCTTGGTGTGCTTGCGGCCCATGTAGCTGCCGCCGGGTCCCACCGCGGCGATCTCGTCGAGCGCGAGGTTCTCCTCGCTGAACTCCAGGCCGCGGTAGGCGCGCTTGTCCATGATCGCGATCTCGTTGTCGACGACGGCCTTGGCGAAGTCGAACGCCATGAGCGAGCTGTAGAGGCCGCCCATGTTGAGCAGCGTCGCGCCGGCGGACACGCCGAGCACCGTGTTCATGCCGGTCTCGTAGCCGGCCTGGGCGTCGTTGGAGTGCGCGTTGGTGAGGCCGATGTAGCCGCCCGAGGGGACCCCGTAGAAGCGCGCCAGCTGCGCCTGCGCGGCGAGCAGGATGCCCGTCTCGATGGCGCCCGGCGCGTACGCGCCGGTACGCATGTCGGCGACGGTGGGCAAGCTCGCGTAGATGATCGGCGTGCCCTCCTTGACCATCTGCTGGAACACGGTGATGGCGAGGAACTCGGCGTTGCCGACCACCAGCGTGCCCATGAGCGTCATCGGCGAGGTGAGGCCGGCGTTCGGCACCACGGTCGTGTAGACGGGCAGGCCGCGCTCGGTGAGCCACATGACGGCCTCGGTCGAGTCCACGTCCATGGTGAGCGGGCTGACCATCGGGCAGTAGTGGTGGTTGATGCACGGGCGCTCGGCGTAGGCCTCCCTGCCGCCGGCGATGAGCTCCCCGAGCTCCACGACCTGCTGCAGGTCGCTCATGTTCGGGGTGTTGCTGCGCACCGGCTTGAGGCAGTTCTTGAGCGCCGGGTAGAACCGGCTCAGGCTGAACTGCCCCTCGGGCGCGTCGTCGGCCAGCGTCGAGATGCTGAAGACGTCGAAGCCGGGCAGCTCGTTGATCAGGTGGGCGATGTTGGCGATGTCCGCCGACGTTGCCCGGCGCTCGACGCCGGTGACCGGGTCGACCACGTTCGGCGCCGACGAGCCGGTCACCACGATGGGGCCGTCGTCGGGGATGGTGCGATCGTACTGCGGGTCGCGGCCGCGGAACGTGAAGCTCGGCGGCGCCAGCTTGCGGTACTTCTCGACGATCTCCGCCGGGAACCGCACCAGGCCGGTCTCGTCGTCCACGATGCAGCCGTGCTTCTTGAAGACCTCGCGCGCCGGCGCGAAGTGGGCCAGGATGCCCACCGTCTCGAGGACCTCGAGTGAGGCCTCGTGCGTACGCCTGACCTCCGCCTCCGTGAGCAGCTCGACGTACCTCATGGTCGTTCCCCCTCTCTCTCTGCGACCCCGCGGGCGGGCGCCTTGGCGCGTGCGGCCATGGCGGCCAGCTCGTCGAGGTGGGCCTCGATGAAATCGACGAACGCCACGTTGTGCTCGAGGAAGAAGAGGTATTCGTCGTCGTTCGGGTCGCGGTCGATGTAGTACGCGACGATGTCCCAGCTGACCACGTACAGCGCGGCGATCGCCAGCATGCGCGGCAGCACCCGGAGCTCGCCGTCGGTGACCGGGCCGGGCGTCGCGGAGCGAGACGCCTCGTCTTGATAGGCCTTGAGGAAGATCTCGGCCTTGTCCATGCGCAGCTGGCCGTCGTCCTTGTCCTCCCATGAGGTGCAGAAGTAGACGATGCCGATGGCGATGTCGAAGATGCGGTAGTCGAGCTTGGTCCAGTCGAAGTCGAACAGGCCGACCCCGTGCTCGTCGCGCCACTTGAGGTTGCCGGGGTGGTAGTCGTTGAACGTGGGGCAGCGCGGCAGCCCCTCGAGCTCGGGAGCCAGCGTGAGGCCCCGGTCGATCGCCGCGAGGATCTCCGGCAGCCTGCCGAGGAAGTAGTGGTCGTACTTGGTGCCCTTCGTCCCGGCCGCGTAGCCGTTGAACGTGCCGGGCATGGTCGCGAGGTACTCCATGATGGGCGGTTGCTCGCGGAACAGCTCGCCGGGCTCGAAGTCGTGGGCGGCGTGATGGAAGCGCGCGAGGATGCGGGCGGCGTCCTCGTACTCCGTGTCCGTGCAGCGGTTCTCGGTCCAGGTGTACTTGTCCTCGCCGCCGAGCATCTCGTACACCGCGAAGAAGCGCGTGACGCGCTCGTCGCCGAGGAGCTCGTCGCGCGTCACCAGCGTGTCGCCGTGCCTGGTCTCGAACACGCGCGCGGGAAGCTCGAAGCCGTTCTTGCGGATGTGGCCGACGAGCGCGTGCTCGTAGCGGATCTCGCGCTCGACCGTGCCGTACTTGTACTTGCGCACGAAGTACCGCGCCTCACCGTCGCCGTCCCTGGTGACGACGGCGAAGCTCAGGTTCTCGAAGCCGCCGAAGATCTGCTCGACGCGGAGCACGTCGCCGAGATCGTAGTCGGTGGCCACGACCTCCGCGAGCTGGCCGCTGAGGAACTCGACCTGCAGCGCGTCGCGCAGGGTCTGGGCATCGGCGGCGAGGCGTATCGCCGTCTCGAAGAGCTCGTTCGCCTTGCTTACGTCCACTCCACCTCAGTTCGGTCGGCGCGTCGCGCTCGGCGCGCGCGCAACATTCAGACGACGATGCATCGCAGCCCCATGCGCACGATCTCCTCGCGCATGCTCTTGTCGGCGCCGTCGTCGACCATGACCGTGTCGACCTGGTCGAGGCCACAGATGACGACGTCGGCCACCACGCCGATCTTGGAAGCGTCGGCAAGGGCGATGACCTCGCCGCGCGTCTGCGCGATCATGGCGCGCTCGACGCCGGCCATGCCCATGGTAGGAGTCGTGAGACCCTCCTCGAGGTCGAACCCGTCCACGCCGATGAGCATCTTGCCGGCGTGGAAGCGGCTGATGTGCTCGAGCGCGAGGGGACCGCTGACGGCGTTGGACCGCGGCCGGTAGAGGCCCCCCACGAGGACGACCTCGACGCGCAGACCCCGAGCCTCCTGGAGCGCACCGACGTTGTGCGTGACGATGCGCGCCTCGAGTGAGGGGTCGATGTGCCGGAGCACCTGCGCCGCCGTGGTGCCGGAGCTGAGGAACACCGTCTCCCCAGGCTCGATGAGCGCGGCGGCGTGCTCGGCGATGCGGCGCTTCTCCTCGGCGCTGGCCGCCTCGCGCTCGCCGTAGAACGTCTCCTCGGAGATGTGCCGCTTGAGGACCGCGCCGCCGTGCGTGCGCACGAGGACACCTTCGACCTCGAGCCGCTCGAGGTCTCTGCGGATGGTCATCCCCGAGACACCCAGGTCTTCGCTGAGCGACGACACCCTGACCGCTCGCCGTTCCTTGACCAGGTCGACGATGCGGGCGCGCCGCTCCGCGGGGATCATCTCGTGGACTTCCGGGACTTCTGACGACACAGGCGGTTCCCCCAGTACGTAGCGCCTCACGGCCCGGCAAGACCGAACAAAGTCGAACACATCTTAAACGTGCCCCACTCAGTGTCAAGCGCTGGACGGCGTTCAGGCACGAGAAGAGTGCACGGAAGAGAACGTGAGACCTGACGGCCGGGCGCTGAACTGCCCACATCTACCATCCTGCGCCGGAGGCTCCCACTGTTCGCGTCCCACGGCGCCCGGCCGTTCCCGTGCCTGCACGGGTGGCTCGCATCGGCTCTCACCGATGGAGAGGTCCCGACGATGCACTGCCCGATGACGTGAAATCCGAGCACTTTCGAGCAATACCGAACGAAGTCTAACGCATCCCGGCACGCCGTCAACCCCCGGGGAGCACGCGCGGGACCCGGTGCGAGAGCAGTGCGGATGCGCGGCCGGCGGGCGGACCCCGCCGCGACTCAGTCGCCCTGGAAGGCCCAGGTGTAGGAGGGATCCCACCAGGCGTGACCGTTGCCCTGGCGGATGGCGAGCGCCGTCGCCTTGATCTGCGCCGCGCCGTCGCTGATGCTCGCCGACCGCCAGGGGTTCCAGCTCCCTCTCCAGGTGGAGGGTGCGTACTGGAAGAGTCCGTGATACCCCCCGGGCCCGACGACGCCGGCCGACCCCCCCGACTCGATCATCATGAGGCGGTACATGCCGCGGGCGCTCACACCGTTGGCGGCGGCTGCGCTCTGGATGAGCGGCCACCACGGCCCGGAACCGTCACTGACGCCACCCTCGGCCGCGGCCGGCGGCTCGACGGTCGCCACGGGGTCGGGAGAGGCCTTCTGGGCGGCGGTCACGAGGCGGCGGATGTCGGAGCGCACGCCTGCCAGCGCCGCCCGTCGCTCGTCGAGGCGGGAGCGGATGGTACCGAGCTCGCGCTCGCAGGTCACGACGAGCTTCTCCGCGGTGCGCTCGTCGGCCGCGAGCTTGACGGCCCTGTCCGAGAGCTCGCGCTTGGTCGTCTCGATCGTGTGCACGACGTCTCTGTCGCAGCGGGCGATGGTGCGCACCATCGTCAGCTGGGTGACCAGATCGCTCAGGTCGGCCGCGCCGAACACCGCGTCCATCGGGCTCACGTCGTCGTGCTTGTACATGGCGACCGCCCGCGCCGCGAGGGTCGCCCGCGCCAGCCCCAGTTGCCTGTACGCCAGACGCTGCAGCCGGCGGTTCCCCTGCAGTTGCGTGCGGACCGCCTCGAGCGCGCGCGTCGCGCGCGAGTACCGCGTCACGGAGGTGCCTATCTGCGCATCCAGGGCGGCGATCTCCGCGGCGATGGCCTCGGCCCTGTCGCGGTTCTGCCGGAGTTCTCCTGCCCGTGCCGAAGCGGGTACGGCGAGCGCCCCGGCGGCCGCGAGCGTCGCGACGGCGACCAGGGCGGCCAGCGCCAGGCGACGTATAGGGTGATGGTCTTCCAGTGCGCCTCCTCGGAGGCAGGCGGCCCGGGGCCGCTCGCTCGGCGCCTCGCGGCCGCGGTCAGGCACGGCCGAAAGGTAGGGGACGAAACCTACCACTCCCGCGCACTCGTCTTCAAGCGCAGGAATCCAAGCGGCCGCGACGACGTGTCGCTTTCGCACAATTCCCGCACGCAGTCCGCCGGAATCGGCAGGACACGTGGCGCAGTGCGACGGTTCCGGCAGACCTTCGTCACCAGAGCGGTCGCGTGATCGTCTGTGGTGAACCGTGAGCATTGACCGCGCTTTCAACACGTGGTGAAATCAACGTCTGTTGAAGAGCATCTGACACCGACGGAGGGAGGCGGCGTGCAAGCCATCGCAGTCAAGGAGTTCCGGGAACTGCGACGAGACCGCCGCACCCTCGCGATGCTGTTCCTGCTGCCGTTCCTGTTCCTCGTGGTGTTCGGCTACGCCGCCAGCTTCGACATCGACGACGTGCCGACGGCGGTCGCCGGACCGGGAGCTGCCGCGGCGGCCGGGCTGCTGCCCGAGACGTTCGACGTCGTGAGCACGGACGAGGACGGCGACCGCGCCGCCGCGCAGGACCTGCTGCGGCGCGGCGAGGCCGTGGTCGCCGTCGTCACGCCCGGCACGGGCGGCGGAGCGGCGACCGTCTTCGTCGACGGGACGGAGCTCTTCGCCGCGCAGGCGTCCCTGCGTCGCCTCGCGGAGCTCCAGGCGCCGGATCCGCCGGGCGGCTCCGGAGGACAGAGTCCCCTTGCCGGCGCCGGCGCTTCCACGGTGCAGGTGGACGTGCTCTTCAACCCGGAACTGCGTACGGCGGTCATCATGATCCCCGGCCTCTGCGGGATCATCCTCGTGTTCGTCGGCACCATCGCCACGGCGCTCGGCGTGGTGCGCGAACGGCAGAGCGGCACGATGGAACAGCTCGCCGTGATGCCGTTCCGGCCGCGCGACGTGTTCCTCGGCAAGATCGCCCCCTACCTGCTCATCGCCACCGCCGACATGGTCGTCGTCGTGGTGGCGGGCATGCTGCTGTTCGACGTCCCCTTCCGCGGGTCGGTCGCGACCTTCGCGCTCGGGGCGCTGCTCTTCCTCTTCGTCACGCTCGGCACCGGGGTGCTCATCTCGAGCGTCTCCCAGACCCAGGCACAGGCACTGCAGCTGGCGGTCATGACCATGGTGCCGCAGTTCCTGCTGAGCGGCCTCTTCTTCCCGCTGTACTCGATGCCCTGGGCCGTGCGCTGGATCGGGTACCTGCTGCCGCTCACCTGGTTCATCAAGGTGGCGCGGGGCGTGATGGTGCGCGGCACACCGATCGGAGCGCTCTGGCTGCCGCTGGTGGTGCTGGCGGTGATGGCCGCGGTGGTGTTCACGGTCTCGACGCTGCGGTTCCGGCGCGAGCTCGCGCCCACGGGGCGCTCCAGGGGCGGCGAAGGCGACACGCAGGGCGCGGCCGCCGAGCCGGCGGCCGGGGCGGCCGCGTGAGCACGGCGACCGTAGCCGGCGCCTGGGGCGTGCGCGACCTGACCGTCCGCTACGGCGGGCGAGTGGCGCTCGACGGCGTGACGCTGGACGTGCCCGCCGGCTCGGTGACCGCCGTCATCGGCGGGGACGGCGCCGGCAAGACGACGCTGCTGCGGGCACTGGCCGGAGTGGTGGAGCCGGCGGGCGGGAGCGTGCGCCGGCCGGAGCGCCGCCGGGTGGGCTACGTCGCCGGCGCCGCAGCCGTCTACGGCGACCTCAGCGTCGACGAGAACATCGCCTTCGTCGCCGGCGCCTACGGCCTCACCGCCGCGGAGCGCGATGAGCGCATGGCGCGCCTGCTGGCGCAGACAGGGCTCATCGGCGTCGGCTCGCGGCTCGCGGGCAGGCTCTCGGGCGGCATGCGCCAGAAGCTGGCCTTCGCGCTGGCCATGCTGCACGAGCCCGAGCTGCTCGTCCTCGACGAGCCGACCACCGGTGTGGATCCGGTCAGCCGCGCCGAGCTCTGGCGGCTGATCGCCGCGGCCGCCGCGGGCGGGGCCGCGGTGCTCGTCTCCACCACGTATCTCGACGAGGCCGGGCGGGCCGCGAACGTCGCGCTGCTCGAGGACGGCCGCGTGCGCACCGGCGGCGCGGCCGTGCGGCGCGGCGAGGAGGCGCGTGCGGCGCGAGCCGGGAGCGGCAGCGCAGACCGCGGCCGCGGGCCCGGCGTCGCGCGGGGCGAGTCACTCGCCGTCGCCGCGCAAGCCGTACGCCGGTACGGCGAGCTCGTGGCCGTCGGCGGCGTGGACCTCGAGGTGCACCCCGGCGAGGTGGTCGGGCTCATGGGAGCCAACGGAGCCGGCAAGACGACGCTGCTGCGGCTCCTCCTCGGCCTGCTCCGCCCCACGTCCGGGCGGGTGCTGCTGTTCGGCCGCCCGCCCTCGCGACAGACGCGCGGGCGGCTCGGCTACGTCCCGCAGGGACTGGGACTCTGGGAGGACCTGAGCGTCGCCGAGAACCTCTCGTTCTCGGCCCAGGCCTTCGGCGCTCCTCCGCCGGCGCTCGAGCCCGACCTCGCGGCGGCCTCGGCCACGCTCGTCCGCGACCTGCCGCTCGGCCTGCGCCGGCGCCTCGCCTTCGCCGCCGCGCTCGCGCACGGGCCGGAGCTGCTCGTGCTGGACGAGCCGACCTCCGGCGTGGGGCTCGACGCCCGGGCGGCGCTCTGGGAGACGATCCACCAGGCGGCGGTCGCCGGCGCAGGTGTCCTGGTCACCACCCACCACCTCGACGAGGCCGGCGAGTGCGACCGCCTGGTGCTGATGGCCGGCGGGCAAGTCGTCGCCGAGGGCACGCTCGCCGGCATCGTCGGCGACGGCACCGCCGTCGCCGTGCGGGCCGTGCGCTGGGACCAGGCGTTCGCGGCGCTCGACGCGGCCGGCCTGCCCGCCGCCCTCGTGGGACGCGATCTTCGCGTGCCGGGCGGCGACCTGCCGGCCGTCCGCGCCGCGCTCGACGGCGCCGGCGTGCCCGCCCACCTCGCCGTCGTGCCCGCCACCTTCGAAGAGACGTTCGTCCGCCTCGCGCGCGCGGGGCAGGACCGCGGATCGCCGGACCACGAAAGGACCACCCAGTGACCGATCCCGTCTCCCCCGCCCCTGCACCCGGCGGCCCTCCGTCCGCAGACCCGGGTCACCCGCGCAAGTGGTGGATCCTCATCGTCGTCAGCTTCGGCATGTTCATGGCCCTGCTGGACGTCACCATCGTCAACATCGCGATGCCGGCGATCATCACGGACCTGGACACCACCGTCGCCCAGGCGTCGTGGGTGCTCAACTCCTACAACCTCGTGCTCGCCGTCTTCTTCCTCTCCATGGGCCGGGTCGCCGACCGCTACGGGCAGAAGCGCGTCTTCATCTTCGGCCTCGTGACGTTCACGATCTTCTCGCTGCTCTGCGGCTTCGCCCCGAACATCGAGTGGCTGGTCGCCTTCCGCGCCGGCCAAGGCCTGGGCGGCGCGGCGCTCCTCACCATCTCGCTGGCGATCGTGCTCGGCGTGTTCCCCAAGCGGCAGCAGGGCGCGGCCGTGGGCATCTGGGGCGCCCTGGGCACCGCCGCCGCCGCCGTCGGCCCCGCCCTCGGCGGCGTGCTCGTCACCTACGGCGACTGGTCGTGGATCTTCTTCGTCAACGTCCCCATCGGCGTCGTCGCCGTCGTCGTCTGCGCCTGGGTGATCCCGCGCGGAGAGCGTAAGCCGGCCGCCGAGGGCGGCATCGACATCCCGGGCATGGTCATCTCCGGCGCCGGCCTGTTCTGCCTGACGCTGGCGCTCGTGGAGGGTGACACCTGGGGCTGGACGTCGGCGACGGTCATCGCGTTGTTCGTGGCCGCGGCGGTGAGCTTCCCGCTGTTCATGTGGTGGGAGACCTCCACGGCGTCGCCGATGTTCCCGGTGAGCCTGCTGCGCATCCGCTCGTTCACCGCCGCCAACACGGCCATCCTGTTCGTGGGCGTGGCGATGGGTGGCACGTTCCTCATGCTCGTCATCTTCCTGGTCTCCGTGCTCGGGTTCTCCGAGCTTCGTGCCGCGCTCGCCATGACGATCATGCCGGTGCTCGCGCTGATCGTCGCCCCCAACGCCGGCCGCCTGAACGACCGCATCGGCCCCCGCTACCCGGCCGCGGCCGGGGCGGCGTGCTTCGCCATCGGGCTCACGCTGCTGGCGCAGCTCGGCGGCGACACGACGCTGCTGGACGTGATGTGGCGTGCGGCCTTCATCGGCGTCGGCATGGGCCTGGCCATGCCGACCCTCTCGGCCGCCTCCATGGCCTCCCTGCCGCCGCAGGTCCGCGGCGTGGGCTCAGGGTCCCTGAACACCATGCGTCAGGTCGGCTTCACGGTCGGCGTCGCCCTGCTCGTCGCCGTCTTCACGCACACCGTGGCGCAGAACGCCCGGCAGGCCACGCGTCAGGCCGCCGGGGTGATCGCCGCGCAGCCGCAGCTGAGCGCGGCGGAGAAGGGCGCCTACACGGCCGCGCTCATCGAGAACGCCAGGGCCGCGGCCGGCAGCGGCGGCGGCGCGGCCCGGATGACCACCTCGCCTCTCCAGGGCGCGCCGCGGCCGCCCGGCTCCTCGGCGGCGGTCTTCGAGGAGCTCGACAGCACCCTCGCGACGCTGTATCGCGATGTCGTCGCCGAGTCGTTCACGTGGCCGTTCCTCGTGGCGGCGCTCGCGGCTCTGGTCGCCATCATCCCTGCGCTGCTCACGGGCCGAAGACTGGGCGAGCACGAGGGACACCACGAGATGACACGTTCCGAGCGTATCGAAGCCGCCGGTCGGTCCCCGGCGGACGGGGCTGGTGTGCCGACGGTGGACGATGAGCGCTGAGGCGCGCAGGAGCGGCCGGCGACAGGGCGAGAGCTCGTCGCGGGCGGACATCCTCGCGGGCGCCCGGGCGTCGTTCGCGGAGCACGGCTACGACCGCGCCACCATCCGGGACATCGCGAGGCGCGCGAGGGTGGACCCCGCCCTGGTCATCCACTACTTCCACTCCAAGGAGGCGCTCTTCGGCGAGGCGCTCGAACTGCCCGTGCACCCGGGCGAGGTCTTCGCCCGCGGCCTGGCCGCCGGCCCCGGCCGGCTGGGCGCCACCATCATCCGCACGTTCCTCGAGTCGTGGGAGCCGCCCGAGAACAGGGTGCGCCTCATGGCCATGCTGCGCTCGGCGCTCACCAACGAGACGGCGATGGACATGATGCGCGACCTTCTCGTGCGCGAGGTGTTCGGCCCCATCACGGAGGCGCTCGGCGTGCCCGACGCGCAGCTCCGCGCGACGCTCGTCGGCTCGCAGTTGCTCGGCCTGGCCGTCCTGCGCTACGTCGGGCGCATCGAGCCGCTGGCCTCGGCGTCGGTCGACGAGCTGGTCGCGGCGATCGGACCGACGTTGCAGCGCTACCTGACGGAGGACCTCGGACGAGGCGGCGCCGTGGATCGCGGCGCGGACGCGGCGCCGCCGGTCAGATGAAGCGCGAGCGGAGCGCCGACGCTGCCTGCAGCAGTTCGTCGGCGCTCGGCTGCTCATAGCCCTCGAACTGCCGGTCGAGCGCCCGGCGGCGCGTGGGGTCGTCGTAGTCGGCCAGGCGCCGGAAGACGCCGAGCCGCACGCCGATCGCGAAGCGCGCCTGGTCGTCGCGCGACCACCCCAGATACGCGTCGAGCAGCGCCGTGAGGCGCTCGCGGTCGCGCGGCAGCGACCCTTCGAGCTCCTGCAGAAGGTTGAGCATGTGGTCGGAGCGGAGCTCGAACCGGGCCTCGCCCACCTGCTCCAGCAGGTCGCGCAACTCCTGCGCCACCTCCACGTCGTCAGGCAGGACGAACGCGCCCGCCGCGGCGCGGGCGCCGAGGGGCGTGCTCGGCACGACGGCGGCCGTGCGCAGGCGCACGACCAGCGGGTTGCCGGCGGGGGCGCTCCGCGCCACCGCGCTGATCACGCGGGCTGAGCCCGCGACGTGCGCGGCGGCGTCCGCACGCCCGCCCAGCCCCGGCATGAGGTAGAAGCACAGCTCGAGGCCGGCGCCGAGCACCTTCTCGCCGGCCGCGATCAGGTCGCCGCCGGTGCATCCCTTGTCGATGGCCATGAGCACCTCGTCGGCTCCCGACTCGAGGCCGAGGTGCACGCGCGTCAGCCCCGCGTCGGCGAGCAGCGCGAGGTGCTCCGGCGCGCGCCGCGCCAGCGTGCTCGCGCGCCCGTACGTGGTCACGCGCTCGACCGTCGGGAAGCGCTCGCGGACGCGGCGGATGACCGCCGCGAGCTTGTCCGGCTTGACGGCGCACGGGTCGGCGTCCTGCAGGAAGACCGTACGCGCCCCGTCGCCGAGGAAGAGCGACACCTGGTACGCCTCGGGGGGCACGAGCCCCTCGCGCACGGCGTGCACGCCGCGGCGGCGCAGCACCTCCGCGGCCTCCGCCATGGCGTCGACGTCGGCGAGCACCTCCTCCACCGGCCGCAGGGACGACTTCGCCCCCTTGTACACGGGGCAGAACGTGCAGCGGTTCCAGGTGCAGTTGCGGATCACGCGCACCAGCAGGCTGTGCGCCTCGCTGGGCGGGCGGATGGGGCCCTGCTCGAACGACGGGGTGGTCATCACGCGCTCAGTCGATGTGCAGCCGGCGCAGGAGCACGCCCACCAGGTCCATGAACACCATGACCGCGACGCCGATGCCGAGGATCACGAGCCACTCCGTGCCGGAGATGGCCGTGGTGTCGAACGCCGTGTTCATGAACGGCGCGTAGGTGAACAGCACCTGGAGCCCGGCGACCACCGCGACGCCGAGGAGGATGATGCGGTTGCCGAACGGGTTGTAGGTGAAGAGCGACCGGCGCAGCGAGCGGCAGGCGAACAGGTAGAAGATCTGCACCGACATGAAGACGTTGACGGCGGAGGTGCGCGCGGCCTCTTCGCCCAGGTCGTTGGCGAGCGCCCACTCGAACACGGCGAAGGCGGACACGAGCAGGATGAGTCCGGAGACGACGATGCGGATGAGCACGCCGCGCGAGACGATCGGCGCCCCGGGCGCCCGCGGGTGCCGGTCCATGATGCCCGGTTCCTTGGGCTCGAACGCGAGGCCGAGGCCCAGCAGGACGGCGGTGATCATGTTGATCCAGAGGATCTGCAGCGGCTCGATGGGCAGGGCCGTGCCCAGCAGAACGCCGGCGAGGATCACCAGCCCCTGGCCGACGTTGGTGGGCAACGCGTAGGCGATGAACTTGACGAGGTTGTCGAAGACGCCGCGGCCCTCCTCGACGGCGGCCTCGATGGAGGCGAAGTCGTCGTCGGTGAGGACCATGTCCGCGGCGTCCTTGGCCACGTCCGTGCCGGTGATGCCCATGGCCACGCCGATGTCGGCCTGCTTGAGCGCCGGGGCGTCGTTGACGCCGTCGCCGGTCATGGCCACGACCTTGCCCTTGGACTGCAGAGCCTCCACGAGACGGAGCTTCTGTTCCGGCGTGACCCTGGCGAAGACGTTCGTCCTGTCGGCGAGCTCGATGAACTCGTCGTCGTGCACCGCGGCCATCTCAGAGCCCGTGAGGGCGCCGTCGGCGGCTCCGACGATGCCGATCTCGTGGGCGATCGCCGCCGCGGTGGCGGCGTGGTCGCCGGTGATCATCTTCACCGAGATACCGGCGTGGTGACAGGCCTCGACGGCGGCGATGGCGGCCGGCCGCGGAGGATCCATCATCGCCTGCAGGCCGAGGAAGGTGAGGCCGCCGGCGACGTCGTCGTGGCCGATCTCGTCGGTCCCGTCCGGCGGCGTGCCGCGGGCGAAGGCCAGGACGCGCAGGCCCCCGGCGGCCAGCGCGTCCACCTGCGCGTGGACGGCCGCGGCGTCCAGCGGCGCCGGCCTGCCGGCCCCGTCCACCGCGGCCGAGCAGCGCTCGAGCACCCTCTCGACGGCGCCCTTCACGTAGACGACGCGGCGGCGCTCGCCCGCGTCGTGCAGCGTCGCCATGTACTGGTAGGCGCTCTCGAAGGGGATCGCGTCCAGGCGCGGCATCGCGGTCGCCTCGCCGGCGGCGACCAGGCCGGCTTTGGCGGCGCTCGTCAGCAGGGCCGCCTCGGTCGGGTCGCCGGCCACCTCGTAGCGGCCGTCCGTCAGGTTGAGCGCGGTGTCGTTGCAGAGGAGGCCGGCCAGCAGGACCTCGCGCGCGGCCGCGGACGGGCCGGGGACGATATCTCCCTCCGGCCCGTACCCCACTCCGCTCACGCGGGACTCCTCGCCGGCGGCGACGATGCGCTGCACCGTCATCTCGTTCTGCGTCAGCGTGCCCGTCTTGTCGGTGCAGATGACCATGGTGCTGCCGAGCGTCTCCACCGCCGGCAGCTTGCGGATGATGGCGCGCCGCTTCGCCATGCGGTTCACGCCGATCGCCAGTGTGACCGTGACGGCCGCGGGCAGGCCCTCGGGGATCGCCGCCACGGCAAGGGCGATGGAGGCGCGGAACATCTCGACGAGGTCCTCGCCGCGGACGAGGCCGATGGCGAAGGTGAGCGCCGCGAGGACGACGATGACGACCAGAAGCACCTTGGAGAACTGGTCGATCTTGCGCGTGAGCGGCGTCTTGAGGTCGTGCGCCGACTGGATGAGCTGGCTGATCCTGCCGACCTCGGTGCGGTCGCCGGTGCCGACGACGAGCCCGGCGCCGGTGCCGTACGTGACGAGGGTGGAGGCGTAGGCCATGTCGACCCGCTCGGCGAGCACCGTGTCGCGTGGCACCACGGAGTGGTCTTTCTCCACCGGCACCGACTCCCCGGTGAGCGCCGACTCGTCCACGCGCAGGTCGCGCGTGCGCAGGAGACGCAAGTCGGCGGGCACCTTGTCGCCGGCCTGCACGAGCACCAGGTCGCCGGGCACGATCTCGGTGGCCGGCAGGCGCAGTTGCTCCCCGGCCCGCAGCAGCGTCGCCTCGGCGGTCATCGCCCGGCTGAGCGCGTCGATCGCGGCGACGGCCTTGGCCTCCTGCAGGTACCCGACGATGGCGTTGAGGAGCACGACGCCGAAGATGACGATGGCGTCCACCCACTCGTCCAGGAAGATCGTGACGATCGCCGAGACGAGCAGGATGAGGACGAGCGGGTCGGTGAACTGCAGCGCGAAGCGCCGCAGCGGACCGGGGCCTTTGGGCGGCGTGAGCTGGTTCAGGCCGAACTGGGCGCGGCGGTGCTCGACCGCGAAGCGGTCGAGGCCCTCCGCGGCGTCCGTCTCGAGGAGGTCGACGATCTCGCCGTCGGGAAGCGCGTGCCAGTGTTGGTCGTCGAGCAACTGCATGGGAACCCCTCCGAGGCGTCGGCGGCCGGTGCCCGCAGATGATACCCGAGCACCGGCCGCTTCTGCTCACTTACCGGGCGCGCGCCGTTGCGCCCCGCCCCGCTCACTCGTAATGGATCGCCTGCAGGATGTCGATCCTCGCCGCCCTGCGCGCCGGCAGGATGGCGGCGATCACGCCGACGACGACCGCCAGGACGAGGAACACGGCCAGCTGGACGCCGGGCACCGAGAACGTGATCCCCTGCCCGGCGAACCGCGTCGTGACCACCCACGCGAACACGATGCCGACGACGATGCCCATGATCGCGCCGATGATCGAGGTGATGACGCTCTCGTACCGCACCGTCGCGCGCACCTGCCCGCGCGACATGCCGATGGCGCGCACGAGGCCGATCTCGCGCGTGCGCTCGTACACCGCCAGCACCAGCGTGTTCACGATCCCGAACAGCGAGATGATGACGCTGAGCGCGAGGAGCCCGTAGATGAGGAGGAGCAGCTGGTTCACGAGGTCGACGGTGCCCTCCTTGTACTGCTCGGTGGTCTGCACCTCCGCCGTGGGCGCCGAAGCCAGCGCGGTCTCGATCTCCTTCTGCGTGGCGGCGATGTCGGCGCCCGGCTGCGCCTTGGCGACCACCATGAACGTCTGCGGCTTGGGGAACAGCGCGTTGTAGCCGGAGGTGCCGACCGCGATGCCGTTGAGCATCATGGGATCGCGGTAGACGCCGAGCACCCTGAGCGTCGCCTGCTCGCCCTCCACCGTCGTGACCTCGATCGTCCCGCCCCGCTCCACGCCCAGGGACGACGCCGTCTGTTCCTCGACGATCGCCCCGTCGAGCCGCAGCTCGGTCAGCACGTCGTCGCCGCCGCTGATCCAGTCGAAGCTCCAGACGCGCTCGATGGCGACCGGGTCGATGCCCCACACCACGGGCAGCGACCCGTTCTCGGCCTGCACCTGCTGGGCGTCGAGCGAGACCGCCGTCTCCACGCCCTGCACCGACTGGACCCTGGTCGCGGTGTCGGTGGGGATGGTCATGAAGTTACTGCTCGCGATGACGAAGTCGGCGCGCACCGTGCGGTCGTAGCTGTCGATGAACGAGCTCTTGAGGCCCTGCGCGAGCACGGCGACGAAGACCACGACGGCGAGGCCGATCATGAGCGCCGCGGCGGTGAGCGCCGTGCGGCTCGGGTTGCGGCGGCTGTTGTCGCGGGCGAGGCGGCCGCTGATGGGCGCCAGCTTCTGCAGCGGCCACCCGAGCCAGGCCGCGAGCGGCCCGACGAAGTAGCGGCTGGCGATCGCCACGGCGAGGAAGACGAGCACGGCGCCGAAGGCGATGGTGCCGAGACGGACCACGGTGCCGCCCGGCCCGTACATGCCGCCGCCGATGAGGAGGCCGCCGAGGATGGCGACCACGACGGCGAGCGCCGGCATGAAGCGCGCGAAGCGCGACGGCGGCAGGACGGCGCCCTCCTGCAGGGCGGCCATCGGCGGGACGCGCGTCGCCCGTTGCGCCGGGATCACCGCCGAGAGCACCGTGACGACGATGCCCACGACGAGGGCGATGACGACGGTGCGCGGCTGCATGACGAGCCCGCTGCGCGGGATGTCGAAGCCGGCGGCCTGGAAGACGTAGTTGACGCCGGCGGCGACCCCGAGCCCGGCGAAGAGCCCCAGCACCGAGGCGAGGACGCCCATGACGAACGCCTCGCCGGTGATGCTCCAGAGCACCTGCGCGCGCGAGGCGCCGAGCGCGCGCAGCATCGCGAACTCCCGGCGGCGCTGGGCGACCGTCATGGAGAAGGCGTTGAAGATGATGAAGGCGCCGACCAGCACGGCGATGCCGCCGAAGCTGAGCAGCACCGGGCGCAGGAAGGCGCCGATCGCGTCGCTGAGCGCCTTGGTCTGGTCGGCCGCCGCCTGGGCGCCGGTCTTGACCTCGGTGTACTCGGGGAGCGCGGCACGGATGCGGCGCGCGAGCTCGTCCGCCGAGACCCCCGCCTCCGCCTTGACGTCGATCTCGGAGACGCGGCCCTGCATGTCGAACCACTGCTGCGCGTCCGAGAGCGTCGTGTGGATGAGGATCGAGCCGCCCAGCGACGACTGGGCGGCGAACCTGAACACGCCGGACACCGTCGCCTCGTGCCCGCCGCCGTCGGTGATCACCGTGATCGGCGATCCGGGCGAGAGCTTCTTGTCCTGGGCGAGCTTCTCGATGACGGCGACCTCGCCGGGCTGCTCCGGCGGGCGCCCCTCCGTGTACTGCGGGGGCGCGATGTCGTTGGGCGAGTAGGAGAAGAAGAGCGTCGGCGAGCCTCCGGTCTCCACCACCTCGCCGTCCACGGCCACGGCGCCCATCCCGCTCACGTAGCCGAACACCTCGCCGACCCCGTCCACAGCCTCCACCTGTCGCACCATGTCTTCCGGGAGCCCCTCGGTGGCGCCGGTGAGCTGGCCGGAGAACCTGGCCTGCCGCGTCACCGTGACGTCGGTCCCCTTGTAGGCGTCGGTGAAGACCTGCTTGAACCCGCGGTCGATCTGGTCGGTGAGCACGTACGTGCCGCTGATCATCGCCACGCCGAGCAGGATGGCGAGCGTGGTCAGGAACGTCCTGAGCTTGTGCGCCGTGAGGCTGCGCCACGCGATGCGGACCATCAGGCGTCCTCGAGCGACTTGATGACGTCGTAGATCTCGTCGCGGCCGAGCCGCCCGCAGTCGTGGGCGATGGCGCCGTCCTTGAGGAACACGATGCGGTCCGCGTAGGTCGCCGCGTGCGCGTCATGGGTGACCATGACGATGGTCTGTCCCATGACGTCGCGCGAGTGCCGGAGGAGCTGCAGCACCTCCTCCCCGGTGCGCGAGTCGAGGTTGCCGGTGGGCTCGTCGGCGAAGAGCACCGACGGCCGCGAGGCCAGCGCGCGGGCGACGGCCACGCGCTGCTGCTGGCCGCCGCTGAGCTCGGCGGGCTTGTGCGTCAGCCGGTCGCCGAGCCCCACCGTCTCGACGAGCTCGTCCACCCAGGCCTGGTCACCCTTGCGTCCGGCGATGGTCAGCGGCAGGGAGATGTTCTCCGCCGCGTTCAGCGTCGGGAGCAGGTTGAACGTCTGGAAGATGAAGCCGATCTTGTCGCGCCGAAGCTGCGTCAGGGCGCGCTCCTTGAGCGTGGTGATCTCCTGCCCGTCGATCCAGACGTTGCCGGCGGTCGGGCGGTCCAGCCCGGCGAGGATGTGCATGAGCGTGCTCTTGCCGGAACCCGACGGCCCCATGATCGCCGTGTACGCGCCACGCTGGAGGTCTATCTCCACGCCCGCGAGCGCGCGCACGAGCGCGTCGCCCTGGCCGTAATCCCGCTCGATGCCACGCGCCTGGACGACGGCGTCGGCGAGGCCCACGGTCGTCCCGGCCTCACAGGTGGCCGCCGCCGGACCATCTGCCTGCACGATCGTCGTGTCGACGTTGTCGGTCACGTCTTCTCCCTTGGTCGTCGCCGCCGCTGGCGGTGCGTGGTGGGCCGCGCCTCCCGGCGCGGCCCACCACCTGCTGTCATCTGATATCCCCACGGGACCCACCGAACGGAACCCGCACCGTTCGCGAAGGCCTACGACTGCGCCGGTCCGGTCCCCACGTCCCCCTGCACGTCGTTCTGGGGCGTGCCGGATCCGGGCGTCTCGGGCGTCGGCGACGCCGGCGCGGCAGGTTCGACCGGGGCGGCGGGCTCGGCCGGGGCAGCCGGCGCCTCCGCGATCCCCTCACCAGCCGAAACCGCGGGCGGCACATCGGCGACGACCGTCTCCGGCGCGGGGACCGCCGGCGCAACGGCAGTCACGTCCGGCGCCGCCGGCGGAGTCTCCGGCGCCGTGTACACCAGCGGAGTGATCGCGGCGGCCTGCGCGGGGAGCGCCGCTGCCGACGCCGGGTACGCGGCGCCTTGCGCCGCCGCGGCGGCGGCGTTCGCGGCCGCGAGAGCCGCGGCCTCCTCGCGCTTGCCACGACGCCACTCCGCCACGCCCAGGGCAGCCGCGCCGGCGCCGAAGACCATCATCACCGTCACCAGCAGGGGACCGGCGAAGGGGATCCGGGACACGACGGTCGTCCCCACGACCCCGAGCGTCACGGCGAGCATCAGGTTCTCCCTGCCGCCAAAGCCGGTGAGCACCTTCTGCGCGAGGAACGACGCCACACCGGTGGTGACGAAGAAGTACGCCAGAAGCACCACCAGGGCGTAGGGCACCACCAGCAGCAGACCGATGAGGCTGATCACCAGCACGACGAGGATCGCCGGGACGACGACGAAGAAGAGCAGCGCGCCCCACCCGAGCGACGCCCAGGGCTTGCGTCCGAGACGCAGGTGCACGCCACGCAGTTGCTGCGGCATCAGCGCCGCTGCCACCAGCGCCAGCACGAGGAAGAACGCGGTCTGCACGAGCCAGCCGGCCAGGCTGAAGCCCCAGAGGCGATTCTCCAGCCACGCCCGGGCCGCCCACGCGCCGGCTCCGTTCCAGCTGATACCCTCGATCTTCTCCGTCCGTCCGGTGACCTGCGCGCCGGGAGCCTTGACCAGTTCCCCGCCCATCAGGACGAGCGCCGAGTCCGTCGGCGCGAGGTCACTCCCGACGATCGCCTTCGGGCCCAGCTTGACGTCGCCGCCGAACGCGACGACCGACTTCTCGACGGTCCCGTTGATGACGACGTAGCCGCCGAACGCGACCACGGTGTCGGTCACGGTGCCGTTCACCGTGACGTCGCCGCCGAACGCGACCACCGTCGGCACCTGCGAACCCTTGGACACGACGATGTCCTCGCCGAAGCGGACCACGTCCTCACGCGTCACCACGACGACACCGGGCTCGGTCGGGGCCGGCGACGCGGCGGCCGTGGCGGCGCCCGCAGGGCCGGCGATCGCCAGGCCCAGCAGCACCAGGGCGGCGGCGAGAACGGCGAGTGCGAGCGATGGGCGCAGCACTCTCAGGAGTCGGTCTTCTCTCATGGGGTCACCTCCGCGAGCAGACATGGTCAGCTCGCCGTCTCGTCGTCGGTGGGCGGGGCCGGCGCCGATGCCGCCGGAGTGGGCGCCGGCACGGGGGGCGCCGGCGCGGGAGGCGGCGGCGGCGCCGGCACGAGCGGTGCCATCGCCGGCGCCTGGGCCGGGCCGCGGAACATCACCTCGGCCCATCGGGCGCACACCCAGCTCCACGCGTTGAGCACGTGCAGCGCCACGAAGAACACGAGGACGCCAAGCGGCAGGCAGAGGATGCCGAACCACAGCGGCGGCACCCAGGTGTTGTTGATCACCGGCACGTCGAAGACGGCGAAGAACGGCATCGACACGAACCAGAACACCATCGAGGCGCCGACGACCAGGAGCGTCGTCGAGACGATCCCGAAGGGCAGCTTGGCGAGCAGATAGACGAGGTCCTTCCACGTCGCGGCGCAGCCGAAGTGCGCCTTGAGCTTGGCCCAGACGCCGTCGACCTTCTCCCACTCCCGTGGGGCGGGCGGCACGTCGGCCCCGAGGAGGTGCTTCGCCTGCAGGCGCTCGAAGGCGCCGAACAACCACCAGGCGCCGGCGACCACGAGCAGGATCGGGATGCCGACCCACACCACCACCAGGCCGATGCCGAGCGAAAGGCCCGTGACGAGGAACACGAAGTAGAACAGGCCGAGCGGGAAGGCGAGCCAGTTGAAGAGGATGCCCAGCCAGGTCCGTGGGCTCCGGACGACGCCGAAGAAGCGTACGAGCGCCGAGTCGTTCAAGGGGTCACCTCCCGTGGTCTTCCGCAGCTTGCAGGAGAAGCGTAGCCGCGAGACCGCCCGGGGTCGTCACCCCGGGGCGGGAACCTCGGCGGACCGGCGGTGGGATTCGGAAGCCGGCCGGCATACCCCCACGGGGGTACGCGGCCGGCCGGCCGGCTCACTCAGCCGGGCTCTCCCCGGGCCGCACGAGCCCGACCTCGTAGGCGAGGATCACGGCCTGGGTACGGTCGTGCAGCCCCATCTTGGCGAAGATCCGCTTCACGTGCGTCTTCACCGTGCCTTCGCTGAGGAACAGGTGGGCGGCGATGTCCCCGTTGGTCATGCCCCGCGCCACCAGCACGAGGACCTCGCGCTCGCGGTCGGTGAGGTCGTCGAGCTCGCTGGCATCCCGCTGCGGGGTCGCTTCGGGGCGGTTGCGGAAGGTCTCGATGAGGCGCTGCGTCACGGATGGGGCCAGCAGCGCCTCCCCCTCCGCGACCACGCGGATCCCGGCGACGAGGTCCTCGGCGGGGGTGCGCTTGAGCAGGAACCCGCTCGCCCCCGCCTTGAGCGCCTCGTAGACGTACTCGTCGAGGTCGAAGGTCGTGAGGATGACGACGCGCGAGCTCTCCGCGCGCCCCAGCGCGACGATCTCGCGCGTCGCCTCGATGCCGTTCATCACCGGCATCTGGACGTCCATGAGCACGACGTCGGGGTCCAGCCGCCGCGTGAGCGTGACGGCCTCCGCGCCGTCGTTCGCCTCCCCGACCACCTCGATGTCGTCCTCCGTCTCGAGGATGAGCCGCAGGCCGGAGCGCACCAGCTGCTCGTCGTCGGCAAGCACGATCTTGACGGTCATGTCTCCTCCGTTCTCGCGATGCGGTACCGCGCCGCGCTCACATGGTCTCCCCCGCGCCGTCCAGAGGCAGCCGCGCGCGCACGCCGAACCCGCCCTCGGGCCGCGGCCCGGCCTCGAGCTCGCCCCTGAAGGTGGCCACGCGTTCGCGCATGCCGAGCAGGCCGCGCCCGCCGCCGGCGGTAGCCGGCGTGACGCCGCGGCCCTCGTCCAGCACTTCGATCGCGAGCGCCCGTTCCTCGTAGCGCACCGTGACGGTGGCGCGCGTCTTCCCGGCGTGCTTCAGCGTGTTGGTCAGCGACTCCTGGACGATGCGGTACGCCGTCAGGTCGAGGCTCGCCGGCAGCGGCCGCGGCGCTCCCGTGACGGTCAGGGCGACCGGGAGCCCCGCCTCGCGCACCTGGTCGCACAGCGTCTCCAGTTGCCCCATCCCGGGGGTGACGTCGCAGCACGCCTCTTCCTCGGGCGCACGCAGGATCCCGAGCATGCGCTCGATGTCGCCGAGGGCCTGGCGGCCGGCCGTCTCGATCGACTCCAGCGCCTCGCGTGCCAGCTCCGGCTTCTTCTCGATGACGCGCTGCGCCGCACCGGCGTGAAGGACGACCACGTTGAGCGCGTGACCCACGCTGTCGTGCAACTCGCGAGCCATGCGCGCCCGCTCCTCGGTGACCGCCTCGCGGGCGCGCGCCTCGCGGTCGGCCGCGAAGAGCGCGGCCCGCCGCTCGGCCCGCTCGATGCTGCCGCGGTAGACACGGACGATCACCGCCACCACCCACACGATGGAGAGCGAGGCCCACGTGCTCAGCGCCGACTGCCAGGTCAGCACCGGAAGGGCGACGAAGACGATGACGATCCCGACCGAGACGACGAAGCCCGCAGCTACGGCGCGCTTCCAGTGGTCGAAGGCCACGGTGGCGAAGGAGGCGACGATCACCGCCCAGATGGCGGCCTGCGTGAACTCGTAGCCGGCCAGCGACTGGACGCACAGCAGCACGGTCGCGGCCACGAGACTCGTCAGCGGCGACCACCACAGCACCGCCAGCGTGAGCCCGCTCGCGACGGTCAAGCCGATGAGCGCCGCGCCGTCGGCGTGGTACCCGGCCGGCACGGAGCCGCGCGTGAGCAGCTCGACCAGGCCGGCGGCCGTGAACACGAGAGCGAGGAAGACGCTGACCGGGATCGGATCCAGCACGCGCGGGCGCCGCGGTGGCGCGGGAGCAGCGCCCGCCGGCGCGGCGAGGATGTCGGCTGGCCGTTCCACGCCCGCAGTATAGGTGAGTTGGTGGAGGCGGCGGGAATCGAACCCGCGTCCACGGACGCCCAAGCGGAGTCTCTACAGGCTTAGCCGGCGCATTTGATCTCGCTCGCGGCCCCCGCGTCGGCCGGGTGCCGTCCGCCAGCCCCGGTCAGTCTCGGGTGCGCTCGCTCGGAGCAGTGCGACCGCACCCCAGCCCGCTTGATGACACCGCGAGCCCCGGCCGCGGGCCGCCGGGTGCGATGCGTCACCTAATTACTTAGGCGGCGAGTGCGAGAGAATTATTCTCGGCAAGTAGTGTGTTCCGGCAGTTTAACGAGGCCACCGGACCTCGGCCTGCTGCTCCCACCCAGGTACAGCCCATGTCGAGACCTGTTCGCCCCCAACTGGGCAGCCTCAGTGGCTGCTGCTCTCTGAGTATACCAGCCCCAGAGACGGCAAAACCGCGGCGCTGCCGCGGTTTTGCCTGCAGATCTCAAAGCTCGCTCAGTGTCTGGTGAACCTACCGCGCACCAGACGTCAGCCCGTCTACGTGGGCTAATCCTCTACGGTCTGCACCTCACGCCGGTCGCGGCGCCGGAAGTACATGTTGCGGCAGAGCGGGCCCTCGCCCGTGGCGTAGCAGCTCTGCACGGCGATGGAGCACTGCGGCAGGGGCTGGCGCGCCACCTTGACCACGCCGAACCCACCCTTGCCGCGCTCGATCTCCTGGAACATCTTCAGGTCGATCTCGTGCGGGAACACCTTCTCGATACAGCCGAAGAACGTGTCACCGTCTTCCTTGAACGCGTACAGAAAGCGGCAGTTCATGGCGAGACACGCGGCCGGATAGACGACCTTCTCGCACTGCGCCGAGCATTCCTGACATTCAAGCTGTTCTTCAGACAAGCGGATCAGCCTCCTAGACAGCACAACGGCCGGCGTTCGGTGCCGGCCCGCGAGGAATAGTAGCACGGGCCTTCCAGCCTGAACAGGTGTCTTAACGCCCGCTTAATACTTCGCCGACAGGGATAACGCCCGGTCTTCCACGTCGTTGTGCCCGCTCGCACAAGTCCTGCATTGACAATGCATCACGTCGATAGTGAAAATATGCACGTACTGTCGGGCGCCGAGGGGATGGCGCCGACCCACGCGCTTGCCAACGGGAGGTGGCGGACACGCATGGACGCCGTAATGCTCGCACGCATCCAGTTCGCGTTGACCATCGGCTATCACTTCATCTTCGTCCCCATCAGCATCGGCGTGGGGATGATGGTCGTGCTCGCCGAGCGTCGACACTACAAGAGCGGGATCGCCGCCGACAGGGCCGCCTCCAACTTCTGGATCAAGCTGTTCACGGCCACCTTCGCCATCGGCGTGGCCACCGGCATCACCATGGAGTTCGCGTTCGGCACCAACTGGGCCGAGTACTCGCGCTTCGTCGGCAACATCTTCGGCGCTCCGCTGGCCGCCGAGGGCTTGATCGCCTTCTTCCTCGAGTCGACCTTCCTCGGCATCCTGCTGTTCGGCCGCAAGCGGGTCTCCAGAGGCTTCTACTACGCGTCCGCCTGGCTGGTGTGGATCGGCGCGCTGCTCTCCGCGCTCTGGATCCTCATCGCCAACTCGTGGATGCAGACACCGGCGGGCTACGAGATCAAGGACGGCAAGGCCGTGCTCACGAGCTTCTGGGCCGCGGCGCTCAACCCGTCCATCGGCCCGCGCTACTTCCACACCGTCTCCGCGGCCCTGCTGACCGGCTGCTTCGTGGTCGCGGGCGTGTGCGCCTACTACATGCTCAAGAAGCGGCACGCGCAGTTCGCGCGGCGGACCATGCTCTGGGCGGCAGCCGTCGGCCTCATCCTGGCGATCTCCATGCCCTTCATCGGCCACTGGGGCGCCCTCGTGGTCGCCGAGTACCAGCCGGTCAAGATGGCCGCCTTCGAGAACATCGGCGACACGCAGAAGAACGCTCCCCTGTACCTCTTCGGCTGGGTCAACAGCGCCGGGGACACCACCGGCATCAGCATCCCGAGCGGGCTCAGCCTCATGCTGGGCCTGAGCCCCGACCACGAGGTCACGGGGCTCAACAGCGTCGCTGCGGCCGACAGGCCGCCCGTCCAGCTCACGTTCCAGAGCTACCACCTCATGATCGCCCTGGGCTTCCTCTTCATCCTCGTGTTCTTCGTCGCCATCGTCCTGCACAGACTGGGTCGCCTCGAGCGCACCCGCTGGTTCCTCTGGGTGCTCATCGGCTGCATCCCTCTCTCGCTCATCGCCATCAACATGGGCTGGACCGCCGCCGAGGTTGGCCGGCAGCCCTGGGTCGTTCAGGGACTGATGCGTACCAGCGACGCCGTGTCGCCGCTCGTGTCGGCAGGCGAGATCTGGGCGACCATCGGGCTCTTCGTCCTGATCTACACGGTGCTCTTCATCGCCTGGCTGCGGATCTTCCTCGGCATCATCAAGAAGGGCCCCGAGGACCCGGCCGAGATGCTCGAGGCCGAGAAGGCGAGCGCCGAGCCGCTCTCGCCCGACACCGCAGGGCCCGCTCCCGCCGGCGCGGGGAGGTGACGGGATGACCCTGGCCAACATCTGGTTCTTCCTGGTCGCGCTCCTGCTCACCGTGTACGTGATCCTCGACGGCTTCGACCTGGGAGCCGGCGTGCTCTACCCGTTCCTCGGCAAGACCGACGCGGACAAGAGCGTCATCCGCGCCGCGATCGGGCCGGTCTGGGACGGCAACGAGGTCTGGCTCATCACCGGCGCCGGAGCCATCTTCGCCGCGTTCCCGATGGTCTATGCCATGACCTTCAGCGGCTTCTACCTGGCGATCATGCTCGTGCTCTTCGGCCTCATCCTGCGAGCCGTCTCGCTCGAGTTCCGTCACCGCGACAGCTCCTGGAGCGGAGTCTGGGACGCCGCCTTCTTCGTCGGCAGCCTGGTGCCGTCGGTGCTGGTGGGCGTCGCCCTGGGCAACGTGATCCGCGGCGTGCCGATGGACGCGCAGGGCAACTACATCGGCACCTTCTGGGAGCTCCTCAACCCGTACTCCCTCCTCGTCGGCGTCACCGGCCTCTTCCTGCTCGTGCAGCACGGGGCCGCGTGGCTGGCGGTCAAGGCGGAGGGCGAGCTGCACGC
>DASUMX010000241.1:0-10964 GCA_036277455.1 Thermoleophilia bacterium
CGAGCCGCAGAAATTGTCCTCGCCGCGGAGGGCCTCGATGGACTTGATGGTGGCCATCATCTGCTTGTTGCGCACGTCGACGATCAGGCCGTCGAGGCCGAGGCCCGCGCACATGGCCACGAAGGTGCGGTTGAGCAGGCCGCGGTTCGGGAGACCGAAGCTCACGTTGCTGAGGCCGCCGGTGGTGCGGGACGGCAGGCGGTCCTTGACCATCTTGAGCGTGTCCATGGTGACGCCGGGAGCCGACGGATCGGCGGAGACGGCCATGACCAGCGGGTCGATCCAGAGATCCTCGGCCGGCAGGCCGGCGCCGGTGCACAGGTCGAAGATCTGCTTGGCGACGGCGAAGCGGTCCTCGGCGGTCGGCGGGATACCCTCGTCGCTGAGGCAGAGCCCGACGACGGGGCACTTGTGCTTCTCGACGAGCGGCATGACGGCGTCGATGCGCGGCTGCTCACCGGAGATCGAGTTGATGAACGGCACCTTGCCGCCCTTGTCGATGATCGCCTGCACGCCCGCGTCGAGCGCCTTGGGATTGGCGGAGTCGACCATGAGCTGCATGTCGGTCACGCCCATGACGATCTCGATGAGCCACAGCAGGTCCTCGACCTCGTTGCCTCCGGCGACGCCGCCGTTGACGTCGAGAAGGCCGGCGCCGGCGTCGATCTGATCCTGCGCCAGTGTCTTGATGAACTCCGCGTCACGCGCCTGGATCGCCTCGGCGACCTGCTTGCGCGTCCCGTTGATCGATTCACCCATCAACAGCATTGAACAACCTCCACGACGATTACCCGGGACGGACGTCTGCAGAGTATATAGGGCCGTGCGCCCGCGGCGCACCGCCGGTCGGATTGCCTGCGCCAGCGCGCTGCGAAGGCCCGCCGAGGACGCCGGCGCGGGCATGGTGATCAGGCGCCCGCCGGGGCGGGGTCACGGGATGGTCAGACGCCTTCGGGCGGGGGGACGATCCAGTCTGGTCGCCGGCGGCGGCGGTCGCCGGACCGCCGCTCGCGGTCGAGCGCGCTGCCGATGCCGCGCCGCCGCTCGGCGACACGACGGTCGATCCTGACCTCCACGTCGTCACGCCCGTCGAAGAGCACGCTGAAGCGCCGGTACAGCCGCTCCCTTGCCGGGCCGGTGACGAACAGTACGTGCGTGGACTCGATGACGTCGCCTGCCATACGCCCAGTGTACCCCTCGCGGCGGCGTCGCCAACAGCACCCGTGCGGCCGGGGTCGTCCGCGACCGTGGATCTAGTCGGGAAGGGGGACGAGGGCGCGGTCGGAGAGGCGCAGAGTCTCCCGGAACCCCGCCGCGCGCGCGACGGCGACGGCCTCGCCCCACGCCCGGCCGACGTGGACCACCTCGTGGGCGTCCGAGTCGATGACGAGAGGGATGCCGCGCACACGCGCGGCGCGCAGGATGTCCGGCGACGGATACATGACGCCGGCAGGGTCGGAGAACCGGTCCGTGTTGAGCTCGACGGCGGCGCCGGACGCCGCGAGAGCGTCGAGCGCCGCGTCGATCTCCGGCTGGACCGCGGGACCCGGCCGGTGCCCCCAGAGCCCGATGTAGTCCACGTGGGCGAGGATGTCGAAGCGGCCCCACGCGCAGGCGTCGCGCACGGTGCGGTAGTAGGCGGCGATCAGCGCGTCGGGATCCTCCCAGCGCGGGTCCTGGCGCAGCGCCGGATCGTCGAAGGTGAGCCCGTCGACCTCGTGGATGCCGAGCACGACGACCTCGAACGGCCACGCCGAGAGCAACTCCGCGAGCTCGACCTCCTGCCCGGCGACGTACTCCGCCTCCACGCCGAGCAGCACCCTGACGTCGGCGTGCCTGGCGGCCACGGCGCGTACGTCATCCACGTACGCACCGAGTTGCTCCGGCCGGAGCCACCAGGTCTCGCCGGGGCCCGGCAACGGAGTGCAGTGCTCGGCGATCGCGATCTCCGGCAGACCGACCGCGGCGGCGCGGCGAGCGACGTCCTCGATCGTGCCGGCGCCGTCCGACCACGTCGTGTGGACGTGGTAGTCGCCGGGCAGTCCGGCGGGTGCGCTCACTCTTCGACCGCGCGCCCGTCGCCGCGCCGCTTGAGCGCCACGACGATGGCGGCGCCGGCGAACGCGACGACGCCGACGACGACCCACTGCATGACCGAGGACCCGCCCTCGTCACCCGCCGTCTCCGCGACCCTGGGCTTGAGCTCGAGGTAGCTCCGCCGGTCGAGGAAGTTGTTCCACACGCTGCCGCCGACGTACGGCTGCCAGCCCTCCCACCTCTCGACGTTCACGGCCTGCAGCACCGACGGGTAGTCGATGACGATCATCGGCTGCTCGGCGTACATCACGCCCTGCGCCTGCTTGAGCAGCTCCATGCGCGCCGCCGTGTCCATCTCCCGGTACTGCGCCACGGTGAGCTCGTCGTACTCCACGTTCGACCAGCACATCTCGTTGTAGTTCTCGATCTGGTCGGTGGTGAAGCAAGCGGCGGAGTCGCCCGGGTCGATGTAGCCCATGAAGTCCCAGAGCGCGAGGTCGTAGTCGGGTGCGTAGACGTCACCCTTGTAGTTCCAGATGTCGTCGCCGAGCGCGCCCTCGTCCACCACCGAGTAGTCGATGTCGAGGCCGATCTCCTGGAGCCAGCCGGTGATGAGCTTGCCCTGCACCTGGCTCTCCGGCGAGATGTCGCGCGCCCACAGGCGCAGCGTGATGGGCTCGCCCTGCTCGTCCTCACGGACGCCGTCGCCGTCGTCATCCCGGTAGCCGGCCTCGTCCATGAGCGTCCTGGCCTTCTCGAGGTCGAAGCCGATGGTGTCCGCCGCCTCCGGCCGGTAGTAGGGGTCCGCCGCCTCGGGCCAGCCCTTCTCGGGGAAGATGCCGTACCCCGGGTCGGCGAGGCCGCTCCAGGCGAGGCTCGCGCACTTCTCGCGGTCGATGGCCCACGCCATGGCTACGCGGAACTTCGCGTCGCGCAGCACCGGGTTGCCCAGCGAGTCCGGGCTCTCATAGCAGTTGACGTCGATGTACTCCCAGTTGTACAGGGGGTACGGGATCGCCTCGATACCGGCCTCGTCCTGCAGCTGCTTGAACTGCGTGGCGGGGATGACCTGGGCGCCGTCGACGGCGCCGCTCTTGAGGTCCTGCACCATCGTGTCCGCGTTGGTGTAGTACTGGAAGATGACTTCGTCCACGGTTGGCTGCCTGCCCCAGTACGTGGGGTTGCGGACCAGCTTGACGTACTCGTCCTTCTTGAACTCCACCGTCTGGAACGGGCCCGACCCGACGATGGGCACGGGATTGCGGAAGGTGTTGCTCAGCTCGTCCACGCTGAGCTCGCCCCAGATGTGCTCCGGCAGGATGTAGATGTAGACCTGCGTCAGCAGCATGTTGGCCTTGGGCGCGCTGCAGGAGACCTTGAGCGTCGTGTCGTCGACCGCCACCGCCTTCTCCACGTCCTCGAGGTAGACAGCGAGGCTCAGGTCGTTCTCGATGATGGTGTTGAAGGTCCAGGCGACGTCGCGCGCCGTGAGCGGCTCGCCGTCCTGCCACGTGACGCCCTGGCGGATCTTGAACGTCCACTCCTTCTCGTCCGCGGAGAGCGTCCAGTCCTCGGCCAGACCGGTCTCCTTGGACGGCAGGCCGTCCGCGCCGACGGCGACCAGGGTGTCGTAGTTGAGGAGCCAGATCTCGTAAGAGTTGCTGTAGCCGATGAACGGGTTGAGGTTGAGTGGGCTCTCGGTCCAGCCGAGGCGCAAGGTGACCTTCCCGGCGTCCGGTGACGGCGAGGACGAGGATGAGGCGGCCGCCGAGACGACGCCCACACACGCAGCCACGAGTGTGAGCAGGACGACGACCGTGATGGTGAGCGTGACGACGCGGTGTCGTTCGTGCCAACCGTTGCGTGGATCGTCCATTTGACTCCCCCTGTGCTGCACGGTCCGGAGCCGCCTCGTTCTCTGGGGGAGGCGCTCCGAGTGTTCGCGGACGCTACCGAGCGTACGAGGTCGGCGTCAAGAAGCTGCCTCGTTCGTCGCGCGCGGTGAACGCCCCGGACCTTGTCCCACCCGACGACCCTCACTATTGTGGTAAGGCAGGTCAGCACGGGCTCCGTCGAAGGACTGTGCGATGGCACCGGAAGCAGCGAGGACCACTGTGGAAGCCCCCGAGACCCGCTGGGCCAGGACGGTCGACGGCGCCTGCATCGCGTATCACGAACTGGGGTCGGGCCCCATCACCGTGGTCTCGATCCCCGGCTGGATCTCCCACCTCGAGATCTACTGGGAGCAGCCGCGATACGTGCGGTTCATGCGACGGCTCTCCCAGAACATGCGCGTGCTCGTCTTCGACAAGCGCGGCCTCGGCATGTCCGACCGGGTCGCCGGATCGCCGGATCTCGGTGTGCTGCTCGACGACGTGCGCGCCGTGATGGATGCTGCAGGAGTCGAACGCGCGGCGCTGCTCGGCTGGGGCACGCCGGGCCCCGAACTCGCCGCATTCTTCGCCGCCACACACCCGGATCGGACACTCTGCCTGATGCTCTACGGGCCCATCCACTATCGCAGAGAGGCGGACTTCGAGTGGGGTCTGGCACCGGAGCGCTGGAGGGAGGACGTTGCTCGATGCATGCGGGACTGGGGAACGCTGAGAGGCGCAGAGGAGTTCTGTGCGATCGGATTCGTCCACCCCCCACCGGACTCTGGTTTCGACTCATGGGCGGCGCGCATCGCGCGCTACTCGGCCACCCCGGCGTCTTACGAAGCGTTCGAACGCATGTGGTTCGACACCGACGTGAGGCCCGTCGTCTCGTCCATCCAGGCGCCCACGGCCGCGTTCTACGCGGCTGGCGACAGGGAGGACGAGGAGCTGGCCGTTGGCCAGGCCGCCCTCATCCCCGGAGCTGTCGCGGTGCCGGTCAGCACGCCTTCGGAGGTCATCTGGATACACGACCCGGACCCGATCGTGTCAGCGATCGAACACTTCATCGCCTCCGTACGGCATGAGGAGGCCGAGCTGGACCGCGTCCTGGCCACCGTCCTCTTCACCGACATCGTCGGTTCGACCGACAGAGCGTGCGAGCTCGGCGACCGCGGCTGGGCCGAGCTCCTCCAGCGCCACCACCAGACCCTGCGCGCCCTCATCCGGCGGTACCGGGGCACAGAGGTGAAGACGACCGGCGACGGCTTCCTCGCCACCTTCGACGGCCCCGCACGCGCAGTGAAGTGCGCGCAGGGCGTGTGCGAGGCGGTCCGGCCGCTCGGCATCGAGGTGCGGGCCGGGTGTCATACGGGAGAGATCGAGCTGCTCGGCGACGACGTGGGTGGAGTCGCCGTCCACATCGGTGCCCGTGTCGGCGCTCTTGCAGGACCGTCCGAGGTCCTCGTGACCTCCACCGTCAAGGACCTGGTGGCCGGCTCCGGCCTCGTGTTCCAGGACCGCGGCAAACATCACCTCAAGGGCATCCCGGATGCGTGGCGACTCTACGCCGCCGGCGCCGACACGAGCTGACCTGCTACGCGTCGCGGCCGGCCGACTGTTGCGACCGCAGAAGGGGGGACCATGGGCGAGATGGATCCGGTCGACCTGAGGACGCTCGAGCGAACTCCACTTTTCCAGGCGCTGCCTCGGGGGGACCGCGGGCGTGTGGCGCGGCTCGCGACCGTGGACACCTACCGGAACGGCGAGGTGGTCGTCCGCGCCGGTGACCCCGGCAGCACCTTCATCGTCATGCTGAGCGGAGACGCCCTCGTCGAGCCGGCCGGCGGGGGCGAGCGTATGCTCGTGTCGGATGAGTTCTTCGGGGAGCTCTCGCTCATCGATGGCCGGCCTCGGGCTGCGACCGTGACCGCTGCCGGGCCCCTCAAGGTGGCCCGCATCGGCCGCGAGGACTTCCGTGCGCTCCTCGCCGACGAGCCGGAGCTGGCGGCCGGGCTGCTCCCCGGCGTGGCCGCTGTGGCGCGCGACCTGCTGCGCGCGGATGCCGGCGTACTCCCCGACCACGGCCGCGTCGGCGAGTGGCGCACGGGGGACGACACGGCGCTGGTGGAGGCGGTAGGTGAGGAACTCGACGGCCGGGACGCACTCGGGTGGCTGCTGCTCCTGCGGCACGTCGGCGTGTTCGAGAGCCTCAGCGAGAACCACCTGCACCGCGTGGCGAGGCTGTTCACGATCGGACGCTTCGCCGACGGAGACAATGTGGTCATCGCCGGTGCGCCTGGCGACTCGCTGTACATCATCCTGAACGGCCGGGCGCGCGTAAGGACACCGAGCGGTCACGCCGCCACCCTCGACGCCGACGCCTGTTTCGGCGAATTGGCCCTGATCGACGGCGCGCCAAGGTCCGCGACGGTGACAGCCATCGGCGACCTGACGACGGCGAAGCTCGAACGCTCGAGGTTCAACAAGCTGCTCAGGGCCGAGCCGGGCATCGCCGTCGGCCTGCTTGACGGCCTGGTGGCCATCGTGCGCGACATGGAGGAGGCGAACGCGCCGGTCGCCTGAGGGCCAAGCCGTGCCGGCGCAGGTGCGCGATGAACGACCTCCCAAGAACACGATGGGCGACGACCGCGGACGGCGCCTCGATTGCCAACCAGGTCCTCGGGGGCGGCGAGCGGACGATCGTCGTGGGGCGACTGTACTCGCTCACGCCATGACCGAGCAGAACTTCCTCAGCCAGATGGAACCCCGGGGCAGCATTCGATTGCCCAGCACCGGCGTCCCCAAGACGCGCTGGGCGCGGACCGTCGACGGCGTCTGGATCGCGTATCACGACATTGGCCGCGGTCCCCAGACGCTCATCTTCACGAACAGCATGTACTCTCATCTGGAGGTGTACTGGGAACTGCCGCAGTTCGTGCGGTTCATGAACCGCCTCTCAGCCAGTGTCCGCGTCCTCAACTTCGATCGGCGCGGGACGGGCATGTCCGACAGGGTGGAGCTCTCCCCGTCCCTCGAAGCACGCATGGACGACGTCATCGCCGTCATGGATGCGGCCGGCGTCGAGCGTGCCGCGGTCTACGGGTGGAGCAGCGGCTCCGCAGCGCTCGCCGCGCTCCACGCCGGCACCCATCCCGAGCGGACCACGGCTCTCCTGATCGACGGCTGGCTCGCGGTGAAGTGGGCTCCCGACTTCCCCTGGGGAGTCACACCCGAGGAGTGGGACGCCTACCTCGCCAGACTGGTCGAGATTTGGGGTGACGATGATCACGGGCTCGAGATCGGGCAGCTCACCTGCGGCAACAGACCCGAGGACGGCCCCTGGGATGACCCCGACTTCGTGCGCTGGCACTCCAGACTCGCCCGCTACTCCGCGACCCCAGGGAGCTTCGAGGCATTCGAGCGCGACGAGTACGAGATGGACGTGCGTGACATCGCCCGCCACATCCGCGTACCGACCGCCGTCATGGTGAAGGCGGGCAACATGCCCGCAGACATCCGCAATGCGGAGTACAATGCGGCGCTCATCCCCGGAGCGCGACTGATCCGTGTCCGAGGAGCCGCCAACATCCCGATGTTCGACGCGATCGACACGTACACGGATGCAATGATCGGGTTCCTCCGATCGGTCGAAGACGAGGAGCGCGCGCTCGACCGTGTCCTCGCGACCGTCCTCTTCACGGACATCGTCGGCTCGACGGACAAGGCCTGTCAGCTCGGCGACAATCGCTGGACGGAGCTGCTCGGCCGGCACAACGAGGTCGCACGGGCACTGGTTGCGCGCTACAGGGGATCCGAGATCGCCACTGCCGGCGACGGCCTCCTCGCCACCTTCGACGGCCCGGCGCGAGCGGTGCGATGTGCGCAAGGCATCTGTGAGGCGGTACGGCCGCTCGGCCTCGAGGTCCGCGCCGGCTGTCACACCGGCGAGATCGAGCTGCTGGGCGCGGACGTCGGCGGCATCGCCGTGCACATCGGCGCCCGGATTGCGGCGTTCGCCGGCCCCTCCGAGGTACTCGTCAGCTCCACCGTCAAGGACCTCGTCGCCGGCTCTGGCCTCGTCTTCGAGGACCGCGGCGAGCACACCCTGAAGGGCGTGCCGGAGCGGTGGCGGCTGTACGCCGCGGTGCCCTCCGGCGACTGAGTGGCCTAGAGAACGGCGAAGGCCGGCGGTGCGTGCGCACCGCCGGCCTTCGACCGGACGCGAAAGAGGCGTGCTCTTCCGTATGGCTTAGAAGCGAGTCGCGACTCGGATCACATCATCCCCGGCATTCCGCCGCCGGGCATACCGCCGCCCATTCCGCCGCCGCCCTCTTCGGGCTTGTCGGCGACGATGCACTCGGTGGTGAGGATGTTCTTGGCGATCGACGCGGCGTTCTGGAGCGCCGAACGGGTGACCATGGCGGGGTCGATGATGCCGGCCTTGACCAGGTCCTCGTACTTGTCGGTGTCGGCGTTGAGGCCTTCGCCGGCCTTGAGCGTCTTCACCTTGTTCACGACGACCGAACCCTCGAGGCCGGCGTTCTCGGCGATCTGACGCAGCGGCTCCTCGAGCGCGCGAGCGATGATCTGCTTGCCCGAACGGAAGTCCACGTCGTCCGACTTCTTGTCGACCTTGATCGCGGGGATGGCGTTGACGAGCACGACGCCGCCGCCCGGCACGATGCCCTCTTCGAGAGCGGCGCGCGTGGCGTTGAGAGCGTCCTCGACGCGGTGCTTGGTCTCCTTCATCTCGACCTCGGTGGCCGCGCCGACTTTGATGACGGCCACGCCGCCGGCCAGCTTGGCGAGACGCTCCTGGAGCTTCTCACGGTCGAAGTCGGAGTCGGTGTTCTCGATCTCGCTCTTGATCTGCTTGATGCGGCCCTTGATCGCCTCGGTGTCGCCGGCGCCGTCGACGATGGTCGTGTTGTCCTTCGTCACGACGACCTTACGCGCGCGGCCGAGCTGCGAGATCTGCGTGTTGTCGAGCTTGAGGCCCATCTCCTCGGTGATGACCTCGCCGCCGGTGAGGATGGCGATGTCCTCGAGCATGCGCTTGCGGCGGTCGCCGAAGCCGGGGGCCTTGACCGCGACGCTGGTGAACGTGCCGCGGAGCTTGTTCACGACGAGGGTCGCGAGGGCCTCACCCTCGACGTCCTCGGAGACGATGAGCAGCTGCTTGCCGGCCTGGATGACCTTCTCGAGGATCGGGAGGAGGTCCTGCACGGCGCCGATCTTCTGGTTGGCGATGAGGATGTAGGGATCCTCGAGCACGGCCTCCATACGATCGGGGTCGGTCACCATGTACGGGCTGAGGTAGCCCTTGTCGAACTGCATGCCCTCGGTGAACTCGAGGTCGAGGCCGAAGGTGTTGCTCTCCTCGACGTTGACCACGCCGTCCTTGCCGACCTTCTCGATGGCGTCGGCGATGACGTCGCCCACACCGCGGTCGCGGGCGGAGATGGTGGCCACGCGGGCGATCTCCTCCTTGCCGGAGATCTCCTTGCTCTGCTTCTTGATCGACGCGACGGCCTCGTTGACGGCCTCTTCGATGCCGTGCTTGATGGCCATCGGGTTGGCGCCGGCGGCCACCATGCGCAGGCCCTCGCGCACGATCGCCTGGGCGAGGAGCGTAGCGGTCGTCGTGCCGTCACCGGCGATGTCGTTGGTCTTGGTCGCGACTTCCTTGACGAGCTGGGCGCCCTGGTTCTCGAAGACGTCCTCGAGCTCGATCTCGCGAGCGATGGTCACACCGTCGTTGGTGATCGTCGGGGCGCCGAACTTCTTGTCGAGCACCACGTACCGGCCCTTGGGGCCGAGGGTGATCTTCACGGCGTCGGCGAGCGCGTTCACACCGCGCTCGAGAGAGCGCCGGGCTTCGTCGTGATACTTGAGTTCCTTAGCCAAGATTCGTCAGCCTCCCCTCTTATTTCTCTACTACGGCCAGGATCTCGCTGGCGCGCAGAATCAGCAGTTCGTCACCGTCGGCGGTCTTGTACTCGGTGCCCGAGTACTTGCCGTAGATGACCTTGTCGCCCTTCTTGACATCCATGGGGACGCGCTTCTTGCCGTCCTCGTCCCACTTGCCGTCGCCGGCGGCGACGACCTCACCCATCATCGGCTTCTCTTTCGCCGTGTCGGGGAGCACGATGCCGCTGGCGGTCTTCTCCTCTTCCTTGACCGCCTTGATGATGACGCGGTCTTCGAGCGGCTTGAGCTTCATGCAGCAACCCTCCTTGGTGTGTACACCGTGGTTTCTCTCGACTTGGTACTGGCACTCTCGGGGAGAGAGTGCTAATCCACACAGCTGGCTATGGTATGACCGGTCCTGGGAGATGTCAAACCCCACAGTGCATACGAGGCAGATACCCAGGTGACGCCGTAGGAAAGTGCTTGTTTGCAGGTAGTATGATGCCCCGCGATGACGACGTCGCGCCTGTCAGTCCAGACGCACGAGTGCCGCCGGGCTTCGCCGTTGTCGCACCTGGCCTCCGCCGGACCGCCTCGCTAGGATTGCGGCACGATGAACGCACGCGTCTCCGTATGAGAGTGCTGCTGCAGCGGGTGAGCCGCGCCGCGGTCGCCGTGGACGGCGCGGAGACCGGCGCGGTCGGCCGCGGCTTCCTCGCCCTCGTGGGCGTCACCCACGAGGACGACGCGGCCGCGGCCCGCAGGCTCGCCGCCAAGACGGCGCGGCTGCGCGTGTTCGCCGACGACGCCGGCCTGATGAACCTGGCGCTCGGCGACGTCGGCGGCGCCGTGCTCGCCGTCTCGCAGTTCACCCTGTACGCCGGCACGCGGAGGGGCAACCGGCCGAGCTTCACCGGAGCCGCGCCGCCGGATCGCGGCGAGGCCGTCTACGAGGCCTACGTGGAGGCGCTGCGCGCCGAAGGCGTGCCGGTCGAGACCGGCATGTTCGGCGCGCACATGCAGGTCGAGCTGGTCAACGACGGCCCCGTGACGATCCGCCTGGAGGCCTGACCGGGAGCTAAGCCCGGAGACGACGGCGCCCGGGCCGCCTGCAGGCGGCCCGGGCGCATGAGCACACGG
>DASUMX010000242.1:0-29353 GCA_036277455.1 Thermoleophilia bacterium
TACCTGGCCGTCCTCCGCGGTGAGGACGCCTACTACCGGCGCTTCGTCACCCGCCTGGGCTGAGGCTGCTCCGCGCGCCTGCGTCGCCGCTGCCCGGGTGTCCTTCTGCCCGCCTGAGGGAATACATACTTGCCTGAGCAACCGTCGGCCCTGGAGGATGGTGCCGGATGCCCGCAGTCACTACTCCCAAGACCTTCGTCTGCGGGGTCTGCAGCGCGACCCTGAAGTCGCAGCGGGACCTCGACAACCACATGTGCCTGCTCCACGACGATTGCGGAGAGGCGCATCTCGGCACGCCGATCACGTTCCGCTGCGTCACCTGCGGGGAGGCGTTCGCGCTCCGCAGCGACCTCTTCTCCCACCAGAAGGAACTGGGCCACGGCCATCCCGGCGAGTGGGACAAGGCTCGGCCGGCGGGGGCGGAGCGCCCGCGCCGCCGGCCTCAGAGCCGCGGCCGCTGAGCGCGGCGCGCTCAGCTCAGCCCGAGCCGCACGCACGCCGAGCCTCGAGATCAGTCGGCCTCGGTCGCGGGCATTCCCCAACGCACGGCGTGTGACGGCGGGCCCGATGTGGGTAAGACCATCGACCATCGGGCGGCCGGAGGTCGGCAGCCCGGCACGTCGACACGGAGGTCGGCCATGAGGCGTGTGATCGCCATCCTTGCGTTGACCGGGGCCGTGCTCCTGCTGGCAGCCGCGCCGGCGGTCGCGGCCGAGTACAGAGTGACGAAGGCATCCGGCGCGCTCGCCGGTCGCGTGGCGCCGGGTCCGGATCCCGGGCAGGGAGACCGGATCGGCATCGTGCGCGACCTGAGCAAGTTCAGGGGCGCCGTCTACTCGCGGCAGACCAGCTCGGGCTACACGGGCTGGCCGGTGTCGAACGGGACGTCCTACGTCGCCTGGGTCACCAAGAGCAGCACCACCCGGTTCCTCGTCAAGAAGGTTCCCTGGGGCGCGACCGCCGGCCGCGTGACCAGGCTCTCGAACGGACGCTGGCTCGCGCAGAAGCGGGTGGACGGCCGCTGGAGGACCGTGGGCAGGATCCAGGAGGGCTGCAGGGGCCAGTGGGCGGCGGGCGCCGCGCGCCTGTTGCTCTGGCAGCGCTGACGGCTTCGCCGGCGGCGTCGCTCCGCACACAGCGCCCGGCGCGAGGTCCCCATACCGCTCACAGGTGTTGTCACTTCTGACAACGCTCCCGCTTCCTGCAGGCCGCGGGACTACGACATCTGTCCAGTCAAAGTCACGTAGTTCGGCAGTGTGTGTGTCGTCGGGCCGGGGAACACCATGCTGCACATCTTCACGATGCTTAACGCCAGATGAAGGCAACTACATGTGAGCCCTCCGAGCGGGCCGCGGGCAGTGGTTCTGCCGATTCGGAAGGCGATACCCAACTGACGGGGGAGGAGAGTCCGATGGTCGAGTTCACCAGACGACAGTTCATCAAGATCGGGGGCGGCGGGCTCGTTGGGCTCTGGGTGGGATCCCAGTTCGGGGGCTTCACCCAGGTGGCGGAGGCCGCCATACCCGGCGGCTCGCTCGACCCCGTGAATGTGCCCAAGTTCCAGACGCCGCTGCTCATCCCACCGGTGATGCCCAAGGCGGGGACCATCAAGCTCAAGGGCGGCAAGAACGCGGACTACTACGAGATCTCGATGAAGCAGTTCGCCCAGCAGATCCTCCCGGCTACCCTGCCTCCGACCACGGTCTGGGGGTACGGGGCGGTCGCTGCGGCGAGCAAACGGGGACTCATGATCCACAACGCACCGTCGCTGACTATCGAAGCACAAGCCGGCCGGCCGGTGCGCGTCAAGTGGATCAACGGCCTGGTCGGCACGGACGGGAACTACTTGCCGCATCTGCTGCCGGTCGATCCGACGCTGCACTGGGCCAACCCTCCCGGCGGGACCGCGGAGCGAGACACGCGGCCGATGTTCATGTCGACCCCGGGCCCATACACGGGCCCGGTGCCGATCGTCACACACGTTCACGGTGCCGTGGGCGTGGGGGACGAGAGTGATGGCTACGCGGAGGCGTGGTATCTGCCGGCCGCGAGCAACACCCCAGCCGGCTTCGCGGATCGTGGCACCTGGTACGACTTCTTTGCCGGCAAGGCGGCGGCCGGCTACGGCGCCACCTGGGGTCCCGGCTACGCCACCTTCCAGTATCCGAACGACAACAGGGCGTCGACGATCTGGTACCACGACCACGCCCTCGGCATGACCAGGGTCAACGTCTACGCCGGCCCGGCCGGCTTCTACATCATCCGCGGTGGTCCTGCAGGGGACGGCGCGGTGCTTGACTCACGGACCGGACTTGCTGCAATCCTGCCTGGCCCGGCGCCGAAGGAGAACGACACGTTCCCATCCACGAAGGCCTACTACGAGATTCCAATCGCCATCCAGGACCGGGCCTTCAACGCTGACGGTTCGCTCTTCTATCCGGACACACGCGCGTTCTTTGACGACGACGCCGGTCCGTACATCCCAGCCTCGGACATCTCTCCCATCTGGAACCCGGAGTTCTTCGGCAACACCATCATGGTGAACGGCAACACCTGGCCGTTCCTGAACGTCGAGCAGCGGCGCTATCGCTTCCGCCTGCTGAACGGCTGCCAGTCGCGCTTCCTGATCCTCGACTTCAGCGCGATCACGGGCGCTGAGGTGTGGCAGATCGGCAACGAAGGCGGATTCCTGTCGGCTCCGGTGAATATCACAGGTCTGGGCAACCAGCTGCTGATGGGCTTGGCCGAGCGCGCCGACTTGATCGTCGACTTCACCAACGTGCCGGCCGGGAACTACGTGCTCGGCAACGTCGGTGCAGACGCTCCGTTCGGCGGCCTCCCGATCGAGGGGCCGGAGCTCGCCGATCCCGCAAGCACGGGGCAGATCATGCAGTTCAGGGTCGGGCCGGTCCTGGCTCCGGACGCGACGACCCCGCCGCAGTTCCTGGTGCTGCCGCCACTGACGCCCCTTCCGGCGCCGGTCAGGTCACGGCCGCTGGCGCTGCTCGAGATGATGTCGATGGCGGATCCCGCTCGAGGGCCAGCGGCTGCCATGCTCGGCACCGTCGACACCGTCAACGGAACGGCGATGCATCACGAATGGATGGCCGCCGTCACGGAGAACCCTCAGGTTGGCGACACTGAGGTGTGGGAGTTCTACAACTTCACGGCCGACGCTCACCCGATGCACGTGCATGAGGTCGTCTTCGAGGTGGTCGACCGGCAGCCCATCTCCTTCACCGAGGGTGCGATGGGACCGGAGAACGTTGCGCTGGCTGGGCCTGCCCGGCCACCGGAAGCATGGGAGAGCGGCTTCAAGGACACCGTGACCGCCTACCCCGGCGAAGTGACCCGGATCCGCGCCCAGTTTGCGAAATCCGGTCAGTTCGTGTGGCACTGTCACATCGTCGAGCACGAGGACAACGAGATGATGCGGCCGTACAGGATCGGTCCGGAGCAGCCGGGCCAGCCGATGCCGCATACGCACACGATGCCCTGACAGCGCTAGACACCTGACGCGGGAACGGCGCCGGCGGCCGCGAGGCCGCCGGCGCCTTCGCGTGGTGCCCGACTCGCGCACGCTGGGATCCGGGAGACCACCCGGGCTGGCCGTTCCCGTCGGCGACTGCGGAAGCGAGAGCGCCGGCCGCCGGTTCAGGTGTAGATTCGAAGCGCCCGCCAAGGCGCGCCGGCGGCGAAGTCCAGGTACTGGGTGCGGAGGACCTGGACCTCGCCGGCGCCCATGAACGGCCCGGGGATGCGGCCCTTGTGGAGCCGGATGTGCAGGTAGTGGCCCGGCGCGTCGGCGACGGCGCGGCGGTGGGCCTCGCCTCGGTGCCACGCGTCGGGCACGTCCGGGGTCCAGAAGAGGATCAGATTGCCGTACCTGCCGTGTTCCGGCCCGACGTCCAGGTAACTGAGGAACCCGAGCGGAGCGTACCGCGGGAACAGCTGGGCGATGCGTCTCTCGTGCTCGAACAGGACGGCATGGTCGACGTCCTCCCGCAGGCGCCCGAAGAACCCGACAGCGGTGACGTCGCGCGCCCTGAGCAGGGCGCGGCCGTCGGGTACCGCGAGCAGCCGGCGTCCGCCCGCGGAGGTCTGCTCGCTGATCCCGGGGCCGTCGATGTCGGGTCCCCACGTGAGCGCGAGCTCCCGCTCGAGCTCCAGCATGCGGGACATGACGAGCAGATCGCCCTTGGTCTCTTGGGGGTCCGTGAACGGCCTGTCCGGCAGGCGGTCTTCCGGCCCGAGTACGGAAGCGAACACAGGCGCCGCCGGCCTTGCGGGCAAGCGGTCGTCCTGTTGTTCTCGCGTCGCCATCTCCTGGGTCTCCTGGAGATGACGTCCCACGCGGCAGGCGCGCCGTAAACGCCGACGGGCGCGGAGGGAAGACGGCGAGGTACAGGCGATGGCGTCACGCGCCTTCGACTCCGAGAGGAGCTCCTCTGCAGGCTCGGCGACAGCGACTCCTGCTCCATCGGCCGAATGGAGGAGGGGCGGCGGTGTCGTCCGACACTGCCGCCCCCTCGTCCCCCGTCGCGGGCGTCTCCCCCCTCCGGCGCGCCCGACCGCTGCGCTCAGAGCGCGTTGACGCCCTTGGTGAGGTCGTTGAGCACGGCGGTCATGGTGTCGATGCGGTCACGCAGGTCCGCCCGCACCGCCGCGCGGTCGGCCCTGAGGCCCGCGATCGCCCCGGCGAAGTCGCCCTCGCCGAGCATCACGTACTCGTCGATGCAGTCGACCACCAGCGGCGGCGTACCGAGCGCGCCCCAGGTGATGTGCTCGTAGTCGGGGTAGTGGCGCACCAGGTCCTCGGCGCAGACCTCGGGGCTGAACAAGCTGGCGTACCAGTTGATGCCGACCCACCAGCTGATCATCTGCTGCGCCCGCGCCGCGTTGCGCGTCTTGGCCGCGGTGATCGCCTTCGTCAGGTAGATCGCGTCCGTCGTCCCCGCCTCGTGCGGGTAGGCCGTGAAGTCGTACTGATCGCGGCTCGTGAACGTCGCGTTGATGGTCTTCTCGAGCGCGACGAGCTTCTCGTTGACGGCGTCGACCTTGCCCTTGGGCGTCTTCGCCTTGCGCAGCTCCCACTGCCACGCCGCCGCGCGGAACTTGGTGGCGGCGGTCTTGAAGCGCGTCGCTGCCGCTTCGCTCACGCCGGCGCGCACGAGCTTGCCCGGCTGGATGGTGCCCAGCAGCTGGTCGCCGCGGGCGCGCAGGTCGTAGGGGAGCACGCCCTCGTCGAGACCCTGGATCACGCGGTGGTTCCACTTGGCGATGCCGCCCAGGTAGTCGTGATCGACGCGGGCCTTGTTCTCGAGGTCGGTGTGGTAGTAGCGGTCGTACTCGGGGCCGCCGGCGGAGGTCGTCACCGTCGGCACGCCGGAGGCGTTCCAGCTCCACTGGTCGGTCCAGGTGCTCGGCGTAGGCTCGGCCTCGATGCCGTAGGGCAGCGCGTCGCCCGAGTCCGCGGCGACCGCCTCGAGGAACGGCAGCACGTCGGCGGCCGCGCGCATGCGGAAGTCGGCGCCCGTCTCGGCCATGAGCTCGATGTTGAGCATCATCGCCAGCTTGCCGGGCCAGTCGGGATGCTCCTGCGTGATCGCGTACCAGGCGCCGATCGCCCAGTCGTACCAGCAGTCGGTGTAGCCGTACTCCTCGGCGCAGGTGAAGAAGAAGATGACGGTGCGCCGCGGCTGGACGCCGCTGTCCGTCATCGCCTTGGCGGTGAGCAACTCGTTCACCGCGGCGCCGGTGTCGTCCAGGCCGGCGCGGAAGTGGGCGTCGAGGTGGGACGCGAGGAGTACCGGCGCGAGGTCCGGATCGCTGCCTTCGAGCACGCCGACCACGTTGTAGCCGACGCCGCCGTCCTCGGCCAGGGTGATCTTCACGTCGCTCGTCATCGTGGCCATCAGCGACCCACCCGCCGCGGCGAGCTTCGCCTTGATCCAATCACCGTCCCGCCAGGCGACGTAGACCATCGGCACCCAGTCGTCGTCGTACTCGCCGTCGTTGCTGCCGAGCGCCTCGGGGTAGCTGTACCACGGGTACGTGTTCTCTCCGTAGGTCATCACGACCCCGGCGGCGCCGCGATGCGTGGCCTCGGCGCCGACGAAGCTCAGCCACCAGTCGTCGAACTCGCCGTCGACCAGCACCAGCTTGCCGGCCACGATCCCGGCGGCGTCGAACTCGGCCGCCGTGCCGGTCCCGACGTAGACGAGCTCGGCCTCGAGCGGGCCGTCGGTGCCGGGTACCCCGGCGAACGATGAAGCGGTGAGGGTCTCACCGGCGACCTCGACCGTCGCGCCCTTGAAGTCCCAGGCGTCGACGGGAACAGCCTCGAGGCGCACGTCGGAGAGCCCCATGGCCTCGAGTTCGTCGCGCACGAGGTACGAGGCATCGTGCTCGGCCCACGTGCCGGCGAGGCGGAAGCCCAGCTGCGGGTCGGTCCCGAGGTCGGTGAGGGCGTCTTCGATGTCGGTCGTGTAGCCGTTGGCGACGAGCTCGTCAACGGCTGCGTCGTAGGTCAGGGCGCTCGCCGCCACCGGCAGGACGAGCGCCAGCAGCAAGGCCATCAGGATGGGAAGGACGAGACGTTTCACGGTACCCCCTTTGCCGCATGCGCGGCGGGCACAGGCGCCCGCCGCCCGTCGCGCCGGGGATCCCTTCAGACGGCCCCGGCGATCGTGCACCCAACCTACCGATAGCCTCGAGTTGGGGTCAACAGCGCCGCCGGGAAGTGTTGTCCAGACTGCGAACGCCCGCGACGGGGGCTCTCGTCACCCTTCCAGCAGACGCAGCGCGGCCGCCTCGATGTCCGCGGACGCGATCCCGGCCGCGGCCATGAGCTCGGCCGGCGTCCCCGACCCCGGGAGCCCGCGGACCGCGAGGTGCTCGACGCGGAACTCCTCGCGCAGCGGGGCGAGGGCGGCAAGCACGGCTTCTCCCAGGCCGCCCTCCGGGTAGTGGTCCTCGACGACGACGATGCGGCGCCCGGCTTCGCGCGCCGCCGCGGCCAGGCCGTCCGCATCGAGGGGCTTGACCGAGTAGAGGTCGATCACCCGGGCCGGGATGCCGCGTTCGCGGAGCTGCTCCGCGGCCGCGAGGCAGGTGTGCAACGTCACCCCGGCGCCCGCGAGCAGGACGCGGTCGTCGGCGGAGGCGTGCAGGAGCTTGGAGCCGCCGACCGGGAACTCCTCGTCGCTCGGGTAGAGCACGGGGTAGGCGCCGCGGGTGGTGCGCAGGTAGCTCACGCCGCCCAGCTCGGCCATGGTGGCGGTGAGCGCCGCCGCCGAGGTGGCGTCGCTGGGATAGAGCACCGTCGACCCGTGCACGGCGCGCAGGGCCGCGAGGTCCTCGAGGCCCATCTGCGAGGGCCCGTCCTGCCCGATCTCCACGCCGGCGTGCGAGCCGCACAGGCGGATGTCCGCACCGGAGACGGCGGCCATGCGGATGAAGTCGTAGGCCCGCGTGAGGAACGCCGCGAAGGTCGCCGCGAACGGGATGTAGCCGCGCACGCTCATGCCCACGGCGGTCCCGATCATCTGCTGCTCGGCGATGTACATCTGGAAGAACCGGTCCGGATGCGCGTCCCGGAACTTCTCGGTGAAGGTGGAGTTTCCGACCTCCCCGTCGATGGCCACGACCTCGGGCCACGCGCCGAGCGCCGCGAGGGCGTCGCCGAACGCGGCGCGTGTCGCGACCTTCATGCCCATCTCGTACTTCGGCAGGGCGAGCGCGCGCCGCTCGCGCACCGCCGCCGCCGGCCGCTCCGGGCGCGGCGGCGTCTCGACCCGGTGGTCGCTCACGCCGCCGAGGGCGCGCACGGCGGCCTCCGCGACGTCCTCCTTCAGCGGTTTGCCGTGCCAGCCGACGGCGTCCTCCACCTCGGGCACGCCCTTTCCCTTCACCGTGCGCGCGAGCACGACCGTGGGCAGCTGCGAGCGCGCCGCCAGTGACAGGGCGTCGTCGATCTGCTCGAGATCGTGCCCGTCCACGACGAGGGCGCGGCAGCCGAAGGCCTCGACGCGCCGGCGGTACGCCTCAAGGTCCCACTCCAGCCCGGTGGGCCCCGTCTGCCCGAGCCGGTTGACGTCGACGATCACCGTGAGGTTGTCCAGCTCGTAGAGCGACGCCTTGTCGAGGGCCTCCCACATCGAGCCCTCGGCCATCTCGCTGTCCCCGCAGAGCACCCAGACGCGGAAATCGGCCCTATCCAGCCGCTTGCCGGCCAGCGCGACGCCGACGCCGTCGGGCAGCCCCTGCCCCAGCGAGCCGGTGGCGACGTCGACCCAGGGGAGCGCCGGCGTCGGGTGGCCCTGCAACCGCGACCCCGCCCGCCGGTAGGTCTCCAGGAGCTCGCGGTCGTCGACGACGCCGACTGCCTTGTAGAGGGAGTAGAGGAGCGGTGAAGCATGTCCCTTGGAGAAGATCAGGTGGTCGTTGTCGGGGCGGTCCGGCCGGCTCCAGTCGTAGTGGAGGTGCCGGACGAACAGCACGGCCATGAGGTCGGCCGCGGAGAGGCTGGAGGTGGGGTGGCCGGAACCGGCCGAAGCCACGCTGCGGATGCTGTCCACGCGCAGTTGCCGCGCCAGCTCGCCGGCGGCCTCGAGGGCCGGCCGGGCGGCGTCTGTGGGAAGGGCGCTCATCGTCGATCTCCTCGTCGTTCTCGTCGCTGCGCGACTGCCTTGGCGACCCCCCGCCTTGCCTGTTGCTTTCCCGCGAGGGGCGACGGCATGCAGGCGGGGAGTTGCGCCGCGGGCGCTCCCGGCCGGACACTGTCGGAGCGACGGCGGCGGCGTTTTGGCGGCCCGCGACCGGGCAGGTGCAAGGCAGACGGGCGGCGCGGCAGGACCCTCCTCTGCCGGCACCGCCCGTCTGGACGAGGCGGCGAGGCGATCGGACGGCAGATGGCGATCCTGTATGCGGGTACATCGGGGTACGCGTACCCCTCGTGGAAACCGGAGTTCTATCCCGCCGACCTCCCGGCCGCGCGGTTCCTGCGTCACTACGCCGGGCGGCTCAACTGCGTGGAGATCAACTACACCTTCCGGCGCATGCCGTCGGAGAAGGCCCTCACCGCGTGGGCGGAGGCCACGCCGCCCGGCTTCGCCTTCGCCGTCAAGGCGCACCAGGCGATCACCCACAGGAACCGGCTCAAGGAGGGCGCCCGCGAGCCGTTGGAGTACTTCCTCGGGACGCTTGCGCCGCTGCGTGACGCGGGGCGGCTCGGCCCGGTGCTGCTGCAACTGCCGCCCAATCTCAAGCTCGACCTCGAGCGTCTGGAGCGCTTCCTCGAGCTGCTCCCGCGCGAGCTGCGCTTCGCATTCGAGTTCCGAGAGGCGTCGTGGTTCCGCGAGGAGGTCTACGCGCTCCTGCGCGCGCACGGCGCCGCGCTCTGCGTGGCCGAGGCTGAGGAGCTGACGGTCCCGGACGTGGTGACCGCCGGCTTCGCCTACTACCGCATGCGCAAGCCTCCCTACGACGAGGCCGCCCTGGCGAGCCTTCGCCGCCGCGCCGAAGGACTGACCGGCGGCGGCCGCGACGTCTACGTCGTCTTCAAGCACGAGGAAGAGGCGGGCGGCGCGCTCGAGGCGGAGCGGCTGCTCGCCGGCTGAGAGCGCGGCCCGGTGGCCGAGCCGCGACCGCCGTGCGCCACTCGGCCCGTGCAGGCTAGGATGGGGCCGTAGCCCGTCACACACTGGGAGGACACGTGCAGTACGAGGAGTTCCTCGATCTCGTCGGCAGCCGCCGGACGATCCGCGCCATCAAGCCGGACCCGGTGCCGGACGACGTGGTGCGCAAGCTGCTCGAGGCGGCGCGCTGGGCGCCGACCGGCTTCAACATGCAACCCGTGGAACTGCTGGTGGTCGCGGACGCCGGACTCCGTGCGTCGGTCCGGAGCATCGTCGACGACTACAAGAACGCCGACTTCTTCGCCCTCGAGGCGACGCGCGAGGAGTGGCAGGGGTCGCCCTGGTCTGCCGAGACGCACGGCCCGTGGCGCTGCCCCGAGGCGCCGGTGATGATCGCCGTGCTCGGCGACACCCGCCGGCGCGTCGGCCTGCCCATGGCCGCGCGCTACGCGACCCAGAAGGGCGACTCCATCTTCGAGTCGTCGCTCGCCAACGCGTTCCTGTACCTCCTGCTGGCCGCGCACAGCCTCGGGCTCGCGGCCCAGCCCGTCTCCGGGGTCAAGTACCCCTCCGTGCAGGGCCGCGTGAAGCACCTCCTGAACCTCCCGGACTTCATCTACGTGTACGACCTCGTGCTCGCCGGCTGGTCGGCGATGGACAAGCCGGTCGCCGGCAAGCTGACGCGGAGCCTGGACGAGATGGTCCACTACGACCGGGCCACTGACGACGAGTTCCCGAGCGAGGAAGAGATACGCCGCCAGATCGTGAGGCTGCGCGCCGGCAACGTGGCACGTCACGTGGAGGGCGACGAGGCAGGCGGCTGAGGTCCCCGGCGTCCTTGCACGTTCTTCGCCAATTCGTAACGAATGTGCGGTATGGTTTCAAACGACCGTCACGGACCAGCGATTGTTGAAGCGAGGCAGGCGTCATGGACCCCAGTGAGTTCCACGCCCCGGGTGCCGGCAAGATCGTGACCTCCCCGGAGGGCTACGCCGCCTTCGTGCCGGCGCCGCTCCCTCCGCGGATCTCCTACACCAAGGACCTCGTGCTGGCCCTGTCGCGCGCCGACGCCGCGCTCGGCGAGCTCTCCGGCGTCGGCGGCGAGCTGCCCGACCCGCAGCTGCTCGACGCCTCGTTCAAGCGCCAGGAGGCGCTCTGCTCGTCGCGCATCGAGGGTGCGCAGGTGAGCCTCTCCGACCTCTACCTCGACCAGGTCGGCGCCGCGCGTCAGACCGTGGAGCGCGAGCACCTGCGAGAGGTGCGCGCCTGCATCTCGACCCTGCGCTTCGGCGTGGAACTGCTGCGGGAAGAGCCGCTCTCCCTGGAGTTCGTCAAGGCGCTGCACGAGCGGCTCCTGCGCGGTGAGGTGGGCGGCGCCCGCACGCCGGGCGAGTTCCGCACCTCGCAGAACTGGCTCGGGCCGCCCGGCGCCACCATGGCCACGGCCACCTACGTGCCGGCCCCGGTCGACCAGCTGCCGGAGGCGCTGGCCGCGTTCGAGCAGTTCCTGCAGGAACGCGGCCGGCTGCCGGACCTCATCCAGTGCGCCATGCTCCACGCGCAGTTCGAGAGCATCCACCCGTTCGTGGGCGGCAACGGACGTCTGGGCCGCCTGCTCATCACGCTGTTCCTCATCGAGCGAGAGCGGCTGACGCGCCCGCTCCTGTACCTGTCGGCGTTCCTGGAGGGACACCGGGACGAGTACTACGCGCTGCTGCAGCGCGTGCGCACGCACAACGAGTGGACGCCGTGGCTCACGTTCTTCGCCGTCGGCGTGCACGAGACCGCCGAGCGCGCGACCCGCCAGGCGCGCGCGCTCATCCGCCACTACGAGCGCGACCGCGAGAAGGTCAAGGGCCACGCCCTGCGCCTGGCGGACGAGCTCTTCCGCACGCCGGCGATGACGGTGCCCGAGGCCAAGCGGATCCTCGAGGTGACGGACCCCACGGCACGCCGCGCGGTCCGCGAGCTCGAGGCGCGCGGCCTGCTCGCGGAGTGGTCGGAGAAGCGGTGGCCGCGCGTCTACCTCGCGCGGCACGTGCTGGACGCCGTGCTGCACCCGCTGGAAGACCTGCGCAGCGGGCCGGGCACGGCCGATCTGGGCACGGTGGTCAAGTCGGAGGCGACGCAGGCGCAGGCGAAGCCCGCGCGCCGCGCCGACCGCCTCATGGCGGAGGCCATGGACACCATCGACGCGGCGCGCGCCAGGGGCGTGCAGCTGCGCCTCACCGGCGGGCTCGCCGTGCGGCGCTACTGCATCGACCTCGACTTCATGGACCGCGAGTACTCCGACATCGACTTCGTCGGCCGCTCGGACCAGAAGAAGGAGATCCGCGACGTCTTCGAGACGCTCGACTACACGGAGAACCGCTACGTCTCTCAGTCCACCGACTCCGGGCAGCTGCAGTACATCAAGAACGAGGCCCTCGAGGGCATGAAGGCCGAGTCGAAGGCGGCCGCGGCCGGCGAGCGCAGCACGTACGAGCCACCGCTCGTCGACCACATCGACATCTTCCTCGACGTCATGCGCATGGACCACGACATCGACGTCGGCGAGCGGCTGGAGATCGACGACTACGCGATCTCGCCGGCCGACGCGTTCATCGCCAAGATGCAGATCGGCAAGATCAACCAGAAGGACGTCCACGACGTCATCGCTCTGGTGAAGGACGTGCCGCTGCGGGACGTGGACGACGACGCCTCGATCGACCTGCTCTACATCGCCGAGGTCTGCTCGCACGACTGGGGGCTGTACCAGGACATCACCACCAACCTCGACATCGCCCTGGCGATGGTCGACGACTACGGGCTCACGGAGGCACAGCAGGACCGCGTGTACGCGCGGCTCGCGGCCATCAAGGAGTCGGTCGAGAGCGCGAGCAAGACGCTCCGCTGGCGCCTCCGGGCCACGGTGGGCGATCGGGTCGCCTGGCGGCGCGAGATCGAGGACACGGAGGGGACGCAGATCATCGCGCCGGAGTGGGACTGGCGGCGCGACCTGGGCTAGACAAGGGGGGCAGGGATGACGGGCATGGTCCCACGGGACGTGTACGAGCTGACGGCGGTCGCGGACCCGCGGCTCTCGCCGGACGGGACGACGGTGGCCTACGTGGCCGGCTCCGTCGACGAGAAGGGGAACGCGTACCCCGCCGCGGTCTGGCTGGCGGCGGCCGACGGGTCGGCGCCGCCGCGCGCGTTCACCAGCGGGGAGAAGGCCGACGCCGACCCGCGCTGGTCGCCGGACGGCACGCGCCTCGCCTTCACCTCCGATCGCGCGGACAAGGCTTCGCAGCTGTACGTGATGCCGGTGGCCGGGGGCGAGCCGCGCAAGCTCACGAGCCTCAAGGAGGACGTGACGCAGGCGGCGTGGTCGCCGGACGGCACGCGTATCGCCTTCGTCGCCCGCGTGCGCGACGCGGCCTACGAGGAAGAGGACGACAAGAAGCGGCAGCCGCGCCGTCTCACGCGCCTGCAGTACAAGCTCGACAGCGTGGGGTGGACGGCGGACCGGCCGCAGCACCTGTTCGTCGTGCCGGCGGACGGCTCGGCCGAGCCGGAGCAGGTCACGCACGGCGACTACGAGGACCACTCGCCGTGCTGGTCGCCCGACGGGCGGACGCTCGCCTTCGTCTCGGCCCGTCACGAGGACTGGGACCTCGAGATGGTCAACGACGTGTACCTGGTGGACGCCGCCGGCGGGGAGCCGCGGCGGCTCACGCAGGGCGGCGGCAGCATCGGCAGCGTGTCCTGGGCGCCGGACGGGTCCCGGCTCGCCGTCGAGCGCTACGCCGGCGTCTACGACGACCCGAAGCACACCGACATCGCGCTGGTCGACCCTGCGGACGGCGCGATCACGCCGCTCACCGCTTCCCTCGACCTGAACTGCTCGACCTACCCCGGGATGCGCGAGCCGCTCTGGGACGGCGACGGCCTCGTCTTCGTCGCCGAGGACCACGGGCGCGTGCACGTGTACCGCGTGCCCGCGGACGGCTCCGGCGAGCCGCGCCTGATCGCCGGCGGCGAGCGCGTCGTGACCGGGCTGGACGTGGCCGGCAGCCGGCTCGTCTTCACGGCAAGCGAGCCGGCGCGGTTGAGCGAGCTGTACGACGGCGGTCCGGCGGCCGGCGGGGATGAGGACCCGGCCGCCGTGGGCCGGCGGCTCACCTCCGCCGGCGACGCCTTCGCCGCCGGGCGCGAGCTGGTGCGACCCGAGCGCTTCACCGCCGTCTCGGCGGACGGCAGCCAGGTCGACGCCTGGATCATGCGGCCCGCCGGCTACGAAGAGGGGAAGAAGTACCCGACCCTCCTCAACATCCACGGCGGGCCGTACGGCCAGTACGGCGTCGGCTTCTTCGACGAGTTCCAGGTCTACTGCGGCGCCGGCTACGCCGTCGTCTTCAGCAACCCGCGCGGCTCCTCCGGCGGCACCGAGGCGTGGGCGCGGGCCATCCGCGGCCCCGGCGACGAGGGCCCCGGCTGGGGCTCCGTGGACTACGAGGACTGCATGGCCGCCGTGGACGAGGCGGTCCGCCGCTTCGACTTCGTCGACGCGGACCGCCTCGGCGTCATCGGCGGCTCCTACGGCGGCTACATGACCTCGTGGATCGTGGGCCACACCGACCGCTTCAAGGCCGCCGTCTCCGAGCGCGCCGTCAACAACTTCGACTCGCAGTGGGGCTCCAGTGACTTCGGCTGGGACTTCAAGGGCTACACGGGCACGTTCCTGTACGAGGACCTGGACCTGTACCGGGGGGTCTCTCCCGTCACCCACGCCGAGAACATCCACACTCCGCTGCTCATCCTCCATTCCGAGGAGGACCTGCGCTGTCCCGTGGAGCAGGCCGAGCACCTCTTCGTGACGCTGCGCCTGCTCAAGCGGCCGGTGGAGCTCGTGCGCTTCCCCGCCGAGTCGCACGAGCTCACGCGCTCCGGCAGCCCCCTCCATCGCGTGCAGCGCTTCGACCTGGTGGTGGAGTGGTTCGACCGCCACCTCAAGGGCTGAGGCGGGAAGACGATGGACGCGGCGGCATTCGGCGAGCGGGCCAGCGGGCACCTGGTGACGGCCGAGGGCGGCCACCCGGCGTTCATGCCGGCGCCGCTGCCGCCGGAGCTGACGTTCACGGCGGAGCTGGCCGAGCGCCTCTCCGCTGCGGACGCGGCGCTCGGCGAGCTCTCCGGCCTCGCCGGGGGACGGCGCGACCCGCAGATCCTCGTCGCGCCGTTCCTGCGCCAGGAGGCCGTGCTCTCCTCGCGCATCGAGGGCACGCCGGCCACGCTCGTCGACCTTCTCTTCGACGAGGTCGCGGCTGCGCCCGACCTCGAGCTGCGCGAGAGCCTTCGTGAGGTGCGCAACTACGTGGCCGCGCTGCAGTACGGCGTCGAGCGGCTCGCGGACGTGCCGCTGGGCACCACCCTCGTGCTCGAGCTGCACGAGCGGCTGCTCCGCGGCGTCCGCGACGCCGCCTGGACGCCGGGCGAGTTCCGCAGCGGCCAGAACTGGATCGGGCCGCCGGGCTCGACCCTCGAGACGGCGGTCTACGTGCCGCCGCCGGTGCCGGAGATGCACGCGGCCCTGACCGAATGGGACAGGTTCCTGGGAGAGCGCACCGGCCTGCCGCCGCTCGTGCAGTGCGCGCTCATGCACGAGCGCTTCGAGGCCATCCACCCGTTCCTCGAGGGCAACGGCCGTCTCGGCCGGCTGCTCATCACGCTGTTCCTCATCGAGCGCGGCCGCCTCTCTCACCCGCTGCTCTACCCCTCCGCCTACATCGAGGCCCACCGCGACGAGTACTACGACCGGCTGCAGGCGGTGCGCACCGACGGCGCCTGGGAGCCGTGGCTCCTCTTCTTCCTCGACGCCGTGCGCGAGACGGCCGAGCGCGCCTCCGCCCAGGTGCGTGCGCTCATGGCGCTTCGCGAGCAGTACCGCTGGAAGGTCTCGGGGTACGCGCGGGAACTGGTGGACGACCTCTTCCGCACGCCGTTCGTCACCGTCCCCGAGGCGCAGCAGGCGCTCGGCGTCAGCAACGCCACGGCGCGCAAGGCGGTCCGCGAGCTGCAGGAGTGGGGGATGCTCGAGGAGCTGGCCGCGCGACGCTGGCCGCGCGCCTACATCGCGCGGCCCATCCTCGACGCCATCCAGGGGCCGCTCGAGGACCTGCGCCTGAGGTCCGAGGCTCAGTCCAGGAGCGCGCCGCTCAAGTCGGTGACCGACGTGGAGGAGCCGCCCGAGAAGCCGGCCGAGCGTCACATGGCCGAGGCCATGGCCCTCATCGACGAGGCGCGCCGCTACGGCGTGCAGGTGCGTCTCATGGGCGGCCTCGCCGTGCGCCGCTACTGCACCGACCTCGGCTTCATGGACCGCGAGTACTCGGACATCGACCTCGTGGGCCTGTCGGTGCAGAACCGGGAGCTGCACGAGGTCCTCACGCGGCTCGGGTACGCCGAGAACCGGGCGGTGACGGAGGCGACGGGCGCCGGCCAGCTCCAGTACGTCAAGACCCAGGTGCTGGAGGGCGCCGGCGGCGCCTACCGCATCGGCGCCGGGCAGCGGGACGACCGCCCGGCGCCCCTCGTCGACCACGTCGACCTGTTCATGGACGTCATGCGCATGGACCACGACCTCGACGTACGCGACCGCCTGCTCGTCGACGACTACGCGATCTCGCCGGCGGACGCGTTCATCGGCAAGCTGCAGATCGGGCGCCTCAACGCCAAGGACGCTCACGACGTGATCGCCCTGCTCAAGGACGTCCCGCTGCGCCAGGTCGACGACGAGACCTCGATCTGCGTGCCGTACGTGGCGGAGACCTGCGCCGGCGACTGGGGCCTCTGCCAGGACGTGCTCGCCAACATCGACGCGGTCCTGCAGATGGTCGACGACTACGACCTGACCGAGGAGGAGGCGGCGCGCGTCTACGGCCGGCTGGCGGCGCTCCGCGAGGCGATCGAGGCTGAGGAGAAGTCCGTGGGCTGGCGCCTCCGTGCGCGCGTCGGCAGGCGGGTCGCGTGGCGGCGCACGATCGAGGACACCGAAGGGACGGACGTCATCGCGCCGGAGTGGGACTGGCGGCGGGACCTGGGCTGACGCTTCCGCCTCCGGCCGACGACCGACCGGCGCGGCACGGAGGGCGTACACTGTGCGCGTGGGCCCGCGAGCGAAAGGCGGCAGGCTGTGGCGTACGTGCTGATCGAGCACCGGGTCGGTGACTTCGAGACCTTCAGGAGTGTGTACCTGGACGACGCCGCGCGCCGCGGGCGGCTCGGCTCCAGAGGCGGCCGTGTCTTCCGCGTCGCCGACGACCCGGGCAACGTCATCGTCATCCTGGAGTGGGACACCGTGGAGCACGCCCGCGACTTCGCCGGCTCTCTCGAGTTGGAGCAGGCGATGGAGTGGTCGGCCAGCGATGTCTCGACGCCGCGGGTGACTGTCCTCGACGTGGCCATCGAGTCGCCGCGCTGAGCGGCGAGAAAGGCGGCAGGCATGGTGTACGTGGTCCTGGAGCATGAGATCCACGACTTCGAGACGCTCAAGCAGGTCTACACCGACGACGCCGAGCGTCGCCGGCGCATGGGCTGCCGGGGCGGGCGCATCTGGCGCGGCGCCGACGACCCCAACATGGTCTCGGTGATCATGGAGTGGGACACCGTGGAGAACGCGCGCGAGTTCGCCGGCTCGTTCGAGCTGGAGCAGGCGATGCACTGGGCGACCGTCAAGGCGCCGACCACGCGCGTCACGGTCTATCAGGAGGCGCACAGCTCGGCGTACTGACCGGTCCCCGCGGTCTGGCGCCGCCGGGCCGGCGCGTCCTGCGCCCGTTTCGGGCCCGTCTCCCCGTGAAATGACGGGAGCGAAGACGGCGGGGACGTCACGCCCGCCGCAGGCGAACGAGGAGGACCACCATGGCCGACGAGTATCTGCCCGACGTGTACCTGGGCTTCCGTGAACACTATCCGGCCGTGGCCGAGGCGCTCGACGGCCTCGGCGAGGCCGTGGACGGGGCGGGACCGCTCGGCGAGCGCGACGTGCGCCTCGTCAAGCTCGGCCTCGCCGTCGGGGCGCTGGCCGAGGGCGCGGTGAAGTCGAACGCGCGCAAGGCGCTGGCGGCCGGCGCGTCGCCGGACGAGGTGCGGCAGGTCGGCATCCTCGCGATCACGACCTGCGGGTTCCCGACGGCCATCGCCGGCCTCGGCTGGATCGACGAGGTCCTCAAGCCCGGCTGAGCCGCGGCCCGCCTCGCGGCGGCCGCGGCCTCACCAGCCGTGGCGGCCGCCGTCGCGCGCGACCTTCTCCTCGCAGATCCGCGTCATCGCGGCGCGCACGGCGCGCGCGGCCAGCCAGCCGACGGGCGTGGCCGGGCCGGCGTAGCCGAGCTCCTCGCCGCGGCCGGTGCAGGCTACGACGACGGTGTCGGTGGACGTCCCGCTCGCCGCGTCTCCCTCCGGGGTCTTCACGTCCCACGCGGCGAGGGTCATGGTCTTGGCCTCCGTCGCGGTGATGACGGCGTTGACCATCGCCGCCGGCGTCAGCGCGCCGTCGACGAGCAGGACGATGTTGATGGTGCCCGGGCCCGGCGCCGCGGCCCCGCCCGCCGGGCCAGCCCCGATCGGCGGGGTCACGCCCGCCGACGACGTGTTGCTCAGCCCCACGGAGACGACGGCGGCCACCGCGAGGTCGCCCAGCCGCTCCACGGCGCAGCGGGCGAACTGCGTGTACGCCGCCGTCATGAGCCCGACGAACGGCCCGTGGATGCCGAGCTCGGCGGCGACGGCGGCGAGGTCCTCGTCCGGCCGCTCGCCGTCGTACTGGTCGTCCACGTGCACGTTGAGGATCTCGCGCGTCACGCCGAACCCGCCGCCCACCACGGCCGAGCCGAGCACCCGCAGCGGGCGCTCGCTCGAGATGCGCACGGCCCGCTCGGCGGCGGTGACGGTGACGCCGGGCAGCGGCTGGAGATCGTCGTTCACGTGTCCTTCTCTCGGGCGCGGGGCGGAGCGCCCGCCATCCTACCGCACGCTCCGGCGTCCTCGGTCCGAGGTTTGAGCTCCCGGCGAGCGGCGAAACGTCAAGTAGCCCGGGCACGTCTCCGAGGGCCCGGACACAAGGAGTACACGATGCCACTGTTGACAGGATCCATCGAGGCCGACGTCCCGGTCTCGTTCGCAGACCGCGAGTGGAGAGAGTTCATCGGCCGGTCGGTCTACGACCGCTTCCCCGAAGGGTACGAGGACCTGCGTTCGTCGCTCGCCGAGCTGGACGCCGACGACGGCCGGGTCACCATCGCCGCCCTGGGCACAGGGAGGGCGCGGGTCGACGTCGAGATCGACTACACCCCGCGCGACCCCGCCGACCCGGGGAGCGACGTCGCGCGCGCCCAGCGCGAGCTGGACCGTGACCTGGACAAGTACCGCGACTTCGTGCTGCGCCGTTGCGACGAGGAGCTCTGCCGCCGCAACTGAGCGAGCCGCGCGGGCGGGCGGCCGGCGAGCTTCGCCGCCCGCCCGCGCGCCGTCGGAGGGGCCTCTCCGACTCCGCCCGCCTCTCCCGTGCTTACGATCGCTCACCTGGGTATAAGGGGACTGAATCAGTCCCCTTTACCGGAGTGAGGTGACCCATGAGTCGTGGCGGAGCGCCCGCGTTCGCGGATCGGCCCAACCTGTCCGTCCTGCTCCAGGAACCGCGCTACGAGGTGATCCCCGTACAGGGGATCGAGCAGAAGGTCGCCGCCCTGCCGTACGGCGCCACCGTCACCGTCACCGCGTCGCCCGCGCAGGGCCTCGAGCGCACGCTGGACGTGAGCACCGCTCTCGCCGCGCGCGGCTATCGCGTGGTGCCGCACTTCGCCGCGCGGATGGTAACGGGGCGCGGTCACCTCGAGCGGCTGGTGCAGCGCCTCGAGGGGACCGAGATCCGCGAGGTGTTCGTGATCGGCGGCGACGCCGACCCGCCGGCGGGCGACTACGCCGACGCCGGGGACCTGCTGGAAGAACTCGTGGGCATGGCGCACCCCTTCGCGCGTATCGGCATCGGCGGCTATCCGGAGGGCCACCCGCTCGTGCCGGACGACCGGCTGCTCGAGGCGCTCCTGCGCAAGCAGCCGTTCGCCAGTCACATCGTGACCCAGCTCTGCTTCGACGCGGGCGCCCTGGCCGCGTGGGTGGCGGACATCCGCGCCGCAGGCGTCGAGATGCCGGTGGTCGTCGGTCTGCCCGGCGTGGTGGAGCGTCGCAAGCTCGCCGAGATCTCGCTGCGCACCGGCGTGGGGTCGTCGCTCAGGTACCTGCGCAAGCACGGACGCCAGATCGTGACCCTGGCGCGCTCGCGCCGGTACGACCCGACCCCACTCGCCGAGGCTGTGGCGGACCACGCCGCGGACGAGGCCCTCGGGATCCGCGGCGTGCACCTCTTCACGTTCAACCAGGTGGAGCAGACCCGGGACTGGGTGGCCGGGCTGGCGTAGCCACACGGACGCGTCAGGGGACCGGCGGGCCCGCCTCCAGTTCATCCCGCGGCGGCGGCCCCGTCGCGCGCAGCGACCGCGCCGTGGCGAGCAGCGAGCCGGCCAGGATCAGCGGCATGCCGATGGCGATCCCCAGCGTGAAGGGCTCGCTCAGGAGCGCCACCCCGAGCAGGACGGCGACCAGCGGGTTGACGTAGGTGATCACCGTGGTGCGCGCCGGCCCCACCTCACGGATCAGCGCGAAGAAGAGAAGGAACGCCACCGCGGTGCACACCACGGCCAGCACCGCGACCGAGCCGATGGTCTCCGCCGAGAGCGACGCCGGCATGGTCGCGATGCCGGGGGGCGCGTACAGCACCGCGGTCACCACCAGCGACGCCGCGATCACGCCGATCGCCGGCAGGTCCGCGAGCCGGCGGCTGATGATGATCGGTCCGACCGCGTAGCAGAAGGCCACGACGATCGTCTCGGCGATCCCCAGCGCGTCGCTGGAGGCGATGTCCAGGCCGACGAGGGCGACGACGCCGGCGAACCCGACGAGGAGCCCGGTGAGCCGGCGCGCGTCGAAGTGGTCGGCCACCCCGAAGGCGCGGTACAGCACCGCGCCGATCAGGGGCACGGTGGCGATCAGCAGTCCCGCCAGCGAGCTCGAGATGCGCTCCTCGGCGTGCGCGAGCAGCAGCCACGGGATGCAGAGCTCGACGAGCGTGTACAGCAGCACCCAGGGCCAGCTGCGCAGCACGCGGCGGACCTCTCCGCGCCGCAGCGCGAAGGGGAGGAGCAGGAGCGCCGCCGGCGCCGTGCGCAAGAAGACGAGCGCCGGCGGCGGCAGCTCGCGCACGGCGATGCGGATGAACAGGTACGGCACTCCCCAGATCACGCAGAGGGAGATGAACAGCAGCCAGCCTTTGCGCGACACCGGGGGTCCTTCCGTCGGACGTGCGCCGCCCATCCTATCGCGTGCCGGCGCGGCGCCCGGCAGGACGGAGCGGCCCGCGGCGCGATACAGTGGCGGAGCGTTCCCGGCCTTCACCGGGGTCGACAAGGCGACGGTCAGCGACCGGCAGAGGAGACGTCATGGATGTGTTCGAGGCCATCGAGAAGCGGTACAGCGTGCGCGGGTACAAGCCCGACGCCGTCGAGGACGAGAAGCTCGCCAGCGTGCTGGAGGCGGCGCGGCGCGCCCCGACCGCCGCCAACCGGCAGCCGTTCCGCATGCTCGTCGTGAAGACGCAGGGCCGGGAGGAGGAGCTGGCGAGGGTCTACGGCCGCCGCTGGCTCACGCAGGCTCCGCTCGTGATCGCCTTCGTCGCGGTGCCGGGAGAGGCCTGGCGGCGCATGGACGACAAGCCCTACGACGAGGTCGACGCCACCATCGCCATGGACCACCTCGTGCTCGCGGCCACCGCCCTCGGTCTCGGCACCTGCTGGATCGCCGCGTTCGACCCGGACGCCGCCCGCGAGGTCTTCGGCCTCCCCGACGACGTCGAGCTGGTCGCGCTCACGCCGCTCGGCTACCCCGACAAAGCGCCGGCCGCCACTGGACGACGCCCGCTTCAGGAGCTCGTGCGCTACGAGCGCTGGTGACGCCCGGCGACTGCCGGCCTCGCCTCCCGGGTAGGAGCAGGGTGTAGCGCGCAGTCGGCCGCCACGGGGAGGCGGGCATGGGATTCGTGGACGAGACCATCATCGTGGCCGTGGACGTCGCCGACGCCTACTCTCTCTGGCTCGACTACGAGCAGTACCCGCGCTTCATGGAGGGCATCGACGAAGTGGCCGTCGTCGGGTACTGCCGCCTGCGCTGGCGCGGCGTGGTGTGCGGCGAGACCCTGGTGTGGGAGAGCGACGTCGTCGACCGCATCCAGGACACGCGCCTGCGCTGGCGCGCGGTGGACGGTCGCGAGACCGGCGACGTCGACGTCCAGAAGCTGGACCATCGCCAGACGCTCGTCCACTTCCAGCTCGAGTACGATCCCACGGTGTGGGGCGTCGACCCCGTCCGTCTCGAGGAGTGCCTGCGGACGCGCGTCCGCAACGCCCTCAGCGCGTTCAAGGAACTGGCGGAACGCGCCGTGGCGTAGGGTGCCGCGGCAGGAACGTCGCGCCCCGCGGCGAACCCTTGCCACGGGGTCGCCGGCCATACCAGTGCTCATTGGCTCGCTCCACTGGTCCTTCTCAGCTCACGGCGGCCCCTGTTTTCCGTGCCGGGTTGAGGCCTTGTGAAGCGGCCCTCATAATCGTCACTTGGCCGTTGACGGCTGACAAGGGAGCGCTAATCCCATGATCGTCTTCGAAGACGTCACCAAGATCTACGACCCGGACGTGGTCGGCCTCCAGGACTTCACCTGCCACATCGGCAAAGGTGAGTTCGTGTTCCTGGTGGGCGCCTCCGGTTCCGGCAAATCCACGCTGATCAAGCTGGTGCTCAAGGAGCTCGTGCCCGACTCGGGTCGCATCCTCGTGGCCGGCCGCAACCTCGGCACCCTGCGGCACAGCAAGGTGCCGCTGCTGCGGCGCAACATCGGCTGCGTGTTCCAGGACTTCAAGCTGCTGCCGAACAAGACGGTCTACGACAACGTGGCGTACGCGCTCGAGGTCGTCGGCGAGCCCCGGCGCAGCATCCGCCGCAAGGTCCCGGAGATCCTCAGCCTGGTCGGCCTCAACGAGAAGACCAACAGCTACCCGCACGAGATCAGCGGCGGCGAGCAGCAGCGCGTCAGCGTGGCGCGGGCGTTCGTGAACCACCCGCCGCTGCTCCTCGCCGACGAGCCGACCGGCAACATCGATCCCGAGACGGCGGTCGGCATCATGCAGCTGCTCGTGCGCATCAACCGCACGGGCACGACTGTCGTCGTCGCCACCCACGACCGCGACATGGTCAACCGCATGCGCCGGCGCGTCCTGCAGCTCGACGTCGGGCGCCTGGTGCGCGACGAGCGCCGCGGCGGCTACGACCAGGTCGCCGAGGTCGAGGAGCAGGAGGCGCTCACGTGAGGCTCGGTTTCTTCCTCGGCGAGGCGTTCGGCTCGATGCGCCGCAACTGGGTCATGGCCATGGCGGCGGTGATCACCGTGTTCATCAGCACGGCCATCCTCGGCGCGGTCCTCGTGACGCGCGACAACCTCAACCAGGGCGCGACCAGCCTCAAGAACCGCGTCATGATCGAGGTCTTCATCAGGGACGAGGCCACCGACGAGGAGAAGGCGGCCCTCGAACAGAGGATCCAGTCGATCCCCGAGATCAAGAAGTCCACGTACATCAGCAAGGAAGAGGCTCTCGAGCGCTTCCGCAAGCGGTTCGGCGAGCGCATCGTCCAGAACCTGCCCATCAACCCGCTGCCGGCGAGCTGGGAGATCCAGGTCAACGACGCCAACCAGGTGGACGCGGTGGCGGCCAAGTTCTTCGACGACCCGGCGGTCGACAACGACCCGGGCACCCACAACGGGGTGAAGTACGCGCGGGAGACGGTGCGCAAGATGCTCGGCACCATCAACCTGATCGGCATCGGGATGTGGATCGCCACCGCGATCTTCGCGCTCGCGGCGGTGCTGCTCATCAGCACCACCGTGCGCCTCAGTATCTTCGCGCGGCGGCGCGAGGTCGAGATCATGCGGCTGGTGGGGGCGACCAACTGGTTCATCCGCTGGCCCTTCGTGCTCGAGGGCTTCATCACCGGCCTGATCGGCGCGATCGTCGCCGCCGGGTTCGTCTGGCTGTGCAACTGGGCCCTCAGCAACTGGCTCAAGAGCAGCGACATCGACTTCCTCAACGTCCGGGTCTTCAGCATGTGGTGGCAGAGCGGCTCCTGGCCGGCGGGCCTGCTGCCCACGCTCGCGGTGCTCGGCGCGGTGCTCGGCGCCCTGGGCAGCATGGTGGCTCTGCGGCGCTACCTCAAGACGTGAGGAGCGCGGCGGCTCGCCGCTGAGCGAGGCCCCGGGGTGCGAGAGGACGCCGCGCTCAGCCGCCGAACTCTACTCACTGCCATGACCAGTCCGCGCAGATCCTCCAGGGTCGCCTCATTCATCGCCGCTCTCCTCCTCGCGGCGGTCACCCTGGCGCTCGCCGGGGCGCTCGCCACGAGCGCGCGCGCCGAGACGGCCGCCGAGCTGCAGCAGAAGCTTCGCTCCGCGCGCGCCAGGATCGAGGCCGCCAAGGAGCACAAGGCGACGCTGAACGAGCAGATCAGCGACCTCGACGGCAGGCTGTCGGCGATCCAGAGGAAGCTCGACGGCCTGGGCGGCCAGATCGCCGCCGTCGAGGACAGACTCTCGGTCACGCGCGAGAAGCTCGCCGTGCTGCGCAAGGAGTTGCGCCTCAAGAAGCTCGAGCTCGCGGCGGCGCAGGCCGAGCTCGAGCTCGAGCAGCGCAACTTCGCCGAGCGCGCCATCCTGAGCTACAAGAGCGACGACCTCGGCTACCTCGACGTCCTCCTCGCGTCGTCCGACTTCGAGGACCTCATCAGCCGCGTCAACGTGATCCACGACCTCCTGGGCGGCAACGACGCCCTCGTCGGCGGCCTCGAGCAGGCCCGCGACGGGGTGGACGCCGAGAAGGACGCCATCGCCAGGCGCGAGGGCGCCGTCGCCGACGCCGCCCAGGTCCTGCAGGAGAAGAGCGACGAGCTCGCCGCCCTGCGCGCCGCCCAGGCGGCGAGCCAGGCGGCCGCCCTCGCCGTGCGCCGCCAGAAGCAGGGCGCGCTCAAGGGCGTGAACAAGGACCTCGCCGAGCTCGAGCGCCAGGAGGACCAGCTCCTCGCCGAGAGTCAGGCGCTCGCCGGCGTCATCGCCGGGTCCTCGGGCAGCGGCCAGGGCACGGGGAGCCTCATCTACCCGGTGAACGGGCCGGTCACGTCGCCGTTCGGCTGGCGCATCCACCCGATCCTCCGCTACAGGAAGTTCCACACAGGCCTCGACTTCGGCGTGGGCTACGGTACGCCCATCCGCGCCTCCGACAGCGGCACCGTCATCTACTCCACGTGGATGGGCGGCTACGGCAACGTGATCATCGTGGACCACGGCAACGGCCTGTCCACGCTGTACGCGCACCAGTCGAGCGTGGCCGTGGGGAGCGGAGCACGCGTCACGCGCGGGCAGACGGTCGGCTACGTGGGCTCGACGGGGTTCAGCACCGGCCCGCACCTGCACTTCGAGGTGCGGGTCAACGGCAACCCCGTCGACCCGATGGGCTACCTCTGAGCCGGCGCGTTCGTTTGCCGCCCCTCCCGCGACCGACTACCATCTACGGTTGATGCGCGCGCTACGCACCATCATCGTCGTCCTTCTCGTCTCGCTCGGGTTCCTCGGCGGCTACTTCGCCGGCTGGTACCTGCACGGGGAGAACACCGTGCGCCTCAGTCCCACGCAGCAGACGTCGGCCAAGGAGGCCGGCGAGCTGCAGCAGCGCATCATCGAGGAGCTGCAGGGCCGCTACTACCGGCCGGTGGACGTCGACAAGCTCTCGGAGGCCGGGGTCAACGGCATGCTCAAGTCGCTCAAGGACCCCTACACCGTGTACCTCACGCCCAGGGAGGTGCAGGAGTTCGAGGAGAAGGAGCGCGGCTCCTACTCGGGCATCGGCGCCTCCCTGCAGAAGACCGAGGACGGCCTCGTCATCACGTCGGTGTTCGACGGGTCGCCGGCGAAGGCCGCGGGCCTCGTTCCCGGCGACCGGATCCTCAGCGTCGACGGCAAGTCCACCAAGAGCGTCGCCATCGAGACCAGCATCAGCCGCATCAAGGGCGAGGAGGGCACCACCGTCGTCCTCAGCATCCAGTCCAAGGACAAGACGAAGCCCGCCAGCGACGTCAGGGTCGTGCGCAGGACCATCGAGATCCCCGAGACGAGCAAGCGCATCATCGACGACAAGGGCACCAAGGTCGGCTACGTGCAGCTCTACGAGTTCGGCGGGCTCGCCGGCCGCGACGTGCGCGAGAACGTGGACGAGCTGAGCAAGAAGGGCGCGGAGTGGTTCATCCTCGACCTGCGCTACAACGGCGGCGGGCTGCTCACGCAGGCCGTCGACGTGACCGGGGTCTTCCAGACCGGGCTGGTCACGTCCACCGCCGGCCTGCACTCGCCCGAGGAGGAGCTCACCGCCACCGGCCCGGTCGCCACGGACAAGCCGATGGTCGTGCTCGTCAACGGCTTCTCCGCCAGCGCCTCGGAGATCGTGACCGGCGCGCTCAAGGATCACGACCGCGCCACCATCATCGGCACCAAGACCTTCGGCAAGGGCCTGGTCCAGAGCATCGTCGACCTGGGCAACGGCGCCGCGCTCAAGCTCACCACCGCGGTCTACCTCACGCCCGACGGCACCAACATCAACAAGAAGGGCATCACGCCCGACATCGTCGCCGCGGACGACCCCAAGACGAAGAAGGACGACGCGCTGCAGCGCGCGCTGCAGTACATCGCCGCCCAGGAGAAGTAGCTCGATGAGCCCTGCGCGGCGTCCGGAGGAGCCACGGGACCGCGCCCGTCCGCTGCCGTACCGCGTCGCCCGCTGGGGCAAGTTCTGGTCGCTCGAACCCCTCTTCGCAGACCAGCGCTCGTATCTCGTCGCCAAGGGCGGCACGCCGCCCAGGCTCGACGACCTCGTGCTCGCCGTGCCCTCGCACGGCGACCGCCGCCGGATCGTCGAGGTCCTCGGCGGCGCCGACGACGTCAAGGCCGTCCTGCGCGCGCTGCTGCACGCCAAAGGCGTGCGCCAGGGGTTCGCCGACGCCGTGCTGGAGGAGGCGGCCGCCGTCAAGGGGCGCGCCGCGCGCCCCGACCACGGCCGCCGCGACCTCACGGCGCTGCCCACGTTCACCATCGACCCCGACACCGCGCGCGACTTCGACGACGCCATCTCCGTCGCCCGCGAGGGCGAGGGCTACCGCGCGCACGTGCACATCGCCGACGTCTCGTACTTCGTCGACGACGACGGCGAGATCGAGCGCGAGGCGCGCCGCCGCACCTCCAGCCTCTACCTGCCGCTGTTCGCGGAGCCCATGCTGCCGGCGGCGCTCAGCAGCGACCTCTGCAGCCTGGTGCCCCGGCAGCCGCGCAAGTGCGTCACCGTCGAGTTCACCTTCGACGCCGGGGGCCGGCGGACGAGCACGCAGTACTACCGCTCGCTCATCAGCAGCGACCACCGGCTCACCTACGGGTTCGCCGACACGGTGATCGGGCCTGCCGGCGTGGCGGCCGGCGAGGGGGTCGACGACCCCGCCGGCGCGCTCGCGGCCGCGGCGCCGCTCGCCGACCCCAAGGCCGCCGTGGCCGCCCTGCCCGGCGCGCACCTCGTCGCCGGCCGGGCGGAGCCGCCGCGCGACGTGCCCGACGCGACCATGGCGGCGGACGACGCGTTGAGCGCGCAGCTGCTGCTGGCCGCCGAGCTCGCCGGGGTGCTGCGCCGCCGGCGCCTCGCCCGCGGGGCGCTCACCATCGGCTCGTTCGAGCCCGAGTACGCGTTCGACCACGCGGGCGAGCTGAGCGGAGCCGCCGCGCGCCCGGAGACGCCCTCGCACGCGCTGGTCGAGGAGTTCATGCTCGCCGCCAACGAGGCCGTGGCCGAGTACCTGCTGCGCAAGAAGGCGCGCACGCTGTACCGCGTGCACGAACCCCCGGAGCCGGCGAGCACGCGCGAGCTGCTCGACCAGCTGGAGGAACTCGGCGTGCCCACGCCGGCGTTCCCCAGCGGCCCGGCGGTGCCCGCCGCCCAGCTCCAGGAGGCGTACGGGCGGCTCAGCCGCCTCGTCGGCGAGGCGAGCGTCCGCGAGAAGCGCGGCCGGCTCGCCTGGTCCACGCTCATCCTGCGCTCGCTCAAACAGGCGCGGTACGGGCCGGCCAACCTCGGGCACTTCGGCCTCGCCAGCCCGGCGTACCTGCACTTCACCTCGCCGATCCGTCGCTACCCGGACCTCGTCACGCATCGCGCCCTGCTGTTCCACCTTGGTGAAGCAGGCTCCGAGCTGGGAGACGCCGAACTGGCGACCGCGGCGGACGACTGCTCCACGCGCGAGCGCGACTTCTCGCGCCTGGAACTCACGGGCGACGACGTCGCGCTGTGCTTCCTCCTCGAGCGCAGGCTCGAGGCGGAGGGCTGGGAGCAGATGTTCACCGGCGAGATCGTAGGGTTGGTGGGCGGTGGGCTGTTCCTGCGCTTCGGCGAGGTGTTCGAGGGATTCCTCTCGTCACGCCGCCTGGGCGGCGAGCGCTTCGAGGTGAGCGAGCACGAGACGGCGCTCGTGGGCGAGGCCACCGGGATCCGTTACCGGCTCGGCGACCCGGTGGACGTCAAGGTCGAGCGCGTCGACCGGCTCTCCGGCAAGGTCGACCTCGCACCGGCGCACCCTGGAGGAGGCCGCACCGCGACCGCTCCCGGCCGTCGTCCGGCGCGGCGGACCACGGGCTCGCGCCCGCCGCGCCGCCGCGCCCCCGGGCGCGAGACGCAGCGCAAGAACCGCTGAGGCGGCCGAGGCGGCGCTCCGCGCCCGGCGCGGCGCCTCACCGATGCGGTACCCTAGGCGCCATGACACGTGAGACCGGGATCAAGCGCGTCGCGGAGAACCGCAAGGCGCGCCATGACTACTTCATCGACGACACCTTCGAGGCCGGCATCGCGCTGGTCGGCACCGAGGTGAAGTCGCTGCGCGAGGGGCGCATCAACCTGCGCGACACCTACGTGGAGGTGCGCGGGAGCGCCACCTCGCCCGAGCTCTTCCTCGTCGGCGCCCACATCAGCCCCTACGACCAGGGCAACATCTGGAACCACGACCCGCTGCGGGCGCGCAAGCTGCTCCTGCACCGGAGCGAGATCGAGCGCATCGCCGGCAAGGTGCGCGAGAAGGGCTACACGGTCGTCCCGACCAAGGTGTACTTCAAGGACGGGCGCGCCAAGGTGGAGATCGGCCTGGCGCGCGGCAAGAAGCTCTACGACAAGCGGCACGACCTCGCCGACCGCGACGCCAAGCGGGACATCGAGCGTGCGCTGCGCGGTCGCGGGGAAGACACGCGGTAGGAGCCGGCGTCATCCCGTGGCGCCGGCCTGACGAGCTTTGAGGGGGGAGGCTCCCATGGATACGCTGAGCCAGGAGCAGATCGCGGCGGCGCTGGGCGAGCTCGACGGCTGGGGTCTGGACGGCGAGGCGCTGACGCGCACGTTCCGCTTCGCCGACTTCGTGCACGCCATCGGCTTCGTCGAGCACCTCGCCGAGGTGGCCGAGGAGCAGAAGCACCACCCGGACATCGACATCCGCTTCAACAAGGTCAC
>DASUMX010000243.1:0-6270 GCA_036277455.1 Thermoleophilia bacterium
TGAGGTGAGCGACGAGCGCACACTCCAGGTCGAGGTCGTCACGCCGGACGGCCAGGTGTACGCAGGGGACGTCGCCATGGTGGTGCTCCCCGGCGTGGACGGCGAGCTCGGGATCCTCCCGCGCCATCTCGGAGAAGGGCATCTACCCGGCCGTCGACCCGCTCGACTCCAACTCGCGCATCCTCACGCGCGACGCCGTGGGCGACGAGCACTACGAGGTCGCGCTGCGCGTCCAGGAGATCCTGCAGCGCTACAAGGAGCTGCAGGACATCATCGCCATCCTCGGCATGGACGAGCTCTCCGACGAGGACAAGGTCATCGTGCAGCGCGCCCGCAAGATCGAGCGCTTCCTCAGCCAGCCGTTCACCGTCGCCGAGGCGTTCACGGGCACGCCGGGCAAGTACGTCCCGCTGGCCGACACGGTGCGCGGCTTCAAGGACGTCGTCGAGGGCAAGTGCGACGAGCTTCCCGAGCAGGCCTTCTTCATGGTCGGCGGCATCGAGGAGGCGGTCGAGAAGGCCAAGAAGCTCTCCGGCGCCGACGCGTGAGAGGCGTGAGGTGAGCGACGAGCGCACACTCCAGGTCGAGGTCGTCACGCCGGACGGCCAGGTGTACGCAGGGGACGTCGCCATGGTGGTGCTCCCCGGCGTGGACGGCGAGCTCGGGATCCTCCCGCGCCACCAGCCGCTGGTGACCTTGCTGGCCATCGGCGAGACGCGCATCCGCACGGTCACGGGTGACTGGGACTACATCGCGACCGGCATCGGGTACGCGGAGGTCCTCTTCGACAGGGTGCTCGTCGTCGTCGACCACGGCGAGCTCGCCGGCGCCATCGACATCGCGCGCGCGGAGGAGGCGCAGGAACGCGCCCGCGAGCGCATGAGGGCGAGCGGCGACCTGGGCGCGCAGGCCGAGGTCGACTACTTCCGCGCCGAGCAGGCGCTGAGGCGCGCCGAGAACCGCCTCAACGTCGCCAGACGCACCCGCTGAGACGCCGGCCCGCGGTTCACCGGCTATACTACTGAGCGTCTGATGGACGGCTCGAGCGAACACGACGCGCGCCTCGAGGTGCGCGGCGGCCGGCGGCTGGAGGGCGACGTCGTCCTCTCGGGGGCCAAGAACTCCGCCCTCAAGCTGCTCGCCGCCAGCCTGCTCACCACCGACCCCTGCGTCATCCGCCGCGTCCCGCGGATCACCGACGTGGCCACGATGGTGACGATGCTGCGCGCCCTCGGCGCCGACGCCGGCGGCCAGGGCGACGCGCTGCGCGTGCAGGCAGGGTCCGGACTCACCGGCTGCGCTCCGTACGAGCTGGTGCGCACGATGCGCGCCAGCATCATCGTCATGGGCCCGCTCGTGGCGCGCCTCGGGGAGGCCACCATCGCCATGCCGGGCGGCTGCAACATCGGGCCGCGGAGGATCGACTTCCACATCCGCGGCCTGGAGAAGCTCGGCGCCCACATCGACATCGAGCACGGGTTCATCCGCGTGCACAGCGACGGGCTCAAGGGCGCCGTGGTCCCGCTCGACTACCCGAGCGTCGGCGCCACCGAGAACCTGGTGATGGCGGCGACGGCCGCCGAGGGCGAGACGGTGATCGAGAACGCCGCCCGGGAGCCGGAGATCATGGACCTCTGCGCCTTCCTCGGCGGCATGGGCGCGGAGATCGAAGGGGCAGGCTCGAGCACCATCCACGTCGCCGGCGGGCGGCCGCTGCACGGTGTGGACCACGCGGTGATCGCCGACCGCATCGAGGCGGGTACGTACCTGCTCATGGGCGCCGCCACCGCAGGCCGGGTCACGACCGTGGGCCTGGACCCGGCCCACCTCGAGCTGTTTCTCGCCAAGCTGCGCGCGATGGGCGTGCAGGTGGAGGAGGGCGATGAGCGCATCACGGTGAGCCGTGACGGCCCGCTCGCCCCGGTCGACATCTCGACGCTCCCGCACCCCGGCTTCGCCACCGACCTGCAGGCGCAGACAATGGTCCTGCTGTCGCTCGCCGAAGGGACCTCGATCATCACCGAGAACGTGTTCGAGAACCGCTTCGTCGTGGTCGACGAGCTCAACCGGCTCGGAGCCGGCATCGAGACCAGCGGCCACCACGCCGTGATCGCCGGCCCGCGGACGTTGAGCGGGACCGTGGTCGAGGCCCCGGACCTGCGCGGTGGAGCGGCGCTGGTCACCGCCGCACTCGTGGCGGACGGCGTCACGGAGGTGCGCGGCATCCACCACATCGACCGCGGGTACGAAGACCTGTCCGGAAAGTTGAGAGGCCTCGGCGCCGACGTCTCGCGCGCGGGAGACGAGCCACGAACCGGGCCTGAGACGCGCGCGTCTCTCCGGTCATGCGACGACGAGGCCGCACGCAGCGCGTGAGCGCGCCGCGGCGAATGAGTATGGGCAGCTACCGGGTCTACAGGGTCGGAGAAGACGAGCACGTCCGGGAGGCGAGCGTCGCCGCGCCCTCGCCGCTGGCGCGCGGCGGCTCCGGGGCAGGCCGCGGCCGGGAAACGGCGCCGCGGCGCTGGTGGCTCTGGGCGCTCCTCGCCGCAGCGGCCGTCGCCGCGGCTCTGCTCTACTGGTTCTACGGCCGCGAGGTCGTGGGCAACTCCCGGGCCGCCCTCGATCTGGCCGAGCTCTCGGGCAGGGTCCCGGATTGGGTGGTGGTGGGGGCGCCGGTCGTGGTGGTCGCCGCCGTCGCCCTGGTCACCGCCTACCTCGCCTTCGGACGCAGCCTCGCGGTCAAGCTGGCCGGCGTGGCCGTGGTGGTGCTCGTGCTGGCCACGCCCGGACTGGCCGTCGGCTACGCCAACGGCCTCGTCTCCGACGTCGGCGGGACGGGCAGCGCCGCCAGGACCCCCGAGGAGGTCGCGGCGATCGAGGCGGCCGACGAGGAGATCGACCGGCCGCTCCCCGACAAGCCGATGAACATCCTGCTGATCGGCTCGGACAAGAGCACGGTCCCGGGCGACCCCGGCCGTTCGGACACCCAGATGCTGGTGCGCCTCGACCCGGAGACCAAGAGCATCTCGATGCTGTCGCTGCCGCGCGATCTGTTGGTCGAGATCCCCGGCTACGGCCAGGACAAGATGAACACGGCCTACTCCTACGGGGGGCCGAAGCTCGTGATCGAGACGTTCAAGGAGCTCACCGGGCTGCCCGTCAACGGCTGGATCGAGATCAACTTCGCCGGGTTCTGGCACGTGGTCAACATCCTGGGCGGCGTGTACCTCCCCATAGACCACAAGTACTTCGTCCCGGCCAGTGCCGACTACAAGTCGATCAACCTGGAGCCCGGGTACCAGCTGGTGCGCGGCAAGCAGGCGCTCAACTACGTCCGCTACCGTCACGACCAGAAGGGCGACTTCACGCGGATGCAGCGCCAGCAGCTGTTCCTCAAGGAGGCGCAGCGTCAGTCGGAGCGGTGGAGCGGCGACTGGGGCCGGGTGCTCAAGCTGATCAAGGCGATCACGGGCGAGACCAAGTCGAGCCTCAGTTCTCTCAAGAAGATCCAGCCGCTGGTGGACCTCGCCTTCGAGGTCGACACGGCCGAGGTGTACCAGGCGCACCTCGAGGGCCTCACGCCCATGATCGACGGCATCTCCTACGTGACCGCGACCGAGGGAGAGATCGCCGACGCGGTGAGCCGTTTCACCCACCCGGCGCAGGCGCCGGCGAAGGCGAAGGCGGAAAGGATCGGCAAGAAGATGTTCGCCGTGAAGGTCTACAACGGCAGCGGCATCGACGGGCTGGCCACCACCGCGGCGTCGCAGCTGAGCGCGCAGGGCTACGACGCGGCGGCGGTGGCAGACGACTACGGCTATCCGGGCACGGTGACGGGCGTGTACGCGCCCGAGACCCTCGAGAGCCAGGCCAAGGCGATCGGAGCGATGCTCTCACCCTCGGAAGTGACTGTCGTCCCGAGGGCGCAGGGGACCAGCGAGGGCATCACCGTGTTCGTCGCCTCGTCGTTCGACGGCACCATCGAGATCCCCGAAGAGGCCGTACAGGAGCAGCAGACGCTGCTGAAGGACCAGAAGGTCGAGTGGGCGACGTGGCAGGGCTTCGACGCCGAGACGCCCCTCCGGCTGCAGGCGCCCACGGCGTGGGCGTCGGGCTTCACCTACGACCAGTTCCGCGACTACTCGATCGAGACGACGGAGGGCAAGACCTCCAAAGCGTTCGTCGCCGTCGTCCGGACGGCGCAGTCCGGCTACTGGAGCATCCAGGCGATGCGCTGGCTGGACCCGCCCGCCATCCGGGACCCCAGCGCCAGGCAGAAGATCGGCGGCCGCACCTACATGCTCTTCTACCGGGGTGACCGGCTGCACATGGTCGCCTGGAAGGAGCGCGGGACGCTGTACTGGGTGCTCAACACGCTCGACGACCAGCTCTCCAACGACCTCATGATGGGCCTCGCGAGGTCCTGCAAGCCCGTGAAGTGAACCGGCTGCGCGCAGTGGCGCGGCGGCTCGACCCTTGGGCAGCGCTCCTGCTCGGCGGCCTCCTCGCCATGGGGGTCGTCATCCTGCTGGCCACGCCCGGCCCGTGGCAACGCGTGGTGGGCGAGGAGGCCCCAGTGCGCCTGGAGGCGCCGGCCCCCGATGACGTGGCGCTGTTCGTCATGGCCGGCCGGGGCGGCTCCTGCACCGGCATCGTCTGGCTGCACCTCGACGCGGAGAAGAAGGCGCTCGCGGCGGTCGTGGTCGCGCCGCGCATCTCCGGGTTCTCGCCGACGGACGGGTACGCGCCGGTCGCGGCGATCGCCGGCAGCGCCGGGCCGAGCGCCGCCGCCGCGGCGCTCGGGGGCGCGCTCGGCGTGAGCATCGACGCGTGGATCGCCCTCGACCGCAAGGCGATGGACCTCGCTGTGGAGGCCATGGTCCCGATGAACGAGGTCCGCGCCGCGCGGACGCGGTTTCGCGAGGCCCGCGCGGCGTGGCGGGGACGCGGCGGTGAGGCGAACGCGTGGGCGACACAGTACGAGAGCCTGCGAATCTCCCTGCCCCAGGTGCCGTTCGAGGAGCTCGGGGTGGTCGCCTTCTCCAACTACGTGCTGGGCTTCGGGTTCGTGCGCAGCGACCTCACCCTGCAGGGAGCGACGTCCCTCGCGGAGGCGCTCAAGGAGGTCGACCGCGACCTCGTGGAGGTGCGCGCCGCGCCCGTCATCGTGGAGCGTTCTCGCGGCGGCGAGGTGTGGCATGCGGACGCGAGCCGCGTGGAGCCTCTGCGCCAGTCGCTCGCGCTGGGCATCCGTCCGCCCGAGACGGGGAGACTGATCACGGAGCGCGCCCGCGTCGCGCGCGTGCTCGTCGTCGCGCCCCTCGCGCGGCAGGCGGCGGACCGTTACGCCGGCGAGGTGCGCCGGCGTCTCGCCGCGTCGGCAGGGGCGCCCGTCGAGGTGACCCTGGTGTCCGGCGACGATGAGCGCCTGGCGTTCCGCGCCGCGCGCGAACTCGACCGGCGGCCGGCGCTCGCGGTGCTGGTCGCGCCGGCAGAGCCCGGTGCGCGCGCGACGGTCGCGGTCACCAAGGTGTGCGCGCTGCTGCGCGACCGCCGCCAGGAGGCGGTCGTCTCCGGTCCGTTGCCGGCGTCTGTGGGCGAGCCGTCGTCCGCCGCCGCGGACCGCGAGGCCCTTGCGGCGGCGGTGAGCGCCGGACGCCTGCCGGTCTCCTGGCCGTCCCCTCCGAGCCGGGACGGAGAGGGTGACGGCGGCCGGGGCCTCATCGCGGCCGCCCGGAGCAACGTCCAGACGCTCGTGCGCGCCTGCTGGCCGGGGACCCTCGCACCGCGCCTCGCCTCGACGCGCCTCGGGTTCGCCTACGTGGCCGCGCGCCACACCGGCGTCGGGGTCAGGAGCCCCTCCTCGACGGTCACCGAGCGCCTGCTGCGACGCCTGCGCCTGTGGGGCTATCCCGGGACGCGTCTCGCTCCGGACGCTGCCGTCCCGGACCAGGTCGGCGGCGCCACCCTCATCGCCTTCCGGCCCGGCTCACGCGAGGCGGCGCTGGCCCTCGCCGGCGACCTGGGGCTGCCGCCAGGAAGTGTCTTCAGGGCTGACGACGCGCCGCGAAAGCTGGTCCTGGCGGACGGGAACTGACGCAGGAACGCCGTCGGCGCCCCGCCCGGGAGGGCGGGGCGCCGACGGCGCAGTACCGATCGTCGTCCGGCTAGGCCCGACTGCGACGGAGCAGCGCCCCCCCGCCGATGAGCGCGAAGCCCGCTGCGAGGATCAGGAACACCTCACCACCGGTGAACGCGAGCTCACCG
>DASUMX010000244.1:0-6150 GCA_036277455.1 Thermoleophilia bacterium
CATGGCCAGCAGCGCCTCCGGCGTGTCCACCACGGGGTAGACGACCGTCTTCTCGTCCGCGCCGCGCACGCGCACCTTGGCCACGGAGCGCGGGACCGACGGCGTCACGTTCTTCTGGAAGAAGCACTCGGCGCCGATCCCGCCGGGGCAGCGGATGACGGTGAGGGGCCGCCGCTCGAGGTAGGGCACCATGAGCTCGGCGACCGCCTCGTAGTAGCGGGCGACGTCGAGCTTGGTGAGGCCGGGGTCGGGGAAGACGACGCGGTCCGGGTGGCTGATCCTGACGCCGCGGACCACCGGCTTGTCCGCGCCGGGGGAGGCGCGCCGCGCGGAGGCGCCGCCACGGGAGTCGTCCGCCGCCGCCCTCGCCGGGCTCTCGCCCGGGGCGTCCGCGCCGCCGCGCGGCTCGACCTCGCGCACCACGTCTTCGGGCGCCTTGTCCTCGCGCACGCCCTTGAAGACCGGGTGGCGCAGCTGGCCTTCGCTCGTCCACTCCGTGAAGGCGACCTCGGCCACGAGCTTCGGCGACGTCCAGTGCACCCCGCGGGCCTGCGCGCCCGTCGGCGGGTCGGAGAACGGAGGGGTGCGGCGCTCGAGCTTCTTCAGGCGCGCGTGCAGGCGGGTGAGGGTGGCGTCGTCGAACCCGCTCCCGGCGCGCCCGGCGTAGCGGAGCGCGCCCTCCCCGTCGTACGCGCCGAGCAGGAGGGCGCCGAAGCCGCTGCGCGCGCCGGACGGATCCGTGAAGCCGCCGACCACGAACTCCTGGCGGCGGCCGCACTTGCTCTTGACCCACGAGCGTGTGCGCCGGCCGGCGTACGTGTCGCCGGCGCGCTTGGAGACCACGCCCTCGAGGCCCTGCAGGCAGGCCTCGGCGAAGACGTCGCCGCCCAGACCCTCGATGTGGTCGCCGTAGCGCACCACGCCGTGCACGGCCTGGCCGCCGCGCCGGAGCAGGTGCTCCAGCCGGCGCTTGCGCTCCAGCAGCGGCAGCGCGCGCAGATCCTCGCCGTCCTCGAACAGCAGGTCGAAGGCGATGTAGGTGAGGTCCCCCGGCTGCCCCTCCTTGACGAACCGCTGCAGGCGGCCGAAGTCGCTGACGCCGCGCGCGTCGAGGACCACGACCTCGCCGTCCAGCCAGGCGCCGTCGGTGGCGAGCGCTTCGAGAGCCTCGGCGACCTCGGAGAACCGCGCCGTCCAGTCCAGCTGGTTGCGCGAGAACAGGCGCACGCCGGTCCGGTCCACGCGGGCGGCGATGCGGTAGCCGTCGTACTTGATCTCGTGCAGCCAGCCGTCGCCCTCCGGCGGCTCCTCGACCAGCGTCGCGAGGCTGAGGGGGATGGAGGCGGGGATACGGGCGCGGGCATCCTGCGCGCGGCCGTCACTTTTCGCGCCGCCGCCGCCGCTCGCCCGGGCGCGGCGCTCGCGCGGCGCCGTGCCGGCGGCGATCTCCTCCATGGTGCGGCCGGTCGCGACGCTGCGGTCGTCCGCGCCCCACGGGTCGGGCTCGCCCGGCCGCGCCTCGTCGTCGCGCTCCTTGATGAGGAGCCACTGGTTCTCCTCGTCGCCGCCGGCGCCGCGCGTGTGCACCAGCACCCAGCCGCCGTGCAGGCGTTCGCCGGAGAGGCGGAACTTGAGCTCGCCCTTCTCGAGGCCCTTGTGCGGGTCGCCCATCGGTTCCCAGGTGCCCGTATCCCAGAGCATCACCGTGCCGCCGCCGTACTCACCCTTGGGGATCGTGCCCTCGAAGTCGCCGTACTCGACGGGGTGGTCCTCGACGTGCACGGCGAGGCGCTTGTTCCTGGGGTCGAGGCTCGGCCCTTTAGGGACGGCCCAACTCACGAGGACGCCGTCGAGCTCCAGCCGCAGGTCGTGGTGCAGACGGGTGGCGGCGTGCTTCTGGATGCAGAACAGGCCGCCGGCTACGCGCTCCTCGGCGGCCTCCGGTGTCCGCTCGCTCCCGCCCTCCGGCTCGCCGGTCTTCGTGAAGTCGCGCTTGCGCCGGTAGGTGCGCAGCTCGGCCATTCGGGCTCAGCCCACCTTGCGGCCGCGCTGGCCCTTGCGCCCCTTGGCCTCACCTACGCTCTTCTTGAGGAGCTCCATCATGTCGACGACCTCGGCGCCCTTCTGCCGGCCGCCGCCGCCGCGCTTGACCGGCGTCTTGCCGGTCTTGGCCTTCTGCTCGATCAGGGCGAGCAGGTCGTCGCGGTACTCGTCGCGGAACTGCTCCGGCTGCCACGGCTCATCGAGCGCCGCGACGAGCTGCTCGGCCATCTGGATCTCCTTCTCGGACACGTCGGGCGCCTCGAGCGCGTCGCCGGCCTCGATTTCGCTCACCGCCTTGATCTCGTGGGAGAAGCGCAGCAGTTCCAGGGTGATGACCTGCTCGTCGGCGAGGAGCGCGGCCAGGTGCTGGCGGCCGCGCATCACGACGGTCGCGACGGCGACCCTGCCGGTGCGCCGCAGGGTCTCGCGCAGGATGTGGTACGCCTTGACGCCGGTCTTGGCCGGCACCACGTACAGCGGCCGCTCGAAGTACTGCGGGGGGATCGCGTCGCTGGGGACCGCCTGCACGATGTCGATCGTCTCGCTGGCCTTGACGTTGGCCTTGCTGAAGTCGTCCTGGTCGAGGATCACGAAGGCGCCCTCGTCGTACTCGAACCCCTTGACGACGTCCTCCCACGGCACCTCTTCGCCGGTCTCCTCGTTCACGCGCTTCTCGCGGATGGGCGTGTTGTCGCGCCGGTCGAGCTGGCGGAAGCGCAACTCGTCGCGCCGGGTCGCGGTGAACACCGACACCGGGATGGTGACGAGGCCGAAGCTGATAGCGCCCTTCCAGAGTGGACGTGCCATGCACTCAGGGTGCCCAGCGAGGCCGCCCGGGTAACGCGTCGTGCGTGGAGGCGGCCCGTCAGGGGGTGGCGCGCGCGAGGAGCACGGCGACGGCGTCCTGGGCCGCGTGCGCCCGCGCGACCGGCACGGGGCTGCCGTTCATCAGGATCGCGAAGCTGAGGGTGTGGCCGTTGGCCGTGGTCACGTACCCGGAGAGGCTGCTCGCGGCGTTGAGCGTCCCCGTCTTGGCGCGGACGTTGCCGGCGGCGGCGGTGCCGCGCATGCGGTCCTTGAGCGTGCCGTCCACACCGGCGATCGCCAGGGAGCGGCGGAAGACGGGGAAGTCCGGGCGCCTGGCCATGGCGCCGAGGATCCTGAGGACCACGCGCGCGGTGAGCTTGTCCTGGTAGCTGAGGCCGGAGCCGTCGCGGATGCGGAAGCCTTGAGTCAGGCCGATGGACTGCAGGAAGCGCTCGGCGACGTCGGCGCCGGCCACCGTGGTGCCGCCGGCGCCGAACCCCGCTCCGAGCCCCTTGAGCAGCTCCTCGGCGAGGAAGTTGTCGCTCGGTTTGTTCATCGCCGCGAGCACGCGGCTCAGCGGCGCCGAGCGCTCCGTGCAGGCGAGCGTCGCGGTGACGGGCGCGACCCCGCGGGCGGGCGCGTGCGCGACGCGCACGCCGGCGGCGCGGAGCCGTTTGGTGAGTGTGGTCGCGGCGGCGAGCGCAGGATCCGCGACGTAGCCGCCGTCGCCGGCGAAGCCCTCGTTGAGCGTCAGGGCCGAGAGCGGCCCGCAGTAGGCGAGGACGCTCGGCCGCCAGTTGGCGACGCGCCGCGTGCTGTCGAAGTAGCCCTCGTCGGCGATCACGCGGCCGGTGACGCGCGTCACGCCGAGATCCTTGAGGCCGGTGACCAGGTCGTGGACGTCGCCGGTCTCCATGCCGTAGTGCCGCTTCTGGAAGGACGCGGTGGAGAAGGTGGGGTCGCCGAGGCCGCGCAGGTAGACGTCGCCGTGCACGACGCCCTCCTCGTCGGGTCCCGGGGCGTCGATGAAGAGCTGGGTGCTGAAGCGGAAGCCGGCGGTCCAGGCGGCGAGCGCCGCCGAGGACGTGACGAGCTTCTCGTTGGAGGCCGGCAGGCGCAGCACGTCCGGCCGCAGCTGGTAGACGGAGCGCTTCGCGGTGAGGTCGAAGACGGCGACCGAGGTGCCCGAGCCGGCCATCCCGTAGCGGGCCAGGGTCGCCGCGATGCGGTCCTTGAGGCCGGCCGCCGCGACGCCGGGCGTGGCGAGGAAGAGCGCGAGGGCCAGGCTCGTCAGGGCGACGAGCAGCCTGGCCCGGGGTGTCCGTGCAGCCTTCATCGCGGTCCACCGTAGCAGGACGCGGCGGGCGGCGCCTCCCGCCGCGCCGTCACTCCCAGTGCGCCGCGAACTCGCGCACCGCCGACTCCGTGAGCGGGTGCGCGGGCAGCGCGCGCAGCACGTCCAGCGGCGCCGTGATGTCGTGGGCGCCGTCGAGGATGCTCTCCACGACCTGCGGCGCCGTCTTGAGGCTGGCGGCCAGGATGCGCGTGGGGCTGTCGAGTTGCTCCAGGATCGCCGCCTGTTCCACGACGACCGCGCCCGCCGAGTGCCGGGCGGCGCGGTCCACGTACGGGATGATCCACATACAACCGGCCTCGTGGGCGAGCAGCGCCTGCGCCGGCGAGTAGACGGCGGTGAGGGCGCTGTCGATGCCCTCCTCTCGCAGCTCCACCGCCAGGGTGATCGCCTCGAGCGTCGCCGGCAGCTTGGCGACCACGCGGTCGGGCGCGAGGGCCGCCGCGGCTCGCGCTTGCTCCGCCATCGCAACGTGGTCGCTCCGGGTGGGCTGATAGCAGATGGGGCCTCCCGGGAACGCCTCGAGCAGCCGGGCGAGGTGCGCGAGCGGCTCCTTCGTCTCTCGCGCCATGAGCGCCGGGTTGGTGGTGATGCCGCGGACGAAGCCGAGCCTGGCGGCCGCGGCCGCGTCGTCGAGAGAGGCTGAGTCGAGCAGGATCGCCATCGTTCACTCCAGCGTCGAGTCTGTCCGGGAAGGTGCGTGCGCACCGCGGCAACCTTCCCACCAAGCACGCTCTCGGGCAAGTGGGAAGGAACACAACTCTTACCGTGAAGCAGAGAGTGAGACTTCTGCGCCTGGGCAGTGCCGCGACGCTAGGATGGGGGCGGCACGCACCAGAGACATGAGACGAAGAGCGGAGGCCGCAGCATGAGCGTGGACGTGGACCCTGTGCGCACCATCGATACGCCGACGCGGCTGGTGCACGGCCCCGGGGCCGTCTCCTTCCTCCCGGAGGTGGTCGCGGAACTCGAGATGAGGCGGCCGCTCCTCGTGACGGACGAGGGCGTCGTGGCCGCCGGCCTCGCCGCCCGCGTCATCGACCTGCTGCCGGACCCGGTCGTCTTCACCGAGGTGGTGCCCAACCCCGACATCGACCTCGCCGACGCCGCCGCAGACCTGTACGTGGCCGAGGGCTGCGACGGACTCGTGGCCCTGGGCGGAGGCTCGCCGATGGATGTCGCCAAGGCGGTCGGCGTCGTGGCCGCCCACGGCGGCTCGATCGCGCAGTACGAGTGGGGGCGCGATCCCATCGCCTGCCGCATCCCGCCGCTGGTGACCGTGCCCACCACGGCGGGCACCGGCAGCGAGGTCACTCTCTGGGCGGTGATCACCGACCCGGGCCGCAAGGTGAAGTTCAACGTCGGCGGCACGGCTCTCATCGCGGCGCACGCCGCCGTCATCGACCCCGAGCTCATGCTCGGGCTGCCGCCGGCGGTCACTGCCGCGACGGGCATGGACGCGCTGGCGCACGCGGTCGAGTGCTACACGTGCGACTACCACCAGTTCTTCAACGACGCCGTGGCCCTCGAGGCCGTCGAGCTTGTCGCTGCGTGGCTCGAACGCGCGGTCGCGGACGGCTCCGACCTCGCGGCGCGCACGGGGATGGCGCACGCGGCGACCCTGGGCGGCATGGCCTACGGCACCGAGAGCGCCGGCGCCGCCCACGCCATGAGCCAGTCTGCGGGCGGCGTCCACGACTGTTCGCACGGCGCCCTCACGGCACGGCTGCTGGCGCCGGTGTGCGAGTACAACGCGCCGGCGAGTCCCGAGCGGTACGCGCGCCTCGCGCGCGGGCTCGGGGCGGACGTCGCCGGCCTCGACCCGCTGGAGGCGGCGCTGGCCGGCGTCCGCGAGCTCGACCGGCTGACCGACGCGGTCGGTATCCCGACGCTCGCGCAGCTCGGCTTCTCCGAGGACGAGATCCCGCTGCTGGCGCGGATCGCCT
>DASUMX010000245.1:0-3511 GCA_036277455.1 Thermoleophilia bacterium
TACGACCACCGCGGCGAAGAGGGCATCAACCTCATCCGCCAGTACGTCGAGGACTACGCCGCCGAGCACAGCGGCCGGTACCCCCTCCCCGCCGAGGTCGACGGCGACGGCGGCGCCGGCAGCGGCCACTACTGGCCCAGCAACCCCTGGGACCACTACGACATGGCGCAGCGCCGCGACCGCGGCTCCTTCTCCTACGAGGTCTCGGCGGACCGGACCTCGTACGTCCTGCGCCTGCACCGAGCCCTGAAGAACGACTACGTCCTGCGCGGCGCCATCATGACGAGCCCGTGGCGGCACCTGCTGGCGAGTCTCGAGGACGAGATCCTGCGGCGCAGCGGGCGCATCCTCGCCGGCTACGTCGACCAGTGGTCCCTGCAGCACGCCGGCGCGCTGCCCACGGTCGCCGAGATGGCGCCGGCCGGCGCGACCGGCGCGGCGCACCCCGACTGGCCGCAAGACCCCAGCGGCGGCGCCATGCAGCCCGGCGCAGGACCAGGCGCGTACAGCTACGCGCCGGGCGCCGCCGGCGCCTACACCCTCACCGTCCACCTCCACTCCGGCGACTTCCAGGCCGGCGGCACCGCGCCGTCGCCTGCGGCGCCGGCGCGCGGCGCCGGCTCTCCGGAGTCCTGACTCCTCAGGAGGCACCCGTGACCCGACGTGTGATCGTCGTCGCCCTGGCGACCGCAGTCCTCGCCCTGGCATCCGCCGCGGCGGCGCCCCGCGCCGAGGCCGTCAGCTTCGTCGACAAGCAGGTCCAGGCCGGCGCGCTGCTCATCCAGAACTACATCAACACCTACGGCCAGGCGCACCGGTTCGTCTACCCGCCCAAGTCCATGGTCAAGAAGGGCGGCGGGCTGCCCAACGCGACCGTGATCTGGCCCTCGAACCCCTGGACCGGCCGGATCATGGCCCCCGGCACCTCGCGCGGCACGTACACCTACACGCTCGGCGCCGGGAACCTGAGCTACCGCCTCACCGTGCACCTCTCCAGCGGCAACTACGTGCTCAAGAGCGCCATGCCCTCGTGGTTCAAGACCGAGCGCAACCAGGCGGCCAGGCAGAACCTGCTGCTGTTGCAGAGGTACGTCGAGGCCTACGCCGCCGCCCACGGCGGTTCGTACCCGGCCGCGGACCTGGTGACGTCCGCCGGCTTCGGCGCGAGCTACGTCTGGCCCGCCAACCCGTGGACCGGCGCGGGAATGGCCGCCGGCGACGAGCTGGGCAGTTACAGCTACGCCGGCGGCGGCGCGAGCTACGCGCTGAAGGTGATGCTCACCAGCGGCTGGAGCGCCTCGTTCGGCCCGCTGCCGGTGATGGGCCAGCTGACGACGCAGCAGGGCGGCTGATCCGAAGCTGAGGGGCGGGCGGCCGGGAGGGCCACCCGCCCCGTCTTCGTTCGTTGCTCGGCCCGGCGGCGGCGAAGCTGCCGTCGGAACTGCCGGTCGCGTCCATCGCGCCGGCCGCGCCGGTCACGTGCCGGCGCGCTCCCTGTCCGCCTTGTCGACGATGCCGCGGACCTGCGCCAGCACGTCGCCGGGCAGCGGCTCGGGCGTGTGCGTCGCGAGCAGGTCTCTGGCCTTCTCCATGGCGCGCGTGTACATGTCGCTCGCGCCGCGTCGCTCCCAGTCCTCGCGCACGCGCCGGTCGATCAGCTCCGGCTGCGACGTGTCGTGCATGTGCCGCATCGTCGCGTCGAGGCTGAGGAAGTCGCCGAACGAGCCGACCGCGGCGATGTCGTCCACCGCCAGCGACTCGTCGTCCACGCGCACGCCGCCGACGACGTGCTTGATCATCCGCGCCATCTCGTTGTCGATGACGAGCTGCGCGTAATCGAAGGTGACGCCCGACTCGATCATTCCCAGGCCGTAGATCAGGTTGGTCCCTGCCAACGCTGCCGTGAGGGCCGTGAGGGTCTTCTCGTGACCGGTCTGCACGTCACTGAGCTTGCTGTCCGCCTACGCACCGGCGATGTAGCTCGGCAGGCGGTACTGCCTGGCGAGCTGGGCCGCGCCGGCGCTGATCAGCGCGCACTCCGGCGTGCCGACGGAGGCCGCCACCAGACGGAGGTCCATGGCGGTCGTCGACGAGCCGTACAGCTGCTTGCTGCCGCGCTCGGTGAGCTGGCCGAGGACGATGCCGGCGAGCACCTCGGCGTTGTGCGTCACCAGCGTCCCTGCGAGCGTCACCGGGCTGGAGCCGCCGGCCATCGCCATGCTGAGCACGCAGCTCGGCAGGCCGGCGCGCGCCGACTCGATGACGATCTCGCAGAAGTCCTTGACGAGCTTGAGCGGGCTGACCGGGCAGGTGCCCATCACCATCATCGGACGCCTGCGGACCTCGTCCCTGCCGCCCTGGACGGCGGCGAGCATGTCCACGGTGCGGTGCACCGCGTCGCCGTCCTGGGCGCCGCCCGAGATCGGCTTGGTCTGATTGACGATGGCCGCCTCGTGGTTGTGCAGGCTGAACGACTCCGGGGGCTGATCGCTGGAGACGACCGCCATCTCGAAGACGTCGACCTCGGGGAGAGCGTCGACGAGACGCGCGATCTCGCCGAGGTCTCTCTTCGTCGACGCGCGCAGCTCCCCGGTCTGCGGGTCGATGACCTTGATGCCCTCGCCGAAGTTGCTGAAGCCCACGCGGCCGGGCTCGAGGCAGATGTCGTTCCTCGGGTCGCGGCCGCACAGCACGACCTTGGGCGGCGCGCTCGCGATCGCGTCCTCCACGACGTGCGGCGGGATGCGCACGATGTGCGCGTCCCTGTCGACGACGCACCCGCCGTCGCTGTAGATGTCGAGCGCCTCGTCCAGCTCCACCCAGACGCCGGTGCGCTCCAGCACCTCGAGCGTCGCGAGATGGATGTCCTGGATCTCGTCCTCGGTGAAGACGTCTAACTTGAGGCCGCCACTCCGGCGGCGGCCGGCGAACAGGTTGCGCTTCACGCCCTGCCTCCTCAGGCTGCGGATGATTCGGGCGGTGCTACGTAATCACAGCGCGGGCGGGCGGCGCCACCGGCCGCTCGCCGCGACACCGCCTGCGCCCGCGCCGGGACGAGCGGCTTGCGTCCGGGTGGCGCGGCGGGCAGGCTAAGTCCATGTCTCCCCGCTGGCTGACCATGCTGCTCATTGCCTTGCTGATCGCGGCGCTGACCTTCTTCGTCTCGCGCAAGCTCGGCTTCACCTTGCTGTTGCTGCCCCTGTTCTTCGTGTGGGGCGGCCGGCCCCGAGACTGATGGTCACGCCTCCGAAGCGGGTCAGCCGGGAGATCCGCTCGGCACGGTTCAGCCGCAGGCCGCCGAGCTTCCCGGTCACCCTCGTCGCGCTCGCCATCGTCTTCGCCCTCGCGTGGACGTTCTTCGTGCGCTCGGGCCCGTCCGCGTCCGCGCCGCTGGTGCAGGGCATCCAGGGGACGTACACGTGGCGCCCCGTCGACGGCCCGGGCGAGGACGGCACGTTCGGCGCCCTCGCCGGCGGCGACGCGGGCGGGAAGGCGAGCGTCCCGGAGGACG
>DASUMX010000246.1:0-4722 GCA_036277455.1 Thermoleophilia bacterium
CGAGCGCTCGCGCCCGTTCCGCGCGCGCCCGGGCATCCGCCTGGACGCCGACATGGCGGCCGCCATCCGCAAGCTGGCCCAGCTCGACGCCGAGACCCGGGCCCTGCCCGGCAGAGACTGCGGCGTGTGCGGCGCCCCCACCTGCGCCGCGCTGGCAGAAGACATCGTCATGGAGCGCGCCGCACGCGCGCTCTGTCCGTACGTCGTCCTGGAGGAGGAGAGCGCGACATGAAGCTCGAGGACATCGCCCGGGAGCTCGGGTTCACGGAGCTCACGCCGGAGGTCGCCGGCAACGGCGAGACCGAGATCGACCGCGGCTACGCGTCGGACCTGCTCAGCGACGTGCTCGCGCACGCCCCCGAGGGCGGCCTGCTGGTCACCCTGCAGGTACACCTCAACGTGATCGCCGTTGCCAGCCACGCCGAGCTCGCCGCGGTCGTGTTCGCCGGCGGCCGCAAGCCCGAGGACGACGTCCTCGCCAAGGCGGCCGCGGAGGGCCTCTCGCTCTACTCGGCGCCCGCCGACACGTTCGACATCGTCGGCCGCCTCTACGCACTCGGTGTGAAAGGGAACCATGCGTGAACGTCTGCTTCGCAGACCTGCACGTGCACACGGCGCTGTCGCCCTGCGCGGACGACGAGATGACGCCGCCGGCGATCGTCGCGGCGGCGCTCGCTGAGGGCCTGGCGATGATCGCCGTCTGCGACCACAACAGCGCGGGCAACGTCGCCGCGGTCCAGGAGGCCGCCGGCGCGCGCCTGGCCGTGCTCGCCGGCATGGAGATCACCACGGCGGAGGAGTGTCACGTGGTGGGCCTCTTCCCCGACGCCGCGGCCGCCGAGGCCGCCGGCGCCGACGTGGGCGCGACCCTGGGACCCATCGACGACGGCTACGAGGCCTTCTTCGGCGAGCAGCGCCTGCTCGACGCGGCGGGGCGGGAGACCGGCCGCGAGCGGCTGGCGCTCGCCACCGCCACGACGCTCGACGTCGACCGGGTGGTCGAGCTGGTGCACCGGCACGGCGGGCTCGCCGTGGCGGCGCACATCGACCGCGGGAGCTTCGGCGTGATCGGCCAGCTCGGCTTCTTCCCCGCCGAGGCCGGCTTCGACGCGGTCGAGCTCTCCCGCCACGTGCCGGCCGGCTCGGAGCGCGTCGCGGAGTTCGCCGTGCACGGCCTGCCGATCCTGCACTCGTCCGACGCGCACTACCGCGCAGACGTGGGCGCAGCGCGCACCGCCGTCACCTGCGAGCGGCCGGGCTTCGAGGAGCTGGCGCTGGCCGTCCACGGCCGCGACGGACGGAGCATCGGCGATGCATGACCTCTCGCTCTACCTCCTCGACATCCTCGAGAACTCGGTGCGCGCCGGGGCCACCGTGATCGCCACGGCGATCGCCGCCGACCGCGAGCGCGACGAGCTCTCGATCCTCGTCGAGGACGATGGGCCGGGCCTGCCGGTGGAGCCGGAGCAGGCCCTCGACCCGTTCTTCACGACCAAGGCGAACAAGAAGACCGGCCTCGGCCTGAGCCTGTTCCGCCAGGCGGCCGAGGCCGCCGGCGGCGGGCTCAGCGTGGGCCGGTCCGACGAGCTCGGCGGCGTCTCCGTGCGCGCCTGGATGCGCCTCGGCGACGTCGACCGCCCGCCACTGGGCGACGTCGCCGCCTCGGTCGCCACGATGGTCGTGACCAACCCGGAGATCGAGTTCCGGGTCGACGTGAGCGACGACGGGGCGCGCACCTCCCTGCGCGGCCCGGACATCCCGCAACGTTTCGGAGAACTCACCGCGTTCCAGGAGGCACACCAGTGAGCCACGGACACTATCTGCGAACTGTGATCGCAGCGGACTCAAGCGAAGGAGAGGGGAATGGCTGAAGCAGTGAAGTCGTGCGCGTGCTGCGCCGAGGAGCCGACCGAGGAGGAGCTCCTCGAACGCCTCGACGCGGTCATCGCCGAATACAAGGGCAGGCCGGGCGCCCTGATCCCCGTGCTGCAGCTGGCGCAGGGCATCTTCGGCTACCTGCCTGAGGTCGCCCTCAAGCACATCGCGCGCGAGCTGCGCAAGCCGTACAGCGAGGTCGCCGGTGTGGTGGGCTTCTACTCGTTCTTCACCACGGTCCCGCGCGGCAAGCACCTCATCCGCATCTGCCTCGGCACGGCCTGCTACGTGCGCGGCGGCGTGGCCGTGATGGACGCGTTCAAGAAGGAGCTCGGGATCGACCTCGGCGGCACCACCGAGGACCGCCAGTTCTCGCTCGAGATCGGCCGCTGCTTCGGCGCCTGCGGCCTCGCCCCGGTCATCATGATCGACGACGACGTCCACCACCGCGTCAAGCCGAAGCGCGTGAACGAGATCCTCGCCCAGTACGCCGAGGAACCCGTACTCGCCGAGACAAGGAGCGCCTGATGGCCGACAAGATCACCAGCCCCGAGCAGCTCAAGGCGCTGGCCGAGAAGGCCAAGGCCGACATCGACCTGCGCGAGGGCCGCAAGGAGACGCAGGTGACGGTGCACATGGGCACCTGCGGCATCGCCGCCGGCGCGCGTGAGATCGTCGCCGCCTTCATGACCGAGATCAACGCCAACGGCGTCTCCTCGGCGAGCCTGCACCAGTCCGGCTGCGCCGGCCTCTGCGAAGAGGAGCCGATGGCCACCATCACCCTGGCCGACGGGACCCTCTACCGCTACGGCCTGCTCGACAAGGACAAGGTGCACACGATCGTCGTCAACCACCTCGTCGGGGGCACCCCCGTCGAGGCGTACCTCATCAAGACCTGAGAGCGAGTGATCCGACTATGGCTGACGTGAGAAGTCACTTCCTGATCTGCACCGGCGGCGGCTGCATCGCCTCCGGCGCCCTCGACGTGAGCGAGGCGGTGCGCGAGGAGCTGAAGGCGCGCGAGCTCGCCGGCGAGGTCGACGTCGTCGAGACCGGCTGCCTCGGCCCCTGCGTGCAGGGCCCCGTGGCGCTCGTCTATCCCGACGGCGTCTTCTACCAGAACATCAAGGTCGACGACGTGCCCGAGATCGTCGAGGAACACCTGCTCAAGGGGCGCGTGGTCGAGCGCCTCGTGAGCCACGCGCCCGGCACCGACCGGACGCAGGCGGAGATGGACGACATCCCGTTCTTCAACCGCCAGGTCAAGATCGTGCTGCGCAACTCCGGCATCATCGACCCGCTCAACATCGACGAGTACATCGCCCGCGACGGCTACCAGGCGCTCGCCAAGGTGCTCACCTCGATGAAGCCCGAGCAGGTGGTCGAAGAGGTCCTCGCCTCCGGCCTGCGCGGCCGCGGCGGCGCCGGCTTCCCCACCGGGATGAAGTGGCGCTTCGCCCAGCAGCAGGACAACGACGTCAAGTACATCCTCTGCAACGCCGACGAGGGCGACCCCGGCGCGTTCATGGACCGCTCGGTGCTCGAGGGCGACCCGCACTCGCTCATCGAGGGCATGGTCATCGGCGCCTTCGCCATCGGCGCGCACCAGGGCTACGTCTACGTGCGCGCCGAGTACCCCCTCGCCGTCGAGCGCCTCGAGCACGCGCTCGGGCAGGCGCGCGAGTACGGCCTGCTCGGACAGGACATCATGGGCTCGGGCTACGACTTCGACCTCGAGATCCGCATGGGCTCCGGCGCCTTCGTCTGCGGCGAGGAGACGGCGCTCATGACCTCGATCGAGGGGCACCGCGGCGAGCCGCGCCCGCGCCCGCCGTTCCCGGCCGTCAGCGGCCTCTGGGGCAAGCCCAGCGTGCTCAACAACGTCGAGACCTTCGCCAACATCGCGCCGATCCTCCTCAAGGGCGCCGAGTGGTACGCGAGCACCGGCACCGAGAGCAGCAAGGGCACCAAGGTGTTCGCCCTCGGCGGCAACGTGCAGCACACCGGCCTCGTGGAGGTCCCGATCGGCATGCAGCTCGGCGAGCTCATCTACGAGGTCGGCGGCGGCATCCCGGGCGGCAAGGCGTACAAGGCCGCCCAGCTCGGCGGTCCCTCGGGCGGCTGCATCCCCAAGGAGCACCTCAACGTGCCCGTGGACTACGCCACCCTGCAGGAGCTCGGCGCCATCATGGGCTCCGGCGGCGTCATCGTCATGGACGAGGACACCTGCATGGTCGACATCGCCCGCTTCTTCCTCGAGTTCACGCAGGAGGAGAGCTGCGGCAAGTGCCCGCCGTGCCGCGTCGGCACCAAGCGGATGCTCGAGATCGTCGAGCGCATCTGCCACGGTGAGGGCGAGGAGGGCGACATCGAGCGTCTCGTCGCCCTCGGCGAGACCATCAGCCAGACCGCGCTCTGCGGCCTCGGCCAGACGGCGGCGAACCCGGTGCTCAGCACCATCCGCCACTTCCGCCACGAGTACGAGGCCCACATCAAGGACAAGTACTGCGAGGCCGGCGTCTGCTCGACGATGTTCAAGGCGCGCTGCTCCAACGCGTGCCCGGCCAGCGTCAACATCCCCGGCTTCGTGAGCCTGGTGGGCGAGGAGCGCTACAACGACGCGCTCAAGCTGCACCGCGAGCGCAACCCGCTGGCGAGCATCTGCGCCCGCGTCTGCTTCCATCCCTGCGAGAGCAAGTGCATGCGCTCGAGCCTCGACGGCTCCCTCGCGATCCGTCACGTCAAGCGCTTCATGGTCGAGCAGGAGCAGGAGCCGCAGCTGCCGGAGATCCTGGAGAACGCCGAGAACGCCGCGCGCAAGGTCGCGGTCGTCGGCTCCGGCCCCGC
>DASUMX010000247.1:0-3851 GCA_036277455.1 Thermoleophilia bacterium
GCGGGGCCGCCCGAACGGCTGATGATGGCTCTTGCCCAGGGATGAAGGAGGGGCCGGGCCTCGCGGCCCGGCCCCTCCGGCCGGCTCTGTTCAAGCGCCGTCCGGCGCCTTGTCGTCAGGCCCCGCTCACGCCTTCCAGACCGCGATGTCGCCGACGTTGATGTCCCTGGTGGCGTCGACGGGGCCCATCTTCTGCGGCAGGTAGCCTTCCTTCTCGACGAGCACCGTGTACTCGCCTGGCTCGACGTCCCTGAGCCAGAAGTCGCCGTAGCTGTCGGTGACGGCTTCGTAGACCGTGCCATTGCCGGCCTTCTGCGCCGTGACCCTTGCACCCTCGGTGCACTCGTCCACGTCCGGCTCGAACACGGCGCCGGCGATGAACGGCTTGGGCAGCCCGATGTAGAACACGCGTGGCTTGACGTGCAGCTCGGGCTTGAGGGGCTCGGCCCTGGCGACGAGCGCCTGGATCTCCGGGTCCTCCTCGTCGCCGAACCGGAACGCCCCGGTCGGGCAGGCGTCCACGCAGCGCGGCTCGGTCCAGCCGTCGTCCAGGAGGTGCGCGCAGAAGGTGCACTTCTGGGCGATGTTCAGTGAGTCGTTGAACCAGATGACGTCCTCGTAGGGGCACGCCTCGAGGCACAGCTGGTTGCCGCGGCAGCGGTCCGGGTCGATGATCACCGCCCCGTCGTCGCGGCGGTAGATCGCCTCGACGTTGCAGGCCGGGATGCACGGCGCGTCGTCGCAGTGCTGGCAGATGCTGTGCAGGTAGGTGACCTTGACTTTCGGCACCTGGCCGCGCTCGAGGTCGGTGACCTTGTTCCAGAACTGGCCGGTGTCGGGCTGGGGCTTGGCGATGGGCGACCAGTCGTTGCCGACGTGCTCGTCCTTGCAGGCCACCTGGCAGTTGTAGCAGCCGTTGCAGATGTTGAGATCGATGACGAGGACCTTGCCCATCACGCCCTCCCCCAGATGCAGGCTTCCAAGCCGGGCCCGGCACAGGGGTGGAACGGCTTCTCGAACGCTTCCGGATACTTGGCCTTCAGCTCTTCCATGTCGGTCTTCTCGCAGTCGGCGAGGAACCCGCTCACGGCGTGGCCGACGGCGTTCTTGGAGGTGGTGCCGCGGGGCACGATGGTGTTGATGGCGCCGCCGCGGTCGATCTCGCCGGGGACGATCGGGTCCCACTTGGCGCCGTGGTCGATGTAGATCACGCCCGGCATGATGCGCTCGGTGATGTACGCGCCGGCGAGCACGGTGCCGCGGTCGTTGAAGATGCTGACCACGTCACCGTCCTTGATGCCGCGCTTCTCGGCCTCGGACGGGTGCAGCCAGATCGGGTGGTACTGGTAGCCGTCGGGACCGGTCACCTTGCAGGTCTTGATCTCGCGCAGCCAGGTGATGTCGTCGTGCTGGCTGTGGACGCTCCAGCGCGGGTGGTTGGAGCACACGAGCAGCGGATACTTCTTCGAGCGCTCCGTACCCACGGTCTCCTCGTGCGTGACGCCCTGGGCGACCCACTTGGGCACCGGCGGCCGCTCGAGGTCGTCCGGGAAGTTCTCGACGAGGCCGGACGCCTCGAACTCGAGCTTGCCGGTCGGCGTGGTGAGCGGGTACTTCTCCGGGTCCTTGTAGAAGTTGTAGAAGCCGGCGGGGATGTCCTCCCAGCCGTCGTCGGTCGGCACCGCGTAGTAGCCCTTCTCGTTGAGCTCCTCCCAGCTGATGAGGTCCTCGCACCTCGAGGTCTCCCAGCCGTACTTGATGAGCTCGGGGATGGTCTTTCCGCCGGTGTACTCCTCCTTGAGGCCGAGGCGCTCGGCGAGCATGACGACGATCTCGTAGTCGCTGAAGCTCTCGCCGAGCGGCTCGATGCACTTGTGCTCGGGGAAGAGCAGGTTGGTCTGGCCGCTGAAGATGTCGCCGGCGATGTCGTCCTCTTCGAGCTTGGTGTTCACGGGCAGGATGACGTCGGCCATCAGGCAGTCGTTCTCGAGCCACGGGTGCTGCGCGAACATGAACTCGATGTCCGGGTGGCGCATGGCCTTGACGTAGTCGTTGCCCGAGTTCCAGCAGGTGATCCAGCTCGGCGAGTCGGTCCACACCATGTGGATCCTGGAGCAGCCGTCGGCCGGGTACTTGTAGTGCTCGAACTGGTTGACGCGGTCGGCGGTCTCGGACTCGCAGCCCCACCAGTCGCACTCGCCCTCGAGGATCGCCTTCGGGATGTACGTCTTGGGGATGAACGACGGGTGGTTGCTCTCGTCCGGGTGGCCGCCGGTGTAGGCCTTGCGCAGGTACGGCACGCGCAGCGGCTTGGGCTGGGCGTACTGGTCGGGCTTGTCGAACAGGCCCCACTCGATCATCTTGGCCTGGTTCTGGCCCGGCTTGCCCAGGCCCTGCATGGCGAGGCAGATGCCCTGCAGGCGGGCCGGCTCCGTGGCGTAGGGGCCGCGGATGCCGGGGCCGCCGTTGCCGATGACGACCGTCGTACGCTTGCTCGCCCACTCGTCGGCGAGGGCCTTGATGACGCGCGCCTTGACGCCGCAGATGGGCTCCGCCCACTCCGGCGACTTCTCGACGCCGTCCTCCTCGCCCATGACGTAGGCCTCGTACTTGTCGACGCCGACGGCGTGCGTGGCGAGGTACTCCTTGTCGTAGGTGCCCTTGCTGAACCAGCGGTGCGTGATCGCCAGGTAGAGCGCGGCGTCCGTGTTGGGGAGCACCGGGATCCAGCGGTCGGCGTGCACGGCGGCGGCGTAGTTGAGGTCGGGGCACACGTAGATCTGCTTGATGCCGATCTCACTCCACCAGTAGCTCAGCCGGCTCGGGAGCTGGCCCTGCCAGCCCCACGGGGTGGTCTCCTGGTCGCAGCCCCAGAACAGCAGCAGCTCGGCGTTCTTGGAGATGTCCCACAGCAGGTTGCTCTGCTGGCCCTGGCCGACGGGCTCGCAGCCCCAGAAGTGCTTGTTGCCCCACCACCAGCCTTCCCAGCTGTCGGGCTGGCGGATCTGGAGGGTGAAGCCGCCCCAGGCGCGCAGCAGCTTGCGCCCCGCGCCGTGACAGGCCTGCACGACCTTGTTCTCGCCGTGCTGGTCGCACTGGTAGAGCAGGGCGGTCGGGCCGTACTTCTCCTTGATGCGCTGCATCTCGCTGGTGATGACGTCCAGCGCCTCGTCCCAGGAGATGCGCTTGTACTTGCTCACGCCGCGGTTCTGCGGGTTGCGCTCGCCGTTGGGGTCGAAGTCGACGCGCATCATCGGGTAGCGGATGCGGGCGGGGGAGTAGACGCGCTTCTTGTAGGCGATGCTGTACGGCGGGATCAGGGTCTTCATGCTGGGCTCGAACGTGCTGCCGCGCACCTCGAACTTCCAGGGGTTGAGATCCGCCTTCTTGTACTTCCAGTCGTAGTGCATCGGGCGGATGCGGACGATCTTGCCGTCCTTGACGTCCACCATCGACGCGTTGGAACCGTTCTCCGGGACGCCGCAGAAACTGATGTCTCTGATGAGCGTCTTCTCGCCGGAGGCGCCGGTCTTGCTCATGTCCTCCGCCATACCCTTACCTCCCCATGGTCGCTGACGCGGACCCGAGGCGTTGGCCGGCGCGCGGGGGTCCGACAGGTCGTCCGCAATGCGGATTAGCTCGACCGCATCACGGGCATCGTCCATCCGGCCGGGGGCATTGTCAAGCGATGTCCGCCGTGGTCCGGACGCCTCAGTACACCCGCAGCGCGTCCAGGCGCACGGCGAGGAAGCGCGCCAGGGCGGCGGCGTCCTCGAGGCCGAAGCGGTGCGCGTGCTCGAGGCCGGCGTCGGTGACCAGGGCGATGGCCTCGCCGGGGCCGCAGAGCGGCT